>NZ_JBMDJU010000036.1:0-38308 GCF_057809355.1 Pseudomonas sp. FG29 | reverse complement strand
AGGGCCAAGACTTTTTGCCTTCTTTTGTGGCGTTTGACAAAAGAAGGTCGCCGGGAGGCGAAACGGGAGCCATCAGCAGAACTCGATAAGCAGCTTTACACCAAAAACCAAAGCACACTGACCCAAACTTGCCAGTCCGGTATCACCCATGCCAAATAAAAAACGGGCCATCGAGGCCCGTTTTCATACCGCATCGTGACAATCAGACCTTGCCTGGCTGCCAGGATGGCGAAGTAGTCTCTTCCATCGCCTGCTGCAGCGCCTTCTTGCGCTTTTCCTCGGCGCGCTGGCTGAAGAACCAGGCCAGGAAGGTGGCGAACGACACCACCAGCAGGATCAGGCTGGCCACGGCGTTGATCTCCGGCTTAACCCCCAGGCGCACGGCAGAGAAGATCTCCATCGGCAAGGTGGTCGAACCCGGACCGGAGACGAAGCTGGCCAGTACCAGATCGTCCAGCGACAGGGCGAAGGACATCATCGCCCCCGCTGCCAGCGACGGCGCGATCATCGGTACGGTGATCAGGAAGAACACCTTCCACGGCCGTGCGCCGAGATCCATGGCGGCCTCTTCGATGGACATATCCAGCTCACGCAAGCGCGACGACACCACCACTGCCACATAGGCGGAGCAGAACGTGGTGTGGGCGATCCAGATGGTAGACATGCCGCGCTGCTCCGGCCAGCCAAGCAGTTGCGCCATCAACACGAACAGCAGCAGCAGCGACAGACCGGTGATCACCTCAGGCATTACCAGCGGTGCGGTGACCAGGCCACCGAACAGCGTGCGTCCCTTGAAGCGGGTGATACGGGTCAGCACGAACGCCGCCAGAGTGCCGAGAATCACCGCAGAGATGGCAGTGTACAGGGCGATTTCCAGCGAGCGCGCCACCGCACTCATCAGTTGGGTGTTGTCCAGCAAGCCGACGTACCATTTCACCGACCAGCCACCCCAAACCGTGACCAGGCGCGAGGCGTTGAACGAGTAGATGACCAGGATGACCATCGGCAGGTAGATGAATGCCAGGCCCGCCCAGAGCATGACACTGGAGAAGCTCACACGTTTCATGGGCGGCCCTCCAGTTCCTTGGCTTGGTTACGGTTGAACAGAATGATGGGCACGATAAGGATCGCCAGCATGACCACCGCCAGGGCGGATGCCACCGGCCAGTCGCGGTTGTTGAAGAACTCCTGCCACAACACCTTGCCGATCATCAGGGTCTCCGGACCGCCGAGCAGTTCGGGGATGACGAACTCGCCGACCACCGGGATGAACACCAGCATGGAGCCGGCGATGATGCCGTTCTTCGACAGCGGCACGGTGATGCGCCAGAAGTTGTTGAAGTTGCTCGAACCCAGGTCGGAGGCAGCCTCCAGCAGGGTGTGATCGTGCTTCACCAGGTTGGCGTAAAGCGGCAGGATCATGAACGGCAGGTAGGAATAGACCACGCCGATGTACACCGCGATGTTGGTGTTGAGGATCTGCAGCGGTTCGTGGATCAGACCGATGCCCTGCAGAAAACTGTTGAGCAGGCCGTTGTTGCCGAGAATGCCCATCCAGGCATAGACACGGATCAGGATCGCGGTCCAGGTCGGCATCATGATCAGCAGCAGGTAGACCGTCTGCCGGTCCTTTGGCGCACGGGCGATGGCATAGGCCATCGGATAGCCGATCACCAGGCACAGCAGGGTGCTGAAGAAGGCGATCTGCAGCGAGCCCAGGTAGGCCGACAGGTACAGGGCATCTTCGGTAAGGAAGATGTAGTTACCCAGGTTGAGCAGAATGGTCAGCTTGTTATCCGCCCACTCGTAGATTTCCGTGTACGGCGGGATGGCCACGTCGGCTTCGGCGAAGCTGATCTTCAGCACGATGATGAAGGGCAGCAGGAAGAACAGGAACAGCCACAGGAACGGAATGCCGATCACGGCATGCCGCCCGCTGGGCAGATAGCGCGAGAGTTTGGCCAGTTTCATGATTGCAGTACCACGCCGCTGTCGTCTTCCCAGTACACCACCACAGGATCGTCCCAGGTCGGACGCTTGCCGCGGCGTTCGGCGTTGGCGATGAAGCATTGCACCACCTGGCCGGAGTCGAGCTTGACGTAGAACACCGAGTGGCCGCCCAGGTAGGCGATGTCGTGCACGTGGCCACGGCTCCAGTTGTATTCCGGGTGTTCGTGATCGGCCGGCAGTTCAGTGGCCATCAGCAGTTTTTCCGGACGCAGGGCGTAGGTGACCTTCTTCTCCTCGGCACGGGTACTGATGCCGTGGCCGATGTAGATCGGCTTGTCCAACTGCGGACAACTGATGATGGCGTGGTCGGCGTCGTCCGTGGTGATGTCGCCTTCGAACAGGTTGACGTTACCGATGAATTCACACACCAGGCGGTTGGCCGGCGTCTCGTAGATATCGATCGGGCTGCCGGTCTGGGCGATCCAGCCCAGGTGCATGATGGCGATGCGCTGGGCCATGGTCATGGCCTCTTCCTGGTCGTGGGTGACCATCACGCAGGTCACGCCCACGCGCTCGATGATCTCAACCAGTTCGAGCTGCATCTGCGAACGCAGCTTCTTGTCCAGGGCGCCCATCGGCTCGTCGAGCAGCAGCAGCTTCGGCCGTTTGGCCAGCGAGCGGGCCAGCGCCACACGCTGACGCTGACCGCCAGAGAGCTGGTGCGGCTTACGCTTGGCGTACTGGGTCATGTGCACGAGCTTGAGCATCTCGTTGACACGCTCTTCGATCTCGGCCTTGGCCATCTTGTCCTGCTGCAGACCAAAGGCGATGTTCTGCGCCACGGTCATGTGCGGGAACAGCGCGTAGGACTGGAACATCATGTTGATCGGCCGCTGGTACGGCGGCATGTCGGTGATGTCCACGCCATCGAGGATGATGCGTCCCTCGGTGGGTCGCTCGAAACCAGCGAGCATGCGCAGCAGCGTGGACTTGCCGGATCCGGAGCCACCGAGCAGGGCGAAGATTTCACCCTTGTTGATGGTCAGCGATACGTCGTCGACGGCCACTGTCTCGTCGAATTTCTTTGTAACCCGGTCGATCTTCACCAGCACCTCTTTCGGTGTCTGGTTCCCTTCGAGGGCTTTTTTGTAGGCGCTGGAAGCGACAGCCATTATCGGAAAACTCCCGGAAGATTATGCCCGGCCCCTGCAGCCGGACAGGAACGATTACTGACCCGACTTGACCTTGGTCCAGGCGCGAGTCATCAAACGCTGCACTTTCACCGGCAATTCGGCGGAGATGTACAGCTTGTCCAGTACGGCTTGTGGCGGATACACGGACGGATCGTTACGCACGTCCTGATCCATCAGCTCACCGGCCTTGGTGTTGGGGTTGGCATAGCCGACGTAATCGCTGACTTCGGCGATTACCTGCGGATCGAGGAGATAGTTGATGAAGGCGAGGGCCTGGTCGGTATTGGCCGAATCCGCCGGGATGGCCAGCATGTCGAACCACAGGTTGGCGCCTTCCTTGGGGATGGCGTAGGCAATGTCGATGCCCTTGCCGGCTTCCTCGGCGCGGTCGGCAGCCTGCAGGATGTCGCCGGAGAAACCGGCGGCCACGCAGATGTTGCCGTTGGCCAGGTCGCCGATGTACTTGGAGCTGTGGAAATAGGTGACGTACGGCCGCACTTCCAGCAGCTTGGCTTCAGCCTTGGCGTAATCGTCCGGGTTGGTGCTGTTGGGGTTGAGGCCCAGGTAGTTGAGCATGGCCGGAATCATCTCGTCGGCCGAATCGAGGAAGGCGACGCCACACTGGCTGAGCTTCTTGATGTTCTCCGGTTCGAACAGCACCGACCAGGAGTCGATCTCGTCGACACCGAGCACTTCCTTGACCTTCTCGACGTTGTAACCAATGCCGTTGGTGCCCCACAAATAAGGTACGGCGTACTGGTTGCCGGGGTCATTGGTTTCCAGCTGCTTGAGCAGCGCGGGGTCGAGGTTATTCCAGTTCGGCAGCTTGGCGCGATCCAGTTTCTGGAAGGCACCGGCCTTGATCTGCTTGCCGAGGAAATGGTTTGACGGCACGACCACGTCGTAGCCGGTACGGCCGGCGAGCAGCTTGCCTTCGAGGGTTTCATTGGAGTCGAACACGTCGTAGACCGGCTTGATGCCCGTCTTGGCCTCGAAGTTGGCCAGAGTCTGTTCGCCGATGTAGTCGCTCCAGTTGTAGATGTGCACCGTTTGCTGGGCCAGAGCGGCCCCGCTCAGGGTAGCGGCTGCCAGGGCGATCAGAGTCTTGGGCAGGGTTACTCGCACAGTTTCATCCTCGCTTTGCTGCGCCGCTAAAAAAAGCGCGGCACTTTATAGGAAAACGCGTCGGGAATCAGCGACTGCCAGATCGAGATCAAGCTGCACCGGTACCACCCCTAGGCTCTTGGCCCGAACACGCGCGCATCGGTGGCCATCGTGGCCCTGTAAAGTGTCCCTGGGAAACCTGGCGGGCATGCCCGCCAGGCCTTGCTGCTTACGCGATCAGCGACCGGACTTGATCTTGGTCCAGCTGCGGGTCATGTTGCGCTGCACCGCCGGAGCCAGATCCGGGAAGGTGTAGATCTTCTTCAGCACTTCCGGGCTCGGGTAGACACCCGGGTCGGTGCGCAGGGCTTCATCCACCAGCGGCGTGGCAGCGGCGTTGCCGTTGGGGAACTGCACGTAGTTGGTGATGCTGGCCATGACTTCCGGCTTCATCAGGTAGTTGAGGAAGGTATGGGCGGCTTCGACGTTCTTGGCATCGGCCGGCACGGCGAGCATGTCGAAGAAGGCGCCGGCGCCCTCTTTCGGGATGTTGTAGCTGACCTGAACGCCGTTCTTCGCCTCTTCGGCGCGGGCCTTGGCCTGGTAGATATCGCCCGAGTAGCCGATGGCGACGCAGATGTTGCCGTTGGCCAGGTCGGAGATGTACTTGGAGCTGTGGAAGTAGGCCACCGACGGGCGAATCTTCATGAACAGCTCTTCAGCCTTCTTCAGCTCGTCGCCCTTGTTGCTATCCGGGGCATAGCCCAGGTAGTGCAGCGCGGCCGGCAGGATCTCGGTTGGCGAGTCGAGGAAGGAAACGCCACAGGCTTTGAGTTTTTCCATGTTCTCCGGCTTGAACACCAGATCCCAGGAGTCGACCGGCGCGTTGTCACCCAGTACCGCCTTGACCTTCTCGACGTTGTAGCCGATGCCGATGGTGCCCCACATGTAAGGGATCGAGTACTGGTTGCCCGGATCGCTCGGCTCCAGTGCGTGCAGCAGATCCTTGTCCAGGTTCGACCAGTTCGGCAGCTTGGACTTGTCCAGCTTCTGGAACACGCCAGCCTTGATCTGCTTGGCCAGGAAGGGGTTGGACGGTACGACCACGTCATAGCCCGAGCTGCCGGCCAGCAATTTGGCTTCCAGGACTTCGTTGCTGTCGAAGACGTCGTAGACAACCTTGATGCCGGTTTCCTTCTCGAAGTTGGCCAGGGTGTCTTCGGCGATGTAATCGCTCCAGTTGTAGACATGCAGCACTTTGTCCTCTGCCTGAGCGGCGCCTGCAAAGGCAGCAGCCAGGGACAACGCGAGAAGGGTCTTGCCGAATGTTTTCATGCGTACAGCTCCTGTTGTCGTGTCGGTGTTCCGAAGGTACGCGGCGCCCCTGGAAGTGGCTTGCCAACGCACTGGCGCAGTCTGGCAAGGTCATGGCAGTGATACAACTTTCGAGTCATCACCTGGCCAGCCTTGCCCTTCAGCGACGCAGTTCCTGCAGAGTCAGGTCCAGGCACTTGCGCGCCTTTTCCACCAGTTCGTCAATTTCCTCGCGGCTGATCACCAGCGGCGGGGCGATGATCATGGTGTCGCCTACGGCGCGCATGATCAGACCGTTATTAAAGCAGTGACCACGGCAAACCATGCCGGCGGCCATGTCATCCGGGTAACGCTTGCGGCTGGCCTTGTCCTGTACCAGTTCGATGGCACCGAGCATGCCGACACCGCGTACTTCACCCACCAGCGGGTGATCCGCCAGCTCACGCAGACGACTCTGCAAATAGGGTGCCGTTTCAGCTTTCACCCGCTCGACGATGCCTTCTCCCTTGAGAATACGCAGGTTCTCCAGGCCCACCGCCGCTGCTACCGGATGCCCGGAATAGGTGAAGCCGTGGTTGAAGTCACCATGCGCCTCGATCACCTCGAACACCTTGTCGCTGACGATCAGCCCGCCCATCGGCACGTAGCCCGAGGTCAGGCCCTTGGCGATGGTCATCAGGTCAGGCTTGAGGCCGTAGTGCTGGCTGCCGAACCACTCACCGGTACGGCCGAAACCGCAGATCACCTCGTCGGCGACGAAGAGAATGTCGTACTTGGCCAAGATTTCCTTGATGCGCGGCCAGTAGGTGTCTGGCGGGATGATCACACCGCCGGCGCCCTGGATCGGCTCGGCGATAAAGGCCGCCACGTTTTCCTCGCCCAGTTCGAGAATCTTCTTCTCCAACTGGTCAGCCGCCCAGATACCGAAGGCGTCCGGGGTCATGTCGCCGCCCTCGCCGAACCAGTACGGCTGCGGGATATGCGCGATACCCGGGATCGGCAGGTCGCCCTGCTCGTGCATGAACTTCATGCCGCCGAGGCTGGCGCCGGCCACGGTGGAGCCGTGGTAGCCGTTGTCGCGGCCGATGATGATCTTCTTGTTCGGCTGGCCCTTGCACGCCCAGTAGTGGCGTACCAGGCGCAGCATGGTGTCGTTGCCTTCCGAGCCTGAACCGGTGAAGAACACGTGGTTCATGCCGGCCGGCGCCAGTTGGGAGATGGCATGCGCCAGTTCCAGGACTGGCGGGTGCGCGGTCTGGAAGAAGGTGTTGTAGAACGGCAGCTGCAACATCTGTTTGGAAGCTGCAGCGACCAGCTCCTCGCGGCCATAGCCAACGGCCACGCACCACAGGCCGGCCATGCCATCGAGGATCTTGTTGCCCTCGCTGTCCCACAGGTGCACACCTTTGGCTTCGGTGATGATGCGCGGGCCCTTCTCGGCCAGCTGCTTGTAATCACTGAACGGCGCCAGATGGTGAGCATGGCTCAGAGCCTGCCAATGGGCAGTCTTGGGATTGTTCGCTTGCTTGTTCATTACCACACCTTCTTCTGTGAACGCTGCCGGCTCACGGACTTTTGTAGAGTGGGCCGCGCGGCGATCCGCTTCAGCCCACCGAATCAGCCTGCAAGGGTGGGTTAAAGCCCACCCTACACCTGCGCCGGAACTACACCGACAGCAGCAGGAACTCGCGCTCCCAGGAGCTGATCACGCGCTTGAAGTTCTCGTGCTCGGCGCGCTTGACGGCAACATAGCCACGCATGAACTTCTCGCCCAGATACTTCTCGGCCACCTTGCACGCTTCCATACGCTCCAGCGCCGCCTCGATGGTCAGCGGCAGGCGCAGGTTGCGGCGCTCATAGCCACGCCCCTTGACCGGCGCACTGGGCTTGATGCCCTCGACCATGCCGATGTAGCCACACAGCAGCGACGCCGCCAGTACCAGATAGGGGTTGGCATCGGCGCCCGCCAGGCGGTTTTCCACACGGCGGTTCTGTGGGCTGGCCTCGGGTACGCGCAGGCCAACGGTGCGGTTCTCCTCGCCCCACTCGACGTTCACCGGCGCCGAGGTGTCGGGCAGGAAGCGGCGGAACGAGTTGACGTTGGGGGCAAACAGCGGCAGTAGCTCGGGGATGTACTTCTGCAGACCACCGATGTGATGCAGGAACAGCTCGCTCATCGTGCCGTCCTCGTTGGAGAACAGGCTCTTGCCGGTCTTGATGTCCACCACGCTCTGGTGAATGTGCATGGCGCTGCCCGGCTCATCGGTGATCGGCTTGGCCATGAAGGTGGCCGCCACGTCATGCTTGAGCGCAGCCTCGCGCATGGTGCGCTTGAACACGGTGATCTGGTCGGCCAGGTGCAGGGCTTCGCCATGGCGGAAGTTGATCTCCATCTGCGCCGGGCCGTCTTCGTGGATCAGCGTATCGAGATCCAGGTGCTGCAGCTCGCACCAGTCGTAGACGTCTTCGAACAGCGGATCGAATTCGTTCGCGGCATCGATGGAAAACGACTGTCGGCCCACTTCCGGGCGGCCGGAACGGCCCATCGGTGCCACCAGCGGGAAGTCCGGGTCACTGTTGCGCTTGGTCAGGTAGAACTCCATCTCTGGCGCGACGATGGGCTTCCAGCCTTTATCCGCATACATCTGCAGCACGCGCTTGAGAATGTTGCGCGGCGACAGCTCGATGGGGTTGCCCTGCTTGTCGAAGGTGTCGTGGATCACCATAGCGGTGGGCTCGATGGCCCAGGGCACGAGGAATACGGCATTGGGATCGGGACGGCAGAACATGTCGATGTCCGCCTCGTCCAGCAACTCGTAATAGATGTCATCCTCGACGTAGTCGCCGGTCACGGTCTGCAGCAGCACGCTCTCGGGCAGACGCATGCCCTTCTCGTCGAGGAACTTGTTGGTCGGCGATATCTTGCCGCGGGCAATGCCGGTCAGGTCACTGATCAGGCATTCGACTTCGGTGATTTTGCGTTCTTTCAGCCAGCTCGTGAGCTGGTCTAGCTTGGTACTCATAGAGACCTCAGGGTTGTAGAACCTGCTGCATATCTATAGCGGGTTCAGCGTTGCCCCGCTCCCTCCCTGCAAGCCTCACCAAAGGCCTGGAAGAGAGCAGGATAGTGTGCGGATGCTACCCGCCTTTCAGGGAGAACTTGGCCCCCCGATACTAAGCTTTTGCTGCAGTACAGCAGCCAGATGCAAACCACGCACCTGCCGAAACACAGGCACGGGTGCGGCACCCTGCGCTTGGATCATGACTGAACTAAGGTGACACGAGGTAAGAATGCAGCGCAAAGCCGGGGCAGATACAACTTCGCGAACGAAGGAGACAAGATTCGCCTGCCGCTGACGCCACGACATACCGCTCCTGTCGGCATGCAGCCCTGCGGTGCAAGCACCTGCGAGAGAGCTGTGGCCCTGGGCCTTGAAGCGAGCGCTGACGCCGATTATCGGCAAGCGAGACATTGGACACCCGTATTATTGCTGTTAGTGGGGTTTCGACCGAGCTTAGCCTTGTTCATTTTTTTACACAATAGGGCTGTAAAAAATTGAACACACCCCATTGAGCACCGCAGCCGTACAGGGGTTGAGCCCTGCTGAATGGCCCTGAAATGCCCCAAAAACGGCCATCACGCCCCACATCAGGGCACTCAGAGGCCAGCTTGACAGTAAAGTGCGTTTCGGATTGACTCACACCCATGCAGTCGCATGATTGATATATTTAACAAAAAGGTGTTGCATCATGTCGGTACCCCCGCGTGCCGTTCAGCTTAACGAAGCGAACGCGTTCCTCAAGGAACATCCCGAGGTCCAGTTCGTCGACCTTCTTATTGCAGATATGAATGGTGTGGTGCGCGGCAAGCGCATCGACCGTAATGCCCTTCACAAGGTGTACGAGAAAGGCATCAACCTGCCGGCCTCGCTCTTTGCTCTCGACATCAATGGCTCCACCGTCGAAAGCACCGGCCTTGGCCTGGACATCGGCGACGCCGACCGTATCTGCTTCCCCATCCCCGATACCCTGTGCAACGAGCCCTGGCAGAAGCGCCCGACCGCGCAACTGCTGATGACCATGCACGAGCTGGACGGCACGCCTTTCTTCGCCGACCCGCGCGAGGTATTGCGCCAGGTGGTACAGAAGTTCGACGAACTGGGCCTGCGTATCTGCGCAGCTTTCGAACTGGAGTTCTACCTGATCGATCAGGAGAACGTGAACGGCCGTCCGCAGCCGCCGCGCTCGCCGATCTCAGGCAAGCGCCCACACTCCACCCAGGTCTATCTGATCGATGACCTCGACGAATATGTCGACTGCCTGCAGGACATGCTCGAAGCCGCCAAGGAGCAGGACATCCCGGCCGACGCCATCGTCAAGGAAAGCGCCCCGGCACAGTTCGAAGTCAACCTGCATCACGTCGAAGACGCGATCAAGGCCTGCGATTACGCCCTGCTGCTCAAGCGCCTGATCAAGAACATCGCCTACGACCATGAGATGGATTCCACCTTCATGGCCAAGCCCTATCCGGGCCAGGCGGGCAACGGTCTGCACGTGCACATCTCGCTGCTGGACAAGAAGACCGGCAAGAACATCTTCGCAGCCGAAGATCCGCTGGAGAACTCTTCGTTGCGCCATGCCGTCGGCGGCATTCTCGACACCATGGCCGCGTCGATGGCGTTCCTCTGCCCCAACGTCAACTCCTACCGCCGCTTCGGTGCACAGTTCTATGTGCCCAACGCGCCGAGCTGGGCACTGGACAACCGCACCGTGGCCGTTCGCATCCCCACCGGCAGCCCGGACGCCGTGCGCATCGAACACCGCGTGGCCGGCGCCGACGCCAACCCCTACCTGATGCTGGCCTCGATCCTTGCCGGTATTCACCACGGTCTGACCAACCAGATCGAGCCGGGCGAGCCGATCGAAGGCAACTCCTATGAGCAGCTCGAGCCCAGCCTGCCGAACAACCTGCGCGATGCCCTGCGCGAGCTGGACGACAGCGAGGTGATGAACAAGTACATCGACTCGAAGTACATCGACATCTTCGTCGCGTGCAAGGAAGCCGAGCTGCAGGAGTTCGAGACCACCATCTCCGACCTCGAGTACAACTGGTACCTGCACACCGTGTAACCCCGAGAAAGCCGGCCGCAGAGCCGGCTTCTTTTTGCCTGCAACCTGCCAGCCCCGCTGCTCTGCACCGGGGCCTGCGCCTGGCCGCAAAGGCCGCTGCGCTGACATGAATCAACCTTCGCCCGCCTCAGCTGCGGATACTGTTGCCTTCATCCTTCAGGGAGCTTCACATGCATCGCGTTCTTGTCGCCGTTTTCCTCGGCCTCACTCCTTGGCTGGCCCAGGCCGCCGACAGCATCACGGTCTACAACTGGAACGACTACATCGCACCTCAGGTACTGGAAGACTTCACCCGCGACACCGGGATCGCAGTCGACTATCACACCTTCACGACTGCCGAAGAGCTGGACAAGGCGCTCAACAGCGGTGACGCCATCGATGTCGCGGTGCCTTCGCACAATCAACTGCCCGCCCTGATCAGCGCAGGTCGCATTCTCCCGCTGGACTTCAGCCAACTGCCCAATAGCCGCCATCTGGACAAACAGCTGCTCAGCAAGCTGGCCGCCGTCGATCCGCAAAATCGTCATGCGGTGCCCTATCTGTGGGGCGCTGTCGGCTTGGCCATCAATACCCCCAAGGCCGAGGCTGCCTATGGTGGCCCGCTACCCGATAGCTGGAGCCTGCTGTTCGATCCACAGCAGAGCGCACGCCTGGCCAGTTGTGGCATCAGCGTGCTGGATGCCGCTGATGAGGGCCTGTCACTCCTGCTCAATTATCAGGGACGCAGCCTGGCACGCAGCGCACCGAGCCGCATCCAGCGCGCCGGCAAGATACTCGACGCGCTGCGCCCTAACCTGCGCTACGTCGACAGCGAGCGCTACATTGATGACCTGGCCAAGGGCAACCTTTGCCTGTCGATGGCCTGGGTCGGCGATGCCCTGGCCGCTGCCCAGGCCGGGCAACCCGTGCGCTTCGTGGTGCCGCAGGAAGGCTCGGTGCTGTTCATCGACAACCTGGTGATCCCGGCCACCAGCAGCCAACCGGCCCTGGCCCATCGGTTCATCGATTACCTGATGCAACCCAAGGTGATCGCCCAGGTCACTTCCGAAACCCTCTACCCCAATGGCAATTCCGACTCGGCGCAGTTCATCGAGGCCGCCCTGCTCGAACAGCCCGGCCTGTACCCGGATCAGGAAACCAAGCGCCGGCTGTTCCCGCTGGATGTGCTGCCGGAAAAACATGCCGAGATGCGTAACCAGGTCTGGCAGCATTTCCGCCAGGGCAGTTGATCGGCTGGCGAGGCTTGCCTCGCCGGCGCTGGCTGGCGTCCAATAGCGCCTCACGTATCGAGGAGCTCCGCCATGTCGCGCCCCGCCAGCACGCGCAAGCCACGCGCCAGCAGCCAGGCGAGAATCGCCCAGATTCTCGCCGCCGCTCGCGCCTTGCTGGCCGAGCAGGGCATGACCAACCTGTCGATCTACAGCGTGGCCGAACACGCCGGCATCCCGCCCTCTTCGGTCTACCACTTCTTCGCCAGCGTCCCGGCGCTGCTCGAAGGGCTGACTGCCGATGTGCATGCGGCTTTCCGCGCCAGCCTGTTGGAACCGATCGACCATACAGCCCTGCGCAGCTGGCATGACCTCTCGCGCCAGGTCGAACAGCGCATGCTGACCATCTATTCCGAAGACGCTGCTGCACGCCAATTGATCCTGGCGCAACACGGCCTGGCCGAGGTCGCGCAGGCCGACCACCAGCACGATCAGGAGCTGGGCCGTTTGATGCGGGCGCTGTTCGACCGTCACTTCCCCCTGCCGCAATTGCCGACGGATATCGACGTCTTCAACCTGGCCATGTCCCTGGGCGACCGCGTCTACGCCCGCTCCGTGCAGTTGCACGGCCACATCACCCCGCGCCTGGCCGAAGAAGGCATGCGCGTGTTCGATGCCTACCTCGGCCTGTACCTGCCGCCCGCCCTGCCCAAGCGCCTAGAGCCCCTGGCCTGATCTCACGCCGCCTGCGCCCTCACGAACTGAACACCGCCGGTTGGCGACCCCCCCTCTGTCACGGATGAATCCGTACCTGCAGCCAACAAAATGCAGATATTTATTCGATAAAAATCTGCAATTTTTACCACCCAATCTCTAAAACCACTTCCAAATTCGATTTTTATCGAATATAAATCGACCATTCAGCCTTGGTCGAGCTTCCACCATGGCGTCCTGTGCAGGCCGGTATCAGGCCTCATATCACTCAAAGAGGTGCTTTATGTCCCGTATCGTCACCGTTGCCGCGACCCAGATGGCCTGTTCCTGGGATAGCGCCGCCAATATCGCCAACGCCGAGAAGCTGGTGCGCCAGGCAGCCGCCCAGGGCGCGCAGATCATCCTGATTCAGGAGCTGTTCGAGACGCCCTACTTCTGCCAGAAGCCCAACGCCGACTACACCCAGCTGGCGACCACGGTGGACGAGAACCCGGCCATTGCGCACTTCAGCAAGGTCGCGGCGGAGCTCAAGGTGGTGCTGCCGATCAGCTTCTTCGAGCGCGCCGGTCGCGCCCGTTTCAACAGCATCGCCATCCTCGATGCCGACGGCACAAACCTCGGGATTTATCGGAAAAGCCATATTCCCGACGGCCCCGGCTATCACGAGAAGTACTACTTCAACCCGGGCGATACCGGCTTCAAGGTCTGGGATACCGCCTATGCGCGCATCGGCGTGGGCATCTGCTGGGATCAGTGGTTCCCCGAATGCGCGCGCAGCATGGCGTTGATGGGCGCGGAAATCCTCTTCTACCCGACCGCCATCGGCAGCGAGCCGCACGATGCCGGCATCAACTCGCGCGAGCACTGGCAGCGCGTGCAGCAAGGCCATGCCGGCGCCAACGTGATGCCGCTGGTGGCCAGCAACCGCATCGGCCGCGAGGAGCAGGACGGCTACGACATCACCTTCTACGGCAGCTCGTTCATCGCCGACCCGTACGGCGCCAAGGTGAAGGAACTGGATCAGACCGAGGAAGGCATCCTGGTGCACAGCTTCGACCTCGCCGCCCTGGAAAAGACGCGCACGGCCTGGGGTATATTCCGTGACCGCCGCCCGAACCTATACTGGCCAATCTCCACGCTCGACGGCGAAAGCCTGTCCGAATGAACGTAGCCCGGACGCAATCCGGGGCTTTTTCTCACGATTCCCCGGATTGTATCCGGGCTACAGGTGAACTATGACCACCCTGAGCACTACTCCCCGCGCCGATGGCTTCCACATGCCCGCCGAATGGGCGCCGCATAGCCAGACCTGGATGGTCTGGCCCGAACGCAGCGACAACTGGCGCAATGGCGGCAAACCGGCGCAGGCCGCCTTCGCCGCCGTCGCCCGTGCCATCGCCCAGTTCGAGCCGGTGACCGTCTGCGTCAGCGCCGCCCAGTACGAAAATGCCCGCGCACGCCTGGACATGAGCAATATCCGCCTGGTGGAAATCACCACCGATGACGCCTGGGTGCGCGACACCGGCCCGACCTTCGTGATCAACGACAGCGGCGAAGTACGCGGTGTGGACTGGGCCTTCAATGCCTGGGGCGGCTTCGATGGCGGCCTCTACTGGCCGTGGCTGCGCGATGATCAGGTGGCGCGCAAGATCCTCGAGGTCGAACGTTGCAAGCGCTACCGTACCGAAGGCTTCGTGCTCGAAGGCGGCTCGATCCATGTCGATGGCGAGGGCACCCTGATCACCACCGAAGAGTGCCTGCTGAACAGGAACCGCAACCCGCACCTGTCGCGCGAAGAGATCGAAAATGTCCTGCGCGAGCACCTGGCCATCGACACGGTGATCTGGCTGCCGGACGGCCTGTTCAACGACGAGACCGACGGCCACGTCGACAACTTCTGCTGCTACGTGCGCCCGGGTGAAGTGCTGCTGGCCTGGACCGACGACGAGAACGATCCCAACTACCCACGCTGCCAGGCCGCCATGCGCGTGCTGGAAAGCGCACGTGATGCCAAGGGCCGGCAACTGGTGGTGCACAAGATGCCGATTCCCGGCCCGATCCACGCCACTGCCGAAGAGTGCGCCGGCGTCGATATGGTCGAAGGCAGCCAGGAACGCAGCCCGGAGGTGCGCCTGGCCGGCTCCTACGTCAACTTCCTCATCGTCAACGGCGGCATCGTGGCGCCGAGCTTCGACGATGCCAAGGATGACGAGGCGCGTGCCATCCTCGAGCGGCTCTTCCCCGAGCATCGCGTGGTGATGGTACCGGGCCGCGAGATCCTCCTCGGCGGCGGCAATATCCACTGCATCACCCAGCAACAGCCGGCGCCGCAACAGCGCTGAAAATTGCTCGCGCGGGGTTCAAGTAGATCCTGACCAAGCCGATAATATTGGTCGGGATCATCCCCGTATCCTCTCGAGCACATCATGTTCAATAAAGCCCTCAAGCAAGCCCTGGAAGCGGCTCGTCAACAGTTGCAAGCCGCTCTCGCCAGGAAGGCTGCCGTCGATCGCTCGACGGCCATGATCGAGTTCAAACCCGACGGCACCATCATCGGCGCCAATGACAATTTCCTCACGACCGTGGGCTACCGCCTGGAAGAAATTCAGGGCCAGCACCACCGACTGTTCTGCTTTCCCGACTACCAGGCCAGCGCCGAGTACCGGCGTTTCTGGCAGCGCCTGGCGGCCGGCGAGTACATCCGTGATCGTTTCCTGCGCCGCAACAAGCAGGGCCAGGAAGTCTGGCTGGAAGCCAGCTACAACCCGATTCTGGGCGCCGATGGCCGCGTCGAGTCGGTGCTCAAGCTGGCCACCGACATCACCACCCTGGTGGCCCGCGAACAGGAACAGGAAAGCATGATCGACGCGATCGGCCGTTCCATGGCCGTGATCGCGTTCAACCTCAAGGGCGAAGTGCTGGAAGCCAACGCCAACTTCCTGCAAACCATGGGCTATCGCCTGGAGGATATTCGCGGCAAGCACCATCGGCAGTTCTGCACCCGAGAAGAAGCCGACTCACCGGCCTATCGCGATTTCTGGGAGCGACTCAACCGTGGCGAGTTCTTCTCCGGGCGCTTCCAGCGCGTCAACCGCAACGGCGATATCGTCTGGCTGAGCGCCACCTACAACCCGGTGTTCGATGCCAGTGGCCGGCTCTACAAGGTGGTCAAGTTCGCCCGCGACATCACCGCGCAGGTGCGCCAGCAACAGGCCGAATCAGAAGCGGCCAAACTCGCCTACGAGATCTCCCAGCAAACCGACGAAAGCGCTCGTCATGGCGCCGAGGTAATTCTTGAGACGGTGGAGATGGTGCGCGGTATCGCCGACGAGCTGTCACGGGCCGCCTCGGGCATCACGGCGGTCAGCGAACAGTCGGAACGCATCAGCAGCATCGTGCAGACCATCCGCGGTATCGCCGAGCAGACCAACCTGCTCGCCCTCAATGCCGCCATCGAGGCGGCCAGGGCCGGTGAGCAGGGCCGCGGCTTCGCCGTGGTCGCCGACGAGGTGCGCAACCTGGCAGCGCGCACCGCCCAGGCGACGGTGGAGATCGTCGAGGTGGTCAAGCGCAACCATGAGCTGTCGCAGGACGCGGTGGACAGCATGCAGTCGAGCCGCCACAAGGTCGAACAGGGCGTGGCCCTGGTCAATCAGGCCGGACACGTGATCGAGGACATCCAGACCGGCGCACGCCAAGTAGTCGATGCCGTGCGCCAGTTCGCCGAGGCGCTGGAAGAGATCAATTGATCGGGGCCACCGACGTTACGGCCTCTTGCAGGTACTGATCCCCAGCACCGGGTAAAGCGGGCAGAAGCGCAGGAAGCCGGTGGCCAGCGGCACCACACCGATCCAGCCCCACAGGCCGATGACGCCGGTCAGGCTCAGCACGATCAGTATCAGGCCAACGGCAATGCGCAGGCTGCGGTCGAGGGTTCCAACATTGGCTTGCATGGTGGTTCTCCAGGTCAACGTCCGCGCCGGCCCTCCAGCGCGGTAAAGATCAGCATGCCGGCGAGCATCGCCGCGACGAACAGCAGCGCCTGCCAGTGCCCGGTCAGCAGGATCGCCAAAGCCGGCCCCGGGCAGATGCCGGCGATGCCCCAACCGACGCCGAACAGCAGGCTGCCGCCGATCAGGCGGGCATCCAGGTCACGCCGTATCGGCAACTGCATGGCGCCGCCCAGCAGCGCGCGGCTGCGCCGACGGGCCAGGGTCATGGGCAGCGCGGCAACGCCGATCGCTGCCACCATCACCAGCGCCAGCGACGGATCCCAGGCGCCGGCCAGGTCGAGAAAAGCCAGCACCTTGCTCGGGTCGGCCATCCCCGCCAGCAACAGACCGAGTCCGAACAACACGCCACAGACGAATGCACTGAGTCTGCTCATGTTCAGCCTCCCAGGAGATGACGCAGGACAAAGACCGTGAGGAAACCCGCAGCCATGAAGCACAGGGTGGCCATCAGCGAGCGCGGCGACAGACGGGAAATGCCGCAGACACCATGACCGCTGGTGCAACCGGCGCCATAGCGAGTGCCGATGCCAACCAGCACGCCGGCAACGATCAGCCCCAGGCTGCCGCTCTGGAAATGAATATCCGGCATGCTCGCGAACAGCCCCCAGAGCAAGGGCGCCAGCAGCAGGCCAAGGAGAAACGCCGCTTTTTCACCGCGCCCTTCTGCGCCACGCTGCAGCAGACTGCCAAGCAGACCGCTGATACCAGCGATACGGCCATTGGCCAGGGCGAAGATGGAGGCAGCCAGGCCGATCAGCGCGCCGCCGGCCAATGCGCTCCAGGGGGTGAAGTTGAGCCAGTCGATGGTCATTGCGCGCCCTCACAGAACAGCCGGTACAGGGTCTCGATCACGGCCAGCGCCGCCGGGCTGCTGATGCTGTAAAAGATCTGTTTGCCGTCACGGCGAGTCGCCACCAGGCCTTCGCGGCGCAATACCGCCAGTTGCTGGGACAGGGTGGGCTGCTGAATACCCAGCAGCGCCTCGAGCTCGCTGACATTGCGCTCGCCTTGGGAGAGCTGACAGAGCAACAGCAGGCGATCCGGATTGGCCAGCGCCTTGAGCAATTGCCCAGCGGCGTCGGCGTTGGCACGCAGTTGCTCGATATCGATGGATTCGGCCATGAAACACCTTCACTCAATACAATATGTATTTTTATATACTGTATTTTCAGAAAGTGTTAGCAATGCGACGAACGGTCACCCGTAGGGCGCAGCCACCTGGGCAGGTTGCACCTGCCCTACGCCATAAACGCGAAAACCCGCCGAGGCGGGTTTTCTGAGTGTTGCGGATGGATCAGGCGTCGGCGTCAGCGCTGGCCTGATAGGCTGCGGCGTCGAGCAGCTTGTCCAGCTCGCCGGCATCGCTCGGCTTGAGCTTGAAGAACCAACTGCCGTACGGATCGCTGTTGACGCTCTCCGGGCTATCGGCCAGGCCTTCGTTGATGGCGATCACTTCGCCGCCAACCGGGGCATAGATGTCGGAAGCGGCCTTGACCGACTCCACCACACCGGCTTCCTGACCGGCAGCCAGTTGCTTGCCGACTTCCGGCAGCTCGATGAATACCACATCGCCGAGGGCTTCCTGAGCGTGGTCGGAAATCCCCACGGTCACGCTGCCATCGGCCTCCAGACGCGCCCACTCATGGCTGGCGGCGTAACGTAGGTCGGCGGGAATATTGCTCATGTTTCGTTCCTCGTAAGCGATGACGGCAAGTGGGCCGCCAGGACAATTTAGCAGGCCATGGCGCGAGCAACAGCCCGGCCATGGCCCGATGTTCAGATCAGCGGTTTGCCATGGCGCACGAAATTCGGCTGCACCACGCGCACCGGGAACCATTTGCCGCGGATTTCCACCTCGGCGCGCTCACCGGTCGCCGCCGGCACGCGAGCCAGGGCGATGGATTTGTTCAGGGTTGGCGAGAAACTGCCGCTGGTGATCTCGCCATCACCGATATCGGCCACGCGTACCACCTGATGAGCACGCAGCACGCCACGCTCTTCCAGCACCAGGCCGACCAGCTTGCTCGGGCAGCCGGCAGCACGCTGCGCTTCGAGCGCTGTGCGACCGATGAAATTGCGCTCGGCTGGCTCCCAGGCCAGCGTCCAGGCCATGTTGGCGGCCAGGGGCGAGACGCTTTCGTCCATGTCCTGGCCGTAGAGGTTCATCCCGGCCTCCAGGCGCAGGGTGTCACGCGCGCCCAGGCCGATGGGCGAAATACCAGCGCCGACCAGATCGTTGAGGAAGGCCACCACCTCGGTCACGGGCAGAACGATTTCCAGGCCATCTTCACCGGTATAGCCAGTGCGCGCGATAAACCAGTCGCCCTCGGGCAAGCCCTGGAAGGGCTTGAGCTCGTGGATAAGTGCAGCACGGGCCTGGGTCACCAGTTCGGCAGTACGGGCACGGGCCTTGGGCCCCTGGATGGCGAGCATGGCCAGGTCACGGCGCTCACGCAGGCTGACGTCATGATCGCCCGCCTGGGCATGCATCCAGGCCAGATCCTTGTCACGCGTGCCAGCATTGAGCACCACGCGGTAGCCGTCATGCGTCAGGTAGACGATCAGGTCGTCGATCACCCCGCCCTGCTCGTTGAGCATGGCGCTGTACAGCGCCTTGCCAGGGCTTTGCAGCCGCGCCACGTCATTGGCCAGCAGGCGCTGCAGGTAGGCCTGCGCCTGGCTCCCGCCGATATCCACCACGCACATGTGCGAGACGTCGAACACGCCGCAATCGCGGCGCACCTGATGATGCTCCTCCACCTGCGAACCGTAGTGCAGCGGCATGTCCCAGCCGCCGAAATCCACCATCTTGGCGCCCAGCGCCAGGTGCAGGTCATAGAGGGGGGTACGCTGTCCCATGGGTGTCTCCTTCCGGGCTTGGCGAAGCGATTCAGACCCTCGAGAAGCTAGCTGCGTGGCCATTGCTGCGTTACAGCCAGGCTCGAAATGCTCATGTGTATGAGCACAGTCGGGCGCGACCCCGGCCGTTTTCGCCTGGCTGCGCCTTGCACTGGGCGCCACGCCTGCGCTTCTCGACACGTCTGCCGGGCTGCCCCGGCTCGCGAATGGCGCGCATTGTAGCCGCAAGGTCAGCGGGGGTCACCCGACCAACGATCACGCTTCAGGTCGTAGGGCGGGTGCAACCCGCCATGCCCCGACACGGGAGGGTTGCACCCGCCCCACCGCGTTTATCTTGATCAACCGAAACGCCGCGCCGAACGACGGATCAGCAGGATCACCGGCAGCAGGCCGACCGCGACCAGGGTCAATGCCGGTAGCGAAGCGCGCGCCCATTCGCCTTCGCTGGTCATTTCGAACACACGCACGGCCAAGGTCTCCCAGCCGAAGGGGCGCATCAACAGCGTAGCCGGCATTTCCTTGAGCACATCGACGAACACCAGCAAGGCAGCCGATAGCGCCCCCGGCAGCAGCAGCGGCAGATAGACGCGCAGGAACAGGCTGACACCACCGACCCCAAGGCTGCGCGACGCCTCGGGCAGGGACGGACGGATCCGCGCCAGGCTGGTTTCCAGCGGCCCGTAAGCCACGGCCAGGAAGCGAATCAGGTAAGCCACCAGCAACGCGGCCAGGCTGCCCAGCAGCAGCGGTTTGCCGGCTCCGCCAAGGGCGCTGCTCAACGGGATCACCAGTTCGCGGTCGAGAAAGCTGAACGCCAGCATGATCGCCACCGCCAGCACCGAGCCCGGCAACGCATAGCCGAGGTTGCCGAAGGCCACACCGGCCCGCACCAGGCGCGTCGGTGCCTGCCGCCGGGCGAAGGCCAGCAGCAGCGCCACACTGACGGTGATCAGTGCCGCCATGGCGCCCAGATAGAGCGTGTGCAGGATCAGCCCGGCATAACGCTCATCGAGGTCGAAACGCCCGCGCTGCCAGAACCAGGCCAGCAACTGCAACACGGGGATGACAAAGGCGCAGGCGAATACCAGGCCGCACCAGGTGCTGGCTGCCAGAGCCTTCCAGCCGCTCAGGTGGTGCAGCGCCTGACCACGGGCACGCTCGTTGGCCGGGCGCGCGGCGCCACGGGCGCGGCGCTCGCCATAGAGCACCAGGGCCACGGCGAGCAGCAACAGGCTGGCCAGTTGGGTGGCGCTGGTCAGGCTGTAGAAGCTGTACCAGGTCTTGTAGATGGCGGTGGTAAAGGTATCGAAATTGAACACCGAGACCGCGCCGAAATCCGCCAGGGTCTCCATGATCGCCAGCGCCAGGCCAGCGCCGATGGCTGGCCGCGCCATCGGCAGAGCGACGCGCCAGAACGCCTGCCAGGGCGTCTGCCCAAGCACCCTCGCAGCCTCCATCAGCCCCTTGCCCTGGGCCAGGAAAGCGGTACGCGCGAGCAGGTAGACGTAGGGATAGAACACCAGCACCAGGACGATGATCACGCCGCCGGTGGAGCGTACGCGCGGCAAACGCACGCCGCTGCCGAACCATTCGCGCAACAGCGTCTGCACCGGGCCGGCGAAATCCAGCAGGCCGACGAAGACGAAGGCCAGTACATAGGCGGGAATGGCGAACGGCAGCATCAGCGCCCAATCCAGCCAGCGCCGACCCGGAAATTCGCAGAGGCTGGTCAGCCAGGCCAGGCTGACGCCCAGCAGGGTCACGCCGATGCCGACGCCGAGCACCAGCGTCAGGGTATTGCCGATCAGCCGCGTCAGCTGCGTCTGCCACAGGTGCGCCCAGATCTGCATATCGACGTCGTGCCAGCTGAACAGCAGCACGGACAACGGCATCAGCACCAGGGCAACGGCAGCAAGGACGATGGGGTACCAGCGACGCTGGACGGGATGCGGCACGCGGATTCCTCAAAGGCAGAAAAGACGACGCCCCGGCCAGGCGGGGCGTCGAAGTAAAACAGCCGGGGGCGACAGGCTGCAAGCTTCAGGCGCAGCAACCTGGGTGCTTACCTGTGGCCTGCCGCCTGCAGCCGCCTCACTGCCAACCGGCGCGATCCATCAGCATGGTCGCCTCGGCCTGGCGCTTGCCTGCCACCTCAGTGGCTACGGTATCGGCCTTGAAGGTGCCCCAGGAAGCGACCTCGGCGGACGGCGCTACCGCCGGGTTGGCTGGGTATTCCTGGTTGACGCCGGCGAAGATGCTCTGGGCTTCCGGGGTGGTCATCCACTCCAACAGCTTCTTGGCCTGCTCGGCATGCGGCGCATGCTTGGTCACACCGGCACCGGCGAGGTTGACGTGCACGCCACGGCCATCCTGGTTCGGCCAGAACGGCTTTACTTTCAGATCCGGATCCTGCTTGTGCAGGCGGCCATAGTAGTAGGTATTGGTGATGCCCACGTCGCACTGACCGGCGTCGATGGCCTGCAGCAGGGCGGTATCGTCGGCGAACACGTCGGTGGCCAGGTTGTTGACCCAGCCCTTGATGATCTCCTCGGTCTTCTCGGCGCCGTGGGCTTCGATCAGGGTGGCGGTCAGCGACTGGTTGTAGACCTTCTTGCTGGTGCGCAGGCACAGGCGGCCTTCCCAGTTCTTGTCAGCCAGCGCTTCGTAGGTAGACAGCTCCTCCGGTTTGACCCGCTCGGTGGAGTAGAAGATGGTGCGCGCACGCAGCGACAGGCCCGTCCAGCTGTCGGTGCTGGAGCGGTACTGGGCCGGGATGTTGGCGTCGATCACTGCGGATTGGGTCGGCTGCAGCACACCGGCCTGTTCGGCCTGCCAGAGGTTGCCGGCATCGACGGTGATCAGCAGATCGGCCGGCGTGTTGGCGCCCTCCGCCTTGAGGCGGGCGATCAGCGGGGCTTCCTTGTCGGTGATGAACTTCACCTTGACCCCGGTCTTCTCGGTATAGGCATCGAAGACCGGCTTGATTAGCTCGTCGATCCGGGCGGAGTAGACCACCACTTCATCGGCGGCTTGAACGGCGGTCGCCAGGGTACTGAGGGTGAATGCGGCAAAGAGCGCGTTACGAGCCTTCATGAAACCAGCCTCTTGGTCATCGTCAAAGAGGCTGAATAGTAGTGAATGGCATTTACCTTCTCAACGAAACGCGGCACGCAATCATGGCCAGTTGTTACAAGGCGTTTTCGGGCTCGCGAGTGGCCAGCAGGTCGGCTGGCAGCAGCAGGGTATCGATCACCGCATCGAGCGGCAGGGAGACGACCACCAGCACCGGGCATACGATGCTGAACCAGCACGCAATCGTTCCACCATTACCGCTGCCACTGGGCCCAGGACGTGCACCCAGCAGATAGAGATCGCTGTTGATCCCCTTGTAGGTATCCACCTGCGTGGCACCGTCCTTGCCGCCGCGTCCCACCATCGTGCCGCAGCCTGCGGCCAGCACCAGCGTCATCATCAACATACAGCGCAGCATGTGCTTCATTGCACACTCCTCATTCATCCATGACAGGTAAAAGGGTGTTTCAGATCCTGGCCAGCTCCGGTAGATCACCCGACAGCCCCAACGCCTGGCGCACGAACAGCGCCTTGGCCTCGGCCTGGCCATCGACCAGATCCAGGCCGATATTGCGCAGCAGACGCAGCGGCAGCGGGTCGGCCTGGAACAACCGCTCGAAGCCCTCCATCGCCGCCATCATCGCCAGGTTGTAGGGCATACGGCGGCGTTCGTAGCGGCTCAGCACGCGCTCGTCGGCCAGGTTCTCGCCACGCTCGGCGGCATGCAGCAGCACTTCGGCCAGCACCGCTGCATCGAGAAAGCCCAGGTTGACGCCCTGCCCCGCCAGCGGGTGGATGGTGTGCGCGGCATCGCCGATCAGCGCCAATCCCGGCTCGACGTAACGCTTGGCATGACGCTGGCGCAAAGGGATGCACAAACGGCTATCGGCATGCAGCACGCGGCCCAGACGCGACTCGAACGCCCGACTCAGCTCGCGGCAGAAATCCTCGTCCCCCATTGCCATCAGGCGCTCGGCCTCGGCCGGCACGGTCGACCAGACGATAGAGCACCAGTGCTCGCCAGGCGGCCCGGCCAGTGGCAGAAAGGCCAGCGGGCCGTCGTCGGTGAAGCGCTGCCAGGCCGTGGCCTGGTGCGGGCGCTCGCAGCGCACGCTGGTGACGATGGCGTGGTGCAGGTAATCCCATTCACGCGTGGCGCAACCGGCCAGGCGGCGCACTGCCGAGTTGGCGCCATCGGCGGCCACCAGCAGCGGCGCGCGCAGTTGGCGGCCATCGGTAAGGGTCAGCAGCCAGTCGTCGCCGCTGCGGCGCAGTTGCTCCAGACGGGCGCCGGGTAGCAAACCGATCTGGCTGTCATGCAGGCGATCGAGCAGAGCATCCTGCACCACACGGTTCTCGACGATATGGCCGAGGGTGTCGGCATGCACGCTGGCCGCAGCGAAATGGATGCTGCCGGTGCCGGAGCCGTCCCATACGCGCATCTCGCCATAGGGGCAGGCTCGCCGGCTTGCAATGCCCTGCCAGGCGCCAAGGCGTTCGATGATGCGCTGGCTGGCCACCGATAGCGCGCTGACTCGCGGTTCAAACGGTGCATCGGCGGCGAACGGCGCCACGCTGAGCGGGCTGCCATCGACGATGAGGATATCCAGGCCACTGTGCTCGAGCGCCAGGGCCAGGGTACTGCCGACCATGCCGGCACCGACGATGATCAAATCCGCGCGCATATTCATTCCTTGGTCATCACAGGCTTCGCGTACCCATGCCCATCGCCTGACGAGCGAACCAGCGCTTGGCCGGCGGCAGCAGATCCAGGCCGAGCAGGCCTAGATTGCGCCCGGTAGCCAGCAGCGGCTGAGCGGTACTGAACAGGCGGGTCACCCGGTCGGAAAAGCCGACGGTCAACTGTTGATCCAGTTGCTGACGCTGCAGATAGCGCTGCAGCGTGGCGTAATCGCCCAGCGCAGCCTGGCTGTCGCTCAGCACTTCGGCCAGGGCCTGGGTATCGCGCAGCGACAGGTTGTAGCCCTGGCCGGCGATGGGGTGCAGGCTGTGCGCGGCATTGCCCAGCACCACCAGATTCGGGCGCACCTGCTCCTGCGCTTCCACCAGCGCCAGCGGATAGAGGTGCCGCGTACCGACCTGGCGCAACGCGCCGAGGCGATAGCCGAAGGCCTGCTGCAACTCGTCGAGGAAGGCGCGTTCGCTCAAGCTCATCAGCCGCTCGGCATCGCGGCTGTCGCGCGTCCAGACCAGGGCACAGCGGTTGCCATCCAGCGGCAGCATGGCCATCGGCCCGTCATCGGTAAAACGCTCGAAAGCCTGGCCGCGATGAGCTTCCAGTGGGCTGACGTTGGCGATGATGGCGCTCTGACCGTAGGGCGTTTGGTTGACGGCGATGCCGAGCTGCTCACGCAGGCCGGAGCGACCGCCATCGGCGAGCACCGCCAGTTGGCAATCGAGGCTGCTGCCATCGTTCAGCTGCAGGCGGTAGCCGGCCTCGATCTGGCGCATGGCGGTGACTTCGGCCGGGCAATGCCACTGCACGACTTGCGGGTCGAGCGCCTGCCACAGGCAATGGCCGATCCAGGCGTTCTCCACCACGTAGCCCAGAGCCGGCACACCTTCTTCGATGGCCTGCAGGCGGGTGGCGCCGAAACGACCACGGTCGGACACGTGAATCTGCAGGATCGGCTCGGCACGCTGGGCAATGGCTTGCCAGAGGTCGAGTCGTTCGTAGATCAGCCGGCTGCCATAGGACAGCGCGGTGGAGCGCGCGTCATAGCTGGGCTGGTAGGCATTGCCGGGGGCGAAAGGTTCGATCAGGGCGATGCGCCAGCCGCGCTGGCGCGCGGTTTCCTGCAGAGCCAGCGCCAGGCTGGCGCCCACCAGGCCGCCACCGATGATCGCCAGATTCACCTGGGTCATGGGCTCAGGCCGCCTCGCTGCGCGCGGCAGCCATCAACGCCTCGATCTCGGCGACCGACTTCGGCACGCCATTGGTGAGAATCTCGCAGCCCTTCTTGGTCACCACCACGTCGTCCTCGATGCGCACGCCGATACCGCGCCACTTCTTCGCCACCTTGTCATTGTCGGTGGCGATATAGATGCCCGGCTCGACGGTCATGGCCATGCCCGGCTCGAGCACACGCCACTCACCGCCGACCTTGTAGTCGCCGACATCGTGCACGTCCATGCCCAGCCAGTGGCCGGCACGGTGCATGTAGAAAGGCTTGTAGGCTTCGCAGGCGATCAGTTCATCGACGTCGCCGCTGAGCAGGCCCAGTTCCACCAGGCCGGCGGTGATCACTCGCACGGTGGCCTCGTGGGCTTCGTTCCAGTGCTTGCCGGGGGCGATGTGCTTGAAGGCCTCTTCGTTGGCTTTCAGCACCAGTTCGTAGATGGCCTTCTGCTCGGGCGAAAACTTGCCGCTGACCGGGAAGGTGCGGGTGATGTCGCTGGCGTAGCAGTCGATCTCGCAACCGGCATCGATCAGCACCAGGTCGCCATCCTTGAGCAGCGCGTCGTTCTCGCGGTAGTGCAGGATGCAGGCGTTCCTGCCGGCCGCGACGATGCTGCCGTAGGCCGGCATCTTCGCTCCGCCCTTGCGGAACTCGTAATCCAGCTCGGCTTCCAGGTGGTATTCGTAGAGGCCGGCGCGGCTGGCCTGCATGGCACGGATATGGGCGCGCGCGCTGATCTCGGCAGCCTCCTTCATCACCTTCACTTCGGCGGCCGACTTGTACAGGCGCATGTCGTGCAGCAGGTGGTCGAGGGCGACGAACTCGTTCGGCGGCGTGGCGCCCTGGCGGGCCTTGGCGCGGATATGGTTGATCCACTCCATCAGCCGCTGGTCGAACTCCTGGTTGAAACCGATGGCGTAGTAGACCCGCTCACGGCCTTCGATCAGCCCCGGCAGGATGTCGTCGATATCGCCGATGGGGAAGGCATCGTCGGCGCCGAAGGTGCTCACGGCACCGTCCTGGCCGGCACGCAGACCAT
Organism: Pseudomonas sp. FG29; assembly: GCF_057809355.1. Taxonomy (NCBI): domain Bacteria; kingdom Pseudomonadati; phylum Pseudomonadota; class Gammaproteobacteria; order Pseudomonadales; family Pseudomonadaceae; genus Pseudomonas; species Pseudomonas sp. FG29. Next base: position 11,791 of record NZ_JBMDJU010000036.1, on the reverse strand, counting down.
CCCACAGCTCGCGCTCGGGATCGCGCTCACGGCAGAACAACACGTACTCGCCATGTTCGCGGCCGGGGATCAGCGCCATCACCGCTTCCGGCTCGGGGAAGCCGGTGAGGTACTGGAAATCACTGTCCTGACGGTAGGTGTGCTCGACATCGCGATTGCGGATGTACACAGGTGCCGCCGGCAGGATGGCGATGCTGTTGGGTTCCATCTGCGCCATCAGCGCCTTGCGCCGACGGGCATATTCGGACTTGGGAATGCTGATCACGGCAGGCTCCAACGAATGACTGTCAGTGCAGGGAAGGTTTCGGTGCGGCGGCGTCCGGCTTGGCGCACTCGGAGAACAGCAGCAGCGGCGCGACGCGCAGGTATTCCATCACCTCCATATAGTCGCTCTCGCCGTCCTCGGATTCGTCCAGTGCGTTTTGCACCTGGGCGATGGCGGACAGATCCTGCAGCACTTCCATGGCTTCGGCGCTCAGCGCGCCGTCACGGGCGGTCAGACCGAAGCCACCGAGAAAGCCCTGGCACCATTGGCCGAGAGCAGTGGCACGTTCGGCCAGCGGCGTTTCGTCGTCCGGCAGCAACAGCACCACGGTGATGTCTTCGCTGCACAGCTCACCCTTGACCATCTCCTGCAGGCCGATCAGCGCCTGGCGTACGCTGTCCTGTGGCTCGCCACCGAGCAACTCGGCGGCATCGACCAGCCAGGGGCCGGGCTCGAAGCCGGCGCCGGCGCAACTGCGCCCGAGCAGCAGGCCGTGCAATTCGGCGGGTGAGACAGTGTGCCCCGCGCTGCTCAAGAGAGCGGCGAAGGCGGCGTAGGGAGAACGGGAAGTCGACATGGGCAGCTAGGCGCCAGGCGGCGCAATCTCTAGAATGGAGGCCTCGTATCCTAGCACCGCCAGGCGAGCCAAGGCCATCTGCGGCCGCCTGGGTGCACGCGGCCTGTTCGCCAGCTGGTTTGACCTGCTGGCGCGACACGCCTATATAGTCCAGCCATTCCCTCCCGTAGCGAGAGCCCATGGAAGACGCCGACCTGCAAGCTTTGACCACCAAACTGGAGCTGCTGATCCAGCGGGTCGAGCAGCTCAAGGCCCACAACCGACTCCTGCTGGCGAATGAACAGGCCTGGCGCGAGGAACGTGCCCATCTGATCGAGAAGAACGAATTGGCCCGGCACAAGGTCGAATCGATGATTTCGCGCCTCAAAGCCCTGGAGCAGGACACATGACCCAATCCAAAACCGTGACCGTCCATATCCTGGACAAAGAATATTGCATCGCCTGCCCGCAGGAAGAACGCGCCAACCTGGAAAGCGCTGCCCGCTACCTGGATGGCAAGATGCGGGAGATCCGCACCAGCGGCAAGGTGATCGGCGCCGACCGCGTCGCGGTCATGGCCGCCCTGAACATCACCCATGACCTGCTGCACAAGCAGCAGCGCCTGGATATGGATGCCAGCTCGACCCGCCAGCAGGTGCGTGATCTGCTCGACCGCGTCGATCAGGCCCTCACCGACGATCCCAAAGCGTCCTGATCACCCGGCATGCAGGCCGATTCGTCGTGCGGTGCCCGCAAGCCGCTCTCATCGGGTATACTGGCCACCGCTCCCTGGAGTGTGCGCCAGTCGGTGATGTCCCTGAGCCGATACGCACAACCACGGGGGTTGCAAGTTGGGGCCGGTGTGCATGTCCGCCTGACGGAAAGCCTTAACGCCTCCTGCAACCTCCACCTTGAACTTTCGGGTTCAAGGGCTAAACCGACAGCGGCATGCCGGGGAGTCACTCCTTCTCTCGCCCGCGCCACTCGGCGCCGGCGCCTTCACCAGCGCGATAGCCAATCATGATCGAATCTGCCGGTTTGAGCCGTCCGCAGCTGCGTCGCCTGCTGCGCCAAAAACGCCGGGCGCTGTCCACCAGCGCCCAACGCCAGGCCGCCCAGGGGTTGTACCGTCAACTGGCACAACAGCCGCAATTTCGCCGAGCCCGACACATCGCTCTGTACTTGCCCAACGACGGCGAGATCGACCCGCGCCCCCTGCTGCGCGAAGCCCAGCGGCGCGGCAAGCACACCTACCTACCGGTGCTCAGTGCCTGGCCACGCACCAAGATGGTGTTCCAGCGCATCACTCGGCACGAGAAACTGGCGGGTAATCGCTTCCGCATCCTCGAACCCAGGCCGCAACCGGCCCGCCAGCGCAAGATCTGGGCGCTGGATCTGGTGCTGTTGCCGTTGGTCGGCTTCGATGACCGAGGCGGACGCCTCGGCATGGGTGGCGGCTTCTATGACCGTAGCCTGGCCTATCTGCGCCAGCGCAAGAATTGGCACAAGCCGACGCTACTGGGCCTGGCGCATGAGTGTCAGCGAGTGGATGCACTGGCGATGGCCAGTTGGGATGTGCCCTTGCAGGCAACGGTGACGAACAAGGCGTGGTATCGCGATTAGAAGCGTGCCGCACTCCCTGCGGCGCTGAGACTCGGAGCGGCCTAGGGCTGCTGCGAAACCTTGGCTGGAACGTCGTTCTGACGATCCAGGAGACTCTGGGTGTAACCCGTGGTAACCATGCCCAGGCCGAACAGTATGACGAGAACCCACAATAGATCTGGCTTGCGTTTCATTGATTGCCTCCCCCTTCCAGGCAATTCTGCGCGTGAACCGCGGCATTATTGTTCTATTTAGTCCGACGTCCCCCGCGTTTAGCCGGGCATTTTCCGCCAGCTGACAACGCTTCGCAATTTCTGACGCCAACCGGTCGTCGGACGGTCTACCCTCAATTGATGTCCGCCAACGGACACGCCTGCAGGAGCAAAGTTCATGCCTTATTGGCTGATGAAATCTGAACCCGACGAACTGTCCATCCATGACCTCGAACGCCTCGGCACGACGCGTTGGGATGGCGTGCGCAATTATCAGGCGCGCAACTTCATGCGGTCGATGCGACCGGATGACCTGTTCTTCTTCTATCACTCCAGTTGCCCGCGCCCAGGCATCGCGGGTATCGCCCGCATCGTCGGCGAGGTTTACCCGGACCCGACGGCGCTCGACCCTCAGAGTCATTACCACGATGCCAAGGCCAGCGCTGAGAAGAATCCCTGGAGCGCACTGGACGTTGCCTTCGTCGAAGCTTTCGATGACGTGCTGCCGTTGCCAGCACTGAAGAACAACCCGCTGCTGCTGGAAATGCCGCTGGTGCAACGTGCCAGCCGCCTCTCGGTGATGCCGGTCAGCGAAGCGCAGTGGCAGGCGATCCTGGCCATGCGCTGACTCGACTGCAGCCGTGAACCCTCAATATCGCCCCCTTGCCGGAGCCCTGCCATGACGGCCCCTTCCGCCTGGCCAGCGCGTGTGGCGCTGGCCCTGCTGCTGATTCTGCTCTGCGGCTCCAGCACGCTGCTCTGGTACCAGCTCGCCCGCGAACAGCAGCAGCGTATCGACGAGCGCATCGACTACCAGGCGCGCAGCCTGGCGCGCCAACTGGAAAACTCGCTGCAACAGGAGGTCGCCAGCCTGGAACGCATCGCCCGCCTGTGGAACACCTTCGATCGTCTGCCGCGCGACAGCTGGGAAGAAGAAGTCAATCGCACCCTGGCAGGCTTTCCCGCCTATCAGTCGATCCAGTGGCAGGGCCCGGAGCTGCGCATGCACTGGCTGCTGCCGGTGAAGGGTAACGAAGCCGCGATCAATTTCCGTCTCGAGCCCAGCCACCCCAATTACGCCCTGGCCATGCAGGCGCGCGACAGCGGTGAACAGCGCTTTTCCAACAGTTTCGAACTGGTGCAGGGCGGCCGCGGCTTCATCCTCTATACACCGCTGTATCGCACGCAGGACGGCCAACGCGTCTTCGATGGTTTCCTGCAGGGGGTCTTTCGCGTCAAGCCGTTGATGGATCAGCTGCTTACCCATCTCGACCAGGGCACCTTCACCCTCGAGCTGCTCGAGCACGGCCAGCCAATCTATCGCCACGCCCAGGCCAGCGGAGCGGACGCACCGGGGAGCGCGGTCACCCTCAACCTGCTCAACAACCAGAACTTCAGCCTTTATTTGAGCCCGACACCCGCCCTGCTCGCTCAGCTCGAAACCCCGCTGCCGCAGTTGGTACTCGGTAGCGGCCTGGTGATCAGCCTGCTGCTGGTCGCGGCCCTGGCGCTGGCCCTGCAAAACGGCCTGCGCGCGCGAGCCCAGCAGCACGCCAACCAGTTGCTGGAGATCGAAGCCCACAGGCGCGAGGAAATCGAGCAGCGTCTGCGCGAGAACCGCGAGCGCCTGCAACTGGTGCTCGATCTCACCGACTTCAGCCACGACGGCCTGTTCATCTTCGATACCGCGACCCGCGAATTGCTGCACATGAACCAGGCCACGTACGCCAGCCTGGGCTATCGCGCCGAACAGTTCGCCGAGCTGCTGCGCGACGCGCCGGAAAAGCTGATGCCCGGCTTTCACCGCTGGCTGGAGCAAGCGCATCAGGCCCAACGCGACAACCTGACGCGGATCTTCCAGCGTGAACTGATTCGCCGCGATGGCAGCCGCCAACCCGCCGAGATCAACACCCAGCTGGTGCGCCTGCACGACCGCGAGTACCTGATTGCCGTGTCACGCGACAACAGCGAGCGCCTGCAGCTGGAGGGTCAGCTGCAACGCCTGTCGCAGCTGGACGGTCTGACCGGCCTGTACAACCGCCGCTACTTCGACCAGCAACTGCTGGCGCTGTGGCGCAGCCAATGGCGCAACGCCGCGCCACTGGCGTTGCTGATGGTGGATATCGACTACTTCAAGGCCTACAACGATGCCCTCGGTCATCTGGCCGGCGATGACGCATTGCGCCAGGTCGGCGAGGTACTGCAAGGCAGCCTGCAACGTGAGGGCGATATCGCCTGCCGTTACGGCGGCGAAGAGTTCGTGGTGATCCTGCCCGGCACCGATCACCTCGGCGCCGAACAGGTCGCCGAGCGCCTGCATGCCGCCATCGCCGACTTGCATATCGGCCATCCGGGCAGCCCACTTGGGCGCCTGACCCTGAGCATCGGTATCGCGGCTGCCGAGCCGGTGCAGGACGACCGCCCAGGCGAGCTGCTCGCGCACTGCGACCAGGCGCTGTATCAGGCCAAGCACGATGGGCGTAACCGCACTGAAACCTGGCGCGACAGAACCCGCCAGCCGGCGACGATTTGACTCATATCAGCATGGCCGCGCGGCGTATTGTCCATACTGACCGCAGTCAGCCAAGGAAGCCGTCGCGCCATGAGCCTCAATCAACGCCTTGTCACCCGCGCCCTGATCCTCTGTGCCTGCGCCGCCCTCGCCGCCCTGCTCTGGTTCGAGCTGCGCCCCACAGGCCTCGGCGAAGGCTTCGCCAGCGGTAACGGACGCATCGAAGCCACCGAAGTGGACGTGGCCACCAAGCTGGCCGGGCGTGTGGCCAGCATCGAGGTGGACGAAGGCGCCTTCGTCGAGCCAGGCCAGGTCGTCGCGCGGATGGACACCCAGGTGCTCGACGCCCAGTTGCAGCAGGCCCAGGCCCAGGTGCGTCAAGCCGAGAACGCCGAGCGTACCGCCGTGGCCCAGGTCACCCTGCGCGAAAGCGAGAAGCTCAGCGCCGAAGCGGTGGTGCGCCAGCGTCAGGCCGAGTTGGACGCCGCGCAGAAGCGCCATGCGCGCAGCGCCACCCTGGTCAAACGCAACGCCCTGCCGCAGCAGACGCTCGATGATGACCTGGCGCGCCTGCAAAGCAGCCAGGCCGCACTGGCCGCAGCCCATGCTCAGGTCGCCTCGGCGAGTGCCGGTATCAGTGCCGCCCAGGCCCAGGTCGAGGAAGCCCGCTCGGCAGTGGAAGCGGCCCGCGCCAGCGTCGAGCGTCTGCAGGCCGATATCGATGACAGCCAGTTGCGCGCGCCGCGTGCCGGTCGCGTGCAGTACCGCGTGGCACAGCCAGGCGAAGTGCTTGGCGCGGGTGGCAAGGTGCTCAATCTGGTGGATCTCACCGACGTCTACATGACCTTCTTCCTACCCGAGCGCCTGGCCGGTCGCGTCGCCCTCGGCAGCGAAGTGCGTCTGGTGATCGACGCCGTGCCGCAGTACGTGATTCCGGCCAAGGTCAGCTTTGTCGCCAGCGTCGCCCAGTTCACACCCAAAACCGTGGAAACCGCCAACGAGCGCGAGAAGCTGATGTTCCGCGTCAAGGCACGCATCGATCCTGAACTGCTGCAAAAGCACCTGGCCCAGGTGAAGACCGGCGTGCCGGGCATGGCCTACCTGCGCCTCGATCCTGAGGTGGCCTGGCCCGAACATCTGGCGATCAAGGTTCCGCAATGAACGCTACGGCCGAGCCCGTCGCCCGCCTGCAAGGAGTCGCGCTGCGTTATGGCGCCACCCGCGCGGTGGATGCCGTCGACCTGAGCATCCCGGCGCGCTGCATGGTCGGCCTGATCGGCCCGGATGGCGTCGGCAAGTCCAGCCTGCTGGCGCTGATCGCCGGCGCACGGAAGATTCAGGACGGCAGCGTCGACGTACTGGGTGGCGACATGGCCAGCGGCGCGCATCGCCGCAACGTCTGCCCGCAGATCGCCTACATGCCGCAGGGTCTGGGCAAGAATCTCTACCCCACGCTGTCAGTGGTGGAGAACCTCGACTTCTTCGGCCGCCTGTTCGGCCAGGGCGCCGCCGAACGCGCTGCGCGCATCGACGACCTGCTGCGCAGCACCGGCCTGGCGCCCTTTCGCGAACGCCCGGCGGGCAAGCTCTCCGGCGGCATGAAACAGAAGCTCGGGCTGTGCTGCGCGCTGATCCATGACCCGGATCTGCTGATCCTCGACGAGCCCACCACCGGCGTCGACCCGCTGTCGCGCAACCAGTTCTGGGAGCTGATCGGCCGCATCCGCCAGCAGCGCCCGCAGATGAGCGTGCTGGTGGCCACCGCCTACATGGAGGAAGCGGCACGCTTCGATCATCTGGTGGCAATGGACGATGGACGTGTGCTGGCCGAAGGCAGCCCCGCCGAGTTGCTGCAGCGCACTGCCTGCCAGGATCTGGAGGCAGCCTTCATCGCCCTGCTGCCGGAGGAGAAACGCCAGGGCCACCAGCAATTGCAGATTCCGCCCCGCAGCAATGCCGTCAACGGCGAGATCGCCATCGAGGCGCGCGGGCTGACCTGCCGCTTCGGCGATTTCGTCGCGGTGGATCGAGTGAATTTCCGTATCGAGCGCGGGGAAATCTTCGGCTTCCTCGGCTCCAACGGCTGCGGCAAGAGCACCACCATGAAGATGCTCACCGGCCTGCTGCCGGCCAGCGAGGGCGAAGCGCTGCTGTTCGGCCAGGCCATCGACCCCAGCGACATGGCCACGCGCCAGCGCGTCGGCTACATGTCCCAGGCCTTCTCGCTGTACAGCGAGCTGACGGTGCGGCAGAACCTGGTGCTGCATGCGCAACTGTTCCACGTGCCGCGTGAGCGCATCGGCGAGCGCGTCGATGCCATGGCCCGGCGCTTTGACCTCGGCGCGGTCATGGATATGCTGCCCGAGCGCCTGCCGCTGGGCATCCGCCAGCGCCTGTCGCTGGCCGTGGCGGTGATCCACGAACCGGAGATCCTCATCCTCGACGAACCCACCTCGGGCGTCGATCCGATCGCGCGCGACGGCTTCTGGCAACTGATGCTCGACCTGTCGCGCGGCGATGGCGTGACCATCTTCATCTCCACCCACTTCATGAACGAGGCGCAGCGCTGCGACCGCATCTCGCTGATGCACGCCGGCAAGGTGCTCGACAGCGATACGCCGCAAGGCCTGATGGCAAAGCGCGGCCTGCCGACCCTGGAAGCGACCTTCATCGCCTACCTGGAGGAAGCCGCAGGCAACGCCACCGCTGCCGACGACACGACGCCGGTCAACGAACCTCCCACCGGCGCTGGCGCCGCCCTGCGTCGTCGCTTCAGCCTGCGCCGGCTGCTCAGCTACGCCCGCCGTGAATCGCTGGAGCTGCGTCGCGACCCGATTCGCGGCAGCATGGCGCTGCTCGGCACCGTTCTGCTGCTGTTCATCATCGGCTACGGCATCAGCCTGGATGTCGAGGATCTGACCTTCGCCGTGCTCGACCGCGACCAGACCACCACCAGCCAGGACTACGTGCTCAACCTCTCCGGCTCGCGCTACTTCATCGAGAAACCGCCACTGAGCGATTACGCCGACCTCGAACGACGCCTGCGCAGCGGCGAGATCAGCCTGGCGGTGGAGTTGCCGCCGAACTTCGGTCGTGACCTCAAGCGTGGCGCCGTACCGCAAGTGGGCATCTGGATCGACGGCGCCATGCCCACCCGCGCGGAAACCATCAAGGGCTACGTGCAGGGCATTCACGCCGCCTACCTGGAAGAGCTGGCGCGGCGCTCACCGCAAGCGGCGGCCGCCAGCCCGGCCAGGCTGGAAGTGCGCTACCGCTACAACCCGGACGTGGAGAGCCTCAAGGCCATGGTGCCGGCGGTGATCCCCATGCTGCTGATGCTCATTCCGGCGATGCTCACAGCGCTCGGCGTGGTGCGCGAGAAGGAGTTGGGCTCGATCATCAACCTCTACGTCACCCCGGTAACGCGCCTGGAGTTCCTGCTCGGCAAGCAGTTGCCCTATATCGGCCTGGGCCTGCTCAACTTCGTCCTGCTGGTGCTGTTGGCGGTCACGGTGTTCCACGTGCCGCTCAAGGGCAGCCCACTGACCCTGCTGCTGGGCGGCGTGCTGTACATCGGCTGCGCCACCGCGCTGGGGCTGCTGATGTCCACCTTCACCCGCAGCCAGATCGCCGCCGTATTCGGCACCGCCATCGTCACACTGCTGCCGGCCATCCAGTTCTCCGGGCTGATCTACCCAGTGTCGTCGCTGGAAGGCGCCGGCGCCGTGATCGGCCAGCTCTACCCCACCTCGCACTTTCTGGTTATCAGCCGCGGCGTATTCTCCAAGGCCCTTGGCCTCGGCGAGCTGTACGGCTACTTCATCCCGCTGGCGCTGACCATTCCGCTGCTGCTGGCGCTGTGCGTCAGCCTACTGAAGAAGCAGGAGGCCTGAGATGCGCCAACTGGCCAATATCCTGCACCTGGGGTTCAAGGAGTTTCGCAGCCTGCAGCATGACTACGCCTTGCTGCTCCTGATCGTCTGGGCCTTCAGCATGGGCGTCTATTCCTCGGCCACCAGCATGCCGGAGAGCCTGCACAATGCGGCCATCGCGGTGGTCGACGAGGATCGCTCGCAGCTTTCGCAACGCCTGGTGCAGGCCTTTCAGCCACCGTTCTTCCGCACACCGGAACACATCGACCTGAGCGAAATGGATCGAGGCATGGACGCCGGGCGCTATACCTTCACCCTGAACATACCGCCGAACTTCCAGCGCGACCTGCTGGCCGGGCGCTCGCCAGCCGTGCAACTGAACGTCGACGCCACCCAGGTGAGCATGGCCTTCACCGGCGCCGGCTACATCCAGAACATCGCAGCCGATGAGATCGCCGAATTCGTCCGCCGCTACCGCGCCAGCCTGCCGCAGCAGGCGGAACTGGCGATGCGCGTGGCCTTCAACCCGAACCTGACGCGCGCCTGGTTCGGCTCGGTGATGGAAGTGATCAACCAGATCACCATGCTGTCGATCATCCTCACCGGCGCGGCGCTGATCCGCGAGCGCGAGCACGGCACGGTCGAGCACCTGCTGGTGATGCCGGTGACGCCACTGGAAATCATGCTAGCCAAGGTCTGGTCGATGGGGCTGGTGGTGCTGACAGCCGCCGCGCTCTCGCTGCTACTGGTGGTGCAAGGCTGGCTGCAGGTGCCGATCGAAGGCTCCATCGCCCTGTTCCTGCTGGGGGCGGCGCTGCACCTGTTCGCCACCACCTCCATGGGCATCTTCTTCGGCACCGTGGCACGCTCGATGCCACAGCTGGGGCTGTTGATCATCCTGGTACTGCTGCCGCTGCAGATACTCTCCGGCGGCACCACGCCACGCGAGAGCATGCCCGAGCTGGTGCAGCACATCATGCTCGCCGCACCGACGACCCACTTCGTCGACCTGGCCCAGGCCATTCTCTATCGCGGTGCGGGGCTGGCCATCGTCTGGCCGCAACTGCTGGCCATCGTGGCGATCGGCGCGCTGTTCTTCCTCGCCGCGCTGACGCGCTTTCGCAAGACCCTGGCGCAGATGGCGTAAGCGGCTTCAGCCGCGAAGGCCACTGCGTGCGGCCTTCGTGAAGCCTGCAGGACTAACGGCTACTGAATGATCAGGTTGTTGAACAGCAGATCTTCGACGACCGGCTTGCCTTCTTCGGCATTGATCGCATCCTGCACTTTTTTCAGGGCTTCCTGGCGCAGGTTCTCGCGGCCATCGGGGGCGTTGATCACATCGCTGGTCTGCGCCGAGAACAGCATCACCAACTGATGCCGGATCAGCGGCTCATGCAGCTTGAGCTTGTCTTCGGCCTCGGTGCCGGTGACGCGCAGGGACACATCGGCCTTGTAGAACTTCAGCCGCGCTCCCTGATCAGCCAGGTTGCCGATCAGCGCCGGGGTCAGGTTGTAGTAGAGCGTGGTGGGTACCTCTTCCTTCTTCTCCGAGTTGGCCAGGGCAGGTAGGCAGATCGACAGGCTCAACAACAGGGCGGTCAACAGTTTCACGGCAGGCACTCCATCTGGGATCTGCCTAGCATAGCCATCCACAGGCCAGCACCCAAGCCCGGCGCTTATGCCGGGCTATCAGGCTCGGGCATCGTCGTTGACCCGCAGCAGGTGCTTTCTACACTGCAAGGCACCCTGCAAGAGGAATGACCTTCATGAAAGCCCTGCTGTGCAAAGCCTTCGGCCCCGCCGACACCCTGGTACTGGAAGACCTGCCGAGCCCCGAACCGAAGAAGAACGAGGTGCTGATCGAGGTGCAGGCTGCCGGGGTCAACTTCCCCGATACGCTGATCATCGAGGGCAAATACCAGTTCAAGCCACCCTTCCCTTTCGCCCCGGGCGGTGAGGTAGCGGGCCTGGTCAAGGCCGTCGGCGAGAAGGTCAGCCACCTGCGCGCCGGTGATCGGGTGATGGCGCTGACCGGCTGGGGCGGCTTCGCCGAAGAGGTCGCCGTGCCGGCCTACAACGTGCTGCCGGTGCCCAAGAGCATGGATCTGACCACCGCTGCGGCGTTCAGCATGACCTACGGTACTTCGATGCATGCCCTCAAGCAGCGCGCCAATCTGCAAGCAGGGGAAACCCTGCTGGTGCTCGGCGCCTCCGGTGGCGTCGGCCTGGCGGCGGTGGAAATCGGCAAGGCCATGGGCGCCAAGGTGATCGCCGCCGCGAGCAGTGCCGAGAAGCTGGAAGTGGCGCGCAACGCCGGCGCCGACGAGTTGATCAACTACAGCGAGCAGAGCCTCAAGGACGAAGTGAAACGCCTCACCGGCGGCCAGGGCGTCGATGTGATCTACGACCCGGTCGGCGGCCCGCTGTTCGAGGAAGCCTTCCGCAGCATCGCCTGGAACGGCCGTTTCCTGGTGGTGGGCTTCGCCGCTGGCGGCGGCATCCCGGCGCTGCCAGCCAACCTGCCACTGCTCAAGGGCGCCTCGCTGATCGGCGTGTTCTGGGGCTCCTTCGCCCAGCGCCAGCCGCAGGACAACGCCGCGAACTTCCAGCAACTGTTCGCCTGGCATGCCGAAGGCAAACTCAAGCCACTGGTGTCGCAGACCTTGCCACTGGAGCGCGGCGGCGAAGCGATCGATGCCCTCGGCCAGCGCAAGGCCGTGGGCAAGGTGGTGGTGACCGTTCGCTGAAGTGCGTAGGGCGGGTGCAACCCGC
>NZ_JBMDJU010000035.1:0-38497 GCF_057809355.1 Pseudomonas sp. FG29 | reverse complement strand
GGCAGCAGGTTTTGATCCTGCCATGCGTTGGTTCGAATCCAGCCGCCCCTGCCATTTTCCATACCCATCCAGGTATACCCCCAGCCGGCAGGTACTGCGCGTGTCCAAGATGATGGTCTTCACGGGGAACGCAAACCCCGATCTGGCGCGACGGATCGTTCGTCAGCTGCACATTCCCCTCGGCGATGCTTCGGTCGGTAAGTTCTCCGACGGCGAAGTCATGATCGAAATCAACGAGAACGTCCGTGGTAAGGACGTCTTCCTGATTCAGCCGACCTGTGCACCCACCAACGACAACCTGATGGAACTGGTCGTGATGGCCGATGCCTTCCGTCGTTCCTCGGCCACCCGCATCACTGCGGTCATCCCCTACTTCGGTTACGCCCGCCAGGATCGCCGCCCGCGTTCCGCTCGCGTGGCGATCAGCGCCAAAGTGGTTGCCGACATGCTCACCGTGGTCGGTATCGACCGCGTGCTGACCGTCGACCTGCACGCTGACCAGATCCAGGGCTTCTTCGACATCCCGGTGGACAACATCTACGGTTCCCCGGTACTGGTCGACGACATCGAAGACCAGCGCTTCGAAAACCTGATGATCGTCTCCCCCGACATCGGCGGCGTAGTACGCGCCCGTGCCGTGGCCAAGAGCCTCGGCGTCGACCTGGCGATCATCGACAAGCGTCGCGAGAAGGCCAACCAGTCCGAAGTCATGCACATCATCGGTGACGTCGAAGGCCGTACCTGCATCCTCGTCGACGACATGGTCGATACCGCCGGCACCCTGTGCCACGCGGCCAAGGCTCTGAAGGATCGCGGCGCCGCCAAGGTATACGCCTACTGCACCCACCCGGTGCTGTCCGGCCGCGCCATCGAGAACATCGAGAATTCCTCGCTGGACGAGCTGGTGGTGACCAACACCATCCCGCTGTCCGCTGCGGCACAGTCCTGCTCGCGCATTCGCCAGCTCGACATCGCCCCGGTCGTCGCCGAAGCGGTTCGCCGCATCAGCAACGAAGAATCGATCAGCGCCATGTTCCGCTAAGGAACAGGCCAGATCACACTGCCCCGCCTCGTGCGGGGCTTTTTGCCCTACCGCCCCAAGGCTGGTCGCAAGCCCCAAGGCGGTTTGGTTATTTTGGAGAAGTGAAATGACTGTTGAATTTGCCCTGAATGCCGAAGTGCGTTCCGACCTGGGGAAAGGTGCGAGCCGCCGCCTGCGTCGTAACGTGTCCATGGTGCCTGCCGTGATCTACGGTGGCGAGAAAGCCCCGCAATCGATCAGCCTGCTGGCCAAAGACCTGGCCAAGCTGCTGGAAAACGAAGCAGCCTTCAGCCACGTGCTGAACCTGAACGTTGCCGGCACCAACGAAAGCGTCGTGATCAAGGCCCTGCAGCGCCACCCGGCCAAAGGCTACGTCCTGCACGCTGACTTCCAGCGCGTCGTTGCCGGCCAGAAGCTGACCGCCCACGTCCCCCTGCACTTCCTCAACGAAGCCTCCTCCGTTGGCGTGAAGCAGCAAGGTGGCGAGATCTCCCACACCATCAGCGAAGTCGAAGTTTCCTGCCTGCCGAAAGACCTGCCGGAATTCATCGAAGTCGACATGGCTGCCGTAGAAGTTGGCCAGACCATCCACATGTCCGACCTGAAGCTGCCGAAAGGCGTAGAGCTGGTTGCTCTGGCTCACGGTAACGACCTGGCTGTCTCCAACATCCACGCCAGCCGCGTTAAAGACGAAGAAGGCGCTGCCGAGTAATCGTCAGTAGCAGGCCCGGCATGCGATCACGCCGGGCCATGTTCTCGAAAGGGCTCCTGTATGACTGCCGTACAACTGATCGTTGGCCTGGGTAACCCCGGCCCCGAATACGACCAGACCCGGCACAATGCAGGGGCCCTTTTCGTTGAGCGCGTGGCGGCCAGCCAGCGCGTCAACCTCTCCGTAGATCGCAAATATTTCGGCCTGGTGGGCAAATTCAACCACCAGGGGCGCGAAGTTCGTCTGCTCATCCCCACCACCTACATGAACCGCAGCGGCCAATCCGTGGCGGCCTTGGCCAATTTCTTCAAGCTCAAGCCCGAAGAGATCCTGGTGGCCCACGACGAACTCGACATGCCACCCGGCGTCGCCAAGCTCAAACAGGGCGGCGGCCACGGCGGGCACAACGGCCTGCGCGACATCATCGCCCAGCTCGGCAACCAGAATAACTTCCATCGCCTGCGGCTCGGCATCGGCCACCCAGGGCACGCCAGCCTGGTCTCCGGCTTCGTGCTCGGGCGCGCCCCACGCAGCGAACAGGAACTGCTCGACAAGAGCATCGACTTCGCCTTGGACGTCCTGCCGGAAATACTCGCCGGCGACTGGACCGTGGCCATGCGCAAACTGCATAGCCAAAAGGCCACTCAGTAACCACCTTTCACCGAGGGTCATACCATGGGATTCAACTGCGGCATCGTCGGCCTGCCCAACGTCGGCAAGTCCACCCTGTTCAACGCCCTCACCAAATCCGGCATCGCCGCAGAAAACTTCCCCTTCTGCACCATCGAGCCGAACAGCGGCATCGTGCCCATGCCTGACGCCCGCCTGGACGCCCTGGCCGAGATCGTCAAACCCGAGCGCGTACTGCCCACCACCATGGAATTCGTCGACATCGCCGGCCTGGTAGCGGGCGCGTCGAAAGGTGAAGGCCTGGGCAACAAGTTCCTCGCCAACATCCGCGAAACCGACGCCATCGCCCACGTGGTGCGCTGCTTCGAAGACGACAACGTCATCCACGTCGCCAACAGCGTCGACCCCAAGCGCGACATCGAGATCATCGACCTCGAACTGATCATGGCCGACCTCGACAGCTGCGAGAAACAACTGCAGCGCGTCGCCCGCACCGCCAAGGGCGGCGACAAGGAAGCCGTGGCGCAGAAGAACCTGCTGGAAAAGCTCATCCCCCACCTCACCGAAGGCAAGCCGGCGCGCAGCCTGCTGAAGAACCTGGGTGACGACGAGAAGCGCCTGGCCAAGACCTTCCACCTGCTCACCACCAAGCCGGTGATGTACATCGCCAACGTCGCCGAAGACGGCTTCGAGAACAACCCGCACCTCGACGTGGTAAAAGCCATCGCCGAAGAAGAAGGCGCCATCGTCGTGCCGGTGTGCAACAAGATCGAAGCCGAGATCGCCGAACTGGACGATCTGGAAGAGATGCAGATGTTCCTCGAAACCATGGGCATGGAAGAGCCGGGCCTGAACCGCGTGATCCGCGCCGGTTACTCCCTGCTCAACCTGCAGACCTACTTCACCGCAGGCGTGAAGGAAGTACGCGCCTGGACCGTCCGCGTCGGCGCCACCGCCCCGCAGGCCGCCGCCGTGATCCACACCGACTTCGAGAAAGGCTTTATCCGTGCCGAAGTGGTCGCCTATGACGACTTCATCGCCAACAAGGGCGAAGCCGGCGCCAAGGAAGCCGGTAAATGGCGCCTGGAAGGCAAGGACTACATCGTCAAGGACGGCGACGTGATGCACTTCCGCTTTAACGTTTGATCGTTGTAGGTAGTGCATAAGCAAAACCCCACGAAAGCGGGGTTTTGTTGTTTTTGGGGTGGGGAATTGTTGGGTTTGACTGGCGCGAGCTGAGGATTATTAATCCGTTACGGAGCGCCCAACTGAGCCAGATAACCCCATAAAACACAGGTTTTAGCCCTTCCCCATGCTAGCTAGACCAGTCCTTGCCATAGAACATTGAGCAATGTAGTCACGCCTTCACGTAGAGTTTTATGGCTATATCAGCGAAGGCCGATTAAGACTCTGGGGAGTAAAATTCTTTAAGGGCAGCGCTTACCATAGCATGCGAATATAAAACACTAACCAACTCACCAAACTCTCTTTGATAAAACTTTGGCATGGGGGATTGGTCTTTTTCATCCACCCTACCAGCATTAACGATTCGCTCGTACTCCGCTATAAGCGCCGAAAGTCTCTCTAGATCACTTTCCACCCAAGAGATCACCCTCTTAGTTTTAGAGCCACTCTTACTCCAGAAATCCATCACCTTCGCAACATATCCCTGATTGCGCCCTGACGCACAAAAACTTACAAAGTAGTGCAATGAATACTCTTGATCCAGTTTATTTTCATTAAAATTATTATTTATCCTGGCAACCAACTTATCTATAAGCAACAGATATTCTTTTAACGTTGCCTCTCGCTCAAAGTGGCTAGCCTGCCTTGTAGCCGCCTCTGCTGACCGACTTAGCTCATCTCTAGTCAACGCAAGCTCATCCCTAGTCAGCACAAGTTCGTCTTGCGATGCTTTTAATTGATCACTTTGAACTCTACTATTCGCCACTAATATCACTATTGTCACAAAGCTAAGTATGGGATTCAAAATCCCACCAAAATAATCCCCCAATTGCCCCCATTGTTCTGGATTAGTTGAAAAACCATGATCAGAAAAATTACCCACATATACGCTTACAACAGCAAAAACAGCAAAACCCAAAATCACAAGGAGCTTATTCTTAAAAATATTCATCATCTGTGTTTCACCACTCTCTCACTCTTAGGCCATCCATGCACTCTTTCACGTCATCATCGATGATGGTTCCAAGCTTGATGCATTTATTCATAGTGCTGCGGATCCGCTACGAATTTTCCTGTTGAACCACACCCCTCACAAAATAATGCTTCCAGCACGTCCCTACGCAGAGTTAACCAACCTCTCTCAGAAAAGGCGAAATGTAGTCACTTCAGTATTTTGACATCAGATGAATCATTCGACGGAGCAAGGCCTGGAGGAGGTGGTGGTGTTTCTGTAATTTTCTTAAAATTCTCGATGACTTCCTTTATTCGTTCTTCTTCTAATCCACCCCAGCGAGAGTTTTTCTCAAAGTAGACTTTAAAATCTCGTTCAGGCAACCCAAACTTATTTAGTGACTTTATTTGCTCGTCAGACAAGCTTACAGGGGAGCTTTGATTCAGCAGCCTAATGGCCCACTCCTTCATTTCAGGAGATGTTTCCGGTTCGCTTTCAGCTTTGGGTGCAAGTAAAGATATTGCCAGCGTTACGTAGTCTCTTCTAATTTGTTGGTCTTGAATGCTGCTTTGCACCCAGTAGCCAACAAGCGCTAAGACTATAGGAATAGCAAGCATTGATACTATTTGGCTTATCAGGAGAGTTTTTTTCAAAAGCTCCTCTGAGAGGATTTCTTTATTCATAGTTTTACTTGATTCTCCTGCAGGCATACCAACGCCTTGAAAAAGGGGACTGAAAAAGCGGGCAGATTTATTTTCTGTCCGACCCTGCGTTTGAGCCGCTCTGGTTTCGGTTGGCTTCGTCGTAATCGGGGCTGGTCTGGCCATGTTCCGGCATTGCTTCGCCAGTCAACAACCACCACCTATAGCTAGGAAATACTCGCCCGAGAATCTCGATCTCGTTCGCCCCGATGCGGGCCTTGCCTCTCTTTATGTTCTGCCAGCGTACGTAGGCAGTGCTTCCCGCTTCAGCCAAGGCCTTGATGCTGGCAATCTCCAGCAATCTAAGACCTCTATCGGTAATCCCTTCGCTCATTAGAAAAAACCATAAATGTTCTATGTACATTTAGCGAGCGGCATGTATTATTCGAATATGTACCTAGTACATCCAAGTCGCGTCGCTGTTGGTGGCCCGATTATAGGAGTAATCGCATGGAACATGCCTGTTCCGGTATGCACCCTGCTTGTAGCGGGTTTTCGCAAGCGAGACGCGGTAGAAATGCATGCTGGCTCAGCATCGCGCGCTTGCCTGAATCCACGGAGGCCTTTATGGAAGAAAGCTATGTCCCTTTGCTGCTGATGCGCCACAACCGCCCACTGCGCGGTGTGATGATCGACCGCCAGCCCTGGGTCTGCGCCAAGGAGTTCGGCCTGTTGATGGGGCACCGCCACCCGGAGCGAATCTGCCGGCTGATGGATGACGACCAGGTGCGTACGGTGATCTTCCATACTCACCAGGGCGATGCGGAGCCTGTACAGGTGCTCAGCGAGTCCGCGCTTTATCGCGCCCTGTGCCGTTTCAGTCACCCCGAGAATCGCCACCTGCGCCGCTGGCTCACTCACGAAGCCCTGCCCGCCCTGCGCGATGCCTGGGAGCATCGCGCGCAGGAACCAAAACGCACGCTGATGGCCTGGGATCGCCAGCGCATCAGCCTGCTGGAATGGCAAGGCGATCTATGGATCGCCCTGCGCGATATGCCCCGCTTCGCCCCACCGCCCACACCCGGCGAACGCTCGCTGCGCGCTCTGCTCCAGCGCTGGTGGCGCTGATAGTCAGCCTGCAAGCGATGACCTCGTCGCCAGGCCGCCAGAGCAGACTGGCTTGGCGCTGCTGCCCGACATTGGCTCAGCCATAAATGCCCACTGGGTCAAGTTTCAGGGTATTGAGCAGCGATGCACGGGACATCGCATGCAAGCACAACGGTAGGATTGCCCAGCAAAGTCATATCCATTCGAAGGATCGAAGATGAGCGGTTATGTACCCAACAACAGGCATGTGCGGCCTGCCTCGGAGCCAGAACCCTATAACGGCGATTTCGACCGCCAGCCTCCACGCCTTCTGGTAGTGGAACAACCGCCCGAACCTCAACGCACGGAGCCCAGGTCAGCAGGTTGCGTCTTCGCCAAATCCTGCAACCTGCCCGATGGCGTTATCGATCATCAGCAACCTGGCAACTTCATCCCGCTGGAGTCATTGAAGAGCTACGGTGAATGGGCAGTGCTCGCCACCGGGAGTGCGCTTGCAGCAACGGCTACGCCGCTGCAACTGGTCGGCGGTTCCACATCGGGAACAGCGCTGGCAGCACGATTGGGCGGCAGCATTTCCCTGGGGCTGAGCGGTGGCATGGCCACAGCCGGCGTTGTCGCCGGTACGGCGCTGGGCAGCGTGCCCATGCTGCTGCCCAATAACAGCCTTGCCCCAGATAGCGCTTTTTATACTCGCGAGCAGTACGCGGCGCTCGATTTGGGGCGAACCCGTGCAAGGCTGCATATCAAGCATCTGCCCGATGGTTCGGTCGACCTTTATGGTTTCTACACCGGGGGTAAACCCGACTGGGAGAACGTACCGGTTATCGCGGCCGTACCCCGAGGCGATCAGTTCGTCGCCGATATTGGCCAGGGCATCGAGCTTATCTGGACGCCTGCCGCCAACCCGAACGATGTACTGGGCATCCCGGCGCTGGAGGGCGCACCTCAACTGCCGAGCGTATGGATCTACCCGCCAACCGAGAAGTCAGACCAGATCCTGGTCAACCCCGTGCATCCACCGGAGTACCAGGATGCGATCATCTGGTTCCCCAGCACCGATATTCAGCCGATCTACATCGCGCTGAGCCTACGCAACGAGCCTGGCGTCGTGACTGGACAAGGGCAGGATGTAACTGGCATCTGGCTGGAGAATGCAGGCCGGGAACTCGGGGCACCTATCCCGTCACAGATTGCCGATCAGTTGCGGGGGAAGAGGTTCAGCAGCTTCGATGACTTCAGAGAGGCTTTCTGGACAGCGGTTGGAAGAGATCCAGAGCTAAGTGGACAATTTAACGCGAGAAACGCGAAGGATATGGCAAAGGGATTTTCTCCAGTAACACCTTCCACTGGCCATGCTGGAAAAAGGCGCGTCTATGAAATCCATCACATCAAGCCAATATCTGAGGGTGGCGCCGTCTACGACGTAGACAACTTAGGCGTTGTAACTCCCAACCACCATATCAAACTTCATCAGAAGGGCTAGCCAAATGAATTTAAAAAATAGTTTCGCCGAATACACTGAAGACGAATTCCTGGAACTAATTAAAGCAATTGAGAATGCCAAAACAGAAAGTGAGCGCGATCACTTACTTGAACACTTTATTACTGTCACGGAACACCCAGCAGGATCTGACCTACTTTATTACCCTGAGCCTGATGCAGATGACAGCCCCGAAGGCATACTCCAAACTGTTAAAGAGTGGCGTGCGGCTCATAATTTACCTGGCATAAATTCCATATAAAGCTCTTACACTCATGACAGACTTAAGGGAAAAGTCATGAAAAAACAACTAAGTGATTACAGCGAGCGTGAGTTCATCGCGTTCATGGAAGATATTTTCAGGGAGAATGAAGCGGAAACGGATGATCGACTTGATGTTCTACTGAATCAATTCCGAGAGATTACGGGGCATCCAGATGGAACGGATTTGATTTACTATTGCGAGCCTGATGCCGAATGCACCCCAGAGCGCATCACACAAAAGGTAAAGTCTTGGCGTGCTGCTAATGGCCTCCCTGGTTTCAAGTCCACATCGCTGTTTCGTAAGCATGGATAAGAGAGATTTTTCCGATTTTACAGAGGTGGAATTTCTGTCTCTTCTAGTGGATATTTGCGAAACAAATGCAGCCACAGAAGAGGAGCACTCTGCGCTAGTTCAATGTTTTGAAACCGTATCCGAGCATCCTGCGGGCTCAGACCTGATCTATTATCCTGAGCCTGGCGCAGATGATAGCCCTGAAGGCATTCTCCAAACCGTCAAAGCCTGGCGTACTGCAAATGGTTTATCTGGTTTCAAAAGGAATTAAACGCCCCCCATTACAGGCTCAAGGAAAGTTCCCATTAAAACTCAACTACAAGACTACAGTGAGAGCGAGTTCCTGAAGCTTTTGCGCAAGGTATTCGATGCAGACTTTCCCACCTCGGACGAGTACGACGATGCAGTGCATGAGGTCGTTAGATTAGCTGAGCACCCGAAAGGCACCGACATCATTTTCTATCCAGAATCTGGCGTTGATGACAGCCCTGAAGGTGCACTTGAATTTATCAAAGCATGGCGTACTGCGAATGGCCTACCGGGTTTCAGATCCATATAGCCCGCGACGACTGTCTAGGAGGTGCCACTATGGCTAGCACAAGCATGCGCCCCGTTCACCCTGGCGAAGTGCTACGCGAAGAGTTCCTTGAACCGCTGGGCATGACCCCAGCCGCACTGGCTCGCGCGCTGCATGTATCGGCGCCGACCATCAACGACATCGTGCGGGAGCGTCGTGGCATTACCGCCGATACGGCGATTCGGCTTGGCCGCTACTTCGATACGTCAGCTCAATTCTGGATGAACTTGCAGACTGAGTATGCCTTGACGACCACTTACGCCGAGTCTGGCGCACCCATCGAGCAGGCAATCGAGCCACTACAGATTGCGAGCTGACCAATCCGGCAAATGCAGGTGTTGACCCGCTTCGCTGGCCCACCACCTAGTACGATCAGCTTGACGCGGAGACTGTCTGATGAACATCAAGCCCATTCGCACCGAGCAAGATTACACAGCATCGATGGCGCGCATTGACGAGCTATGGGGCGCAGAGATCGGTACGCCTGAAGGTGATGAACTCGAAGTGCTGGCTCTGCTTGTGAGCAAATACGAAGACGAGCACGCTCCGATGCCGCCGTCCGCCCCTATCGAAGCCATCAAGTTTCGTATGGATCAGCGATGAGCCCGCAACACCTCTGAGCGCCATCGACAGCCTCAATGCAAGCGTTTAACCTGCGGGCCTTTCGCCATCAAGGATGAACCACGTGAAAACATTGCTACTGCTGATAGCCATCGCCGCCGGTGGCTATTACGTCTACAACGAACACTTCTCCGTAGCCGCCGTCACTGTCGATAGCTACCAGGCCTTGCTGAAGAAGGCAGAAGCCACAAGCGTAAGCCTCGACGAGGTGAAGCTCGGCGCCAACAACCTTGCGACATTCATCTGCAACGACCCCAGCTACCAGGTAACCGGCGGCTCAACGCCTGCCAATTGCATGGCGCGCTACGAGAACTATCGGGAAATGTGCGAGAGCCGCATCTTTGGCGAGTCACCCCAAAGCTTTGCCAGCAAGGCCGAGGTTATCGCCCTCGCCAAGCGTTACACCTCATGTGTGGGAGCGACCGGCAGCTAAGCGAAAAAGGCGCCGCTCTGGCGCCTTTTCTCTGGGCAAATAAAAAGGGGTTAGCTTGCGCTAACCCCTTGGAATTTATGGTGGCTACACCGGGACTTGAACCTGGGACATCAGCATTATGAATGCTGCGCTCTAACCAACTGAGCTATGTAGCCAACGGCGCGCATTGTCCGCGTCTCGCCTACCGCTGTCAACCCCAGATCATCGATAAATTTACGTTTTATCAAGCGGTTAGGTCGTCGCACGCGGATGAGGGGCATCAGGCCCGTGCCAGACGATTTTCATGCAGGTGTGCGGCTTGTGTAGCGCTCTGGCGATACCAGAAAATAGCGCCCCCGCCCTACCCCGCTCAGGCCCCAAGGCCCTGGAGACCACCGTGAGAGACAGAGACGACTTCGATGACCTGCGCGCGGAGCGCGATATGCCGATGCGCCAGCGTTACGAGGCGAACCGCTTCGCCGGGCTGTGGAAGCAGATCGCGCTGGGTATCGTGGTCGGTTATAGCGTGCTGGGGATCGTCAGTGCGATCGCCTGGTTGGTCATTGCCCGTATCGCGTTCAGCGGCCTGGCCATCACGCTGCCCTGAGCCACTCACCTGCACCATTGCCGCTCACAAGGCACGCCATCGTTGTTGCCATCCATTGCCGTGCCTGGGCAGTTACGCAGGAAGAAGGTGGCTTCGGCACAGGAGGTCATCTGCGAGCAGTGGGTGCGGCCGTCGCAGCGATAGCGATTGCCGGCGGTTTGTGCTGCTGGTTGGCCGAGCGAAGACGAAGCGCTGCGGCCTTCACGCGAGAATGTGGATGACGTGGGCTGGGTAATGACGGGTTCGCTCATTTGCGAGCCATCACTGGCGATATTGCTGATCAGTGGATTCCCCGGCTTGCTCAGGTAGAACTGCCAAAAGGCACCGCCGAGCAGCAGGATGATCAGCCACTTTTTCATAAGACATTCCCTTGCACGTCAAAGATGCCCGGCAGTATCGACTGGACGCCAAGCAAAGACCAGAGTTGCGCACTGGCGCACTTGCCATCCCCTGCCCGCCTCTTCATTCTGCCTGCCTGTTTTCGCGCAAGAGCCTTGTCATGACGCCCATTCAGAATATCGGCCTGGCCCTGTTCGTGTTGCTGTCCGTCGGTGTGGCGATCGGTCACAAGACCGAGTGCGCCGACGGTCATGTGGTGGAAACCTACCTGGCCAAGGGGCTGGCCTCGCAATTGCTTGGCCTTGATCTCTGCCAGCAGCCCTGACCATTCCCTTCATTAAGGACGATGCAATGAAGAAGCTCGCTCTGCTTACCAGCGTCACCCTGCTCTCGGCCTGCGCCGGGATGGGCACTCAGCCACCGGTACCGGTGACCGCCGAGGCCGTGCAGGCCTTCCGCGATATCTGCCTGAGAACCGCACCGAGCTTCGCCGAGGCGCACAGCATGGCGCGTCAGCATGGCATCGAGGACCTGACCGATATGGGCTTCGCCACCGTCGGCTTCAATGCCGACAAGAGCCTGGGGCTGCAGGTGAAGGCCAGCCATGAGTGCGTGATCACCACCGACAGCCAGCAGGACGACAGCCTGACCCGGCAACTGCTCAGCGCTGCGGCGGAAAGCGCCGGCACCGAAGTGCCGCGCAGCGTGCCGGCGAAGCTGATGATCGCCGGCCATCCGTTCATCATCATGCATGACCGCAAGGGCGGCGAAGCCTTCGTGATGCTCCGGCCGGAGTGAGAGCCGTAGGGTGGATGACGCTTTTTTCATCCACCGCATGAACAAGGTGGATCGATGAAGCGTGATCCACCCTACGGGGTTAGACGCTCTTGCGCGGGCGGGTCGCCAACAGCAGGCCGCCGAAGATCAGCGCCGCGCCGATCCAGTGATAGACCTGCAGGCTTTCGCCTAGCAGCACCCAGCCCAGCAGCGCGGTGAAGACCGGCATGACGTAGTTGGTCAGCGCCGCACGCGCGGCCCCTACCACCTTGATGCCATGGTTCCACGCCAGGTACGCCAGCAGCGAAGCGAACACGGCGGTGTAGGCGATGGCCGAGAGGTTGGCTGCGTTCAGCGCCAGGTGCGCGCCCTGGCTCAGTTCAAAAAGGTAGAACGGCAGGATCAGCGGCACGCCGATCAGGATGAACACGCCCAGCAGCGCCAGCGGCGGAATCGGCTGCAAATAGGCCGACCAGCGCCGCAGTAACAGCGAGTAGAGCGCCCAGTCCACCACCGCCAGCAGCATGATCATGTCGCCGTGGTTGAACGACAGGCTGGCCAGGCGGCTCCATTGGCCCTGGCTGATCAGCACCGCCAGGCCCAGCACGGCCACGGCCATGCCCCACCAGGCGCGCCGCGCCGGCCACTCGTTGAGCAGCAGCCCCGCGCCGATGAAAGTCACCAGCGGCAGGCAGGTGTTGACCAGCGAGATATTGATCGCCGCCGTGGTCTGCGCCGCGCTATAGAGCAGCGAGTTGTAACCGGCGATGCCCAGGCCGCCGAGCACCAGCAGGCGCCAGCCGGCATGGGCCAGCGCAGCGCGATGACGCCACAGCGGCAGGACGACGAAGGGCAGCAGCAGGCTCAGGGCCAGGCACCAGCGCCAGAACGACAGGGTGAAGGGGCCGATCTCGCCAGCGAAGGCGCGCGCCACCAGGGCATTGCCGGACCAGCACAGGTTGGCCAGCAGCAGGCCACCGAAGGCCAGCGGGCGGGAGTGGTTGAGCGTACTCATGCGGTACGCCCCGAAAGGCTGGCGTGGTCATGGGCCGGCTGCGTGCGGCCGATGCACGGGCAGTGCAGGGCAATCATTGCTTAGCTTCCGAATCAGGCGGTTTTGCACCATACGGAGGCAATCTGTGCTTGGCAAGGTTGCACCGGTACGTGCCGACTCTCATCCCCTCATTGGCGACGACGCAGCAGGTAACGCCCCAGCAAGCCCAGCACCAGCAACAGACCAACCAGCACCACAGCGCTGAAGCCCCACTGCAACGGCCCCGCCAGGCGCAACAGCTCGACAGGTTGCAGGCTTGGCACCCGCAACATGCGCGCCTCGGCGGCCACGCCAGTAGTGGGGATGTCGGCCAGGCCATCGCCGTCCACATCCGGCAGGCGGCGGATATGGTCGAGCAGCGCCTGCCATTCCTTGAGTTCCTGCACGCCGTCGCGCGCCGGATCCTGGTCGACGATGGCGTCTTCGATGCGCGCCAGCGGCCGCCCCTCGGCGTCCTTGGGCACCAGGTCGAGCAGGCCCTTGGTCAGTTCCGGCACCAACCAGGTGAAGCTGCCGACGTAACGGGTGGCGGCAATGCTGTAAAGGCGCGTGTCGTCCAGCGCCAGCTCACGGTAGCCGCGCTCGGCATCGCCGATCTCGATGCGGCTGACGCGGTCGAACGGCACGCGCCAGGGGTTGTAGCTGAAGCGCAACCCCGAAACGCGCGGGTAGTAGCTGTCGCTGCGCAGGTGATAGGCGAGCAGCAGCACTTCCAGCAGGTTCTTGATTTCACGTGCGCTGAGGTAGGCCTTGATCATCGGGTAGCCGGGCTCGTCATCGAACTGGCCAATGCCCAGCGGGGCGATACGAAACAGGTCGGAAACGCTCTGCACGCCGTAGCGCCCCTTGATCAGGTCGTCACGCAGGGTGCCATTGCCGGTGAAGGCCAGGTCGGCACCGACCGAGCTGCGCAGAGCATCGGTGACCAGGTTGGCCAGGGCCTGCTCGCTGAAATCGCGGCCCAGGCGCTGGTCGACCTTGGCTAGCGGCTGATCGAAGCGATAGCCACGCGGCGCCAGCACGCGCGCCTCGACCTGCGCCTTGAAGCCCTCGACCTGCGCGGTGATGTCGGGGTCGCCAGGCGTACGGTCATCCACCGGTAGCAGACGATAGTCGCGCATGCGCACCTTGCCGTCCTCGCCGATGCTCATGCGCAGTTCGCCGAGGTACTGGATCTCCGAACCGGCCTGCACCACGGGCCGGGTGCCATCGACCAGGATGGGCTGCGGCAGCGCGGTATGAGAATGACCACCGATCACCACGTCGATGCCCGGTACCTGTTCGAGCAGCTCGACATCTTCGCCGCGCCAACTGTTGTCGTCCTGCTGGCTGATGCCCATGTGCGACAGCAGGATGACCACCTCGGCGCCCTCCTCGCGCAGCTTGGCCACCGTGGCCCGTGCCGTTTCCAGCGGATCGGCGAAGGTCAGCGGTGCCGTCATCGGGCTGACTGCCACGGCATCGTTACCGAGCAGGCCGAACACACCGAAGCGGATGCCGCCACGCTCGATCAATCGATACGGCAGGATGCGCCCGGCCTCGGCCTGCGCCTGCAGGCTGTCGTCGCCACTGTCCTCGGCCGAGAAGCGCATGTTGCTGGCCAGCAGCGGCACTAGTGCATCGCCCTTGGCCTGGTGCGCCGCGCTGATCATCGCGGCGAGCCCGGCCGGGCGAAAGTCGAATTCGTGGTTACCCAGGGTGACGGCGTCATAGCCCAGCTCGCTGAGCAGTTGCAGCTCGCTGCCGGTTTCCCGCGCGAGGGTGTGAAACAGCGTGCCCATGGTGAAGTCGCCGGCATCGAGCAACAGCAGCGGTTCGTTGCCAGCAGCGGCACGACGCTGGGCGAGCAGCGTGGCCAGGCGCGCCACGCCGCCGACCGTATCGTCGTCACCCGTGGTCGCCGGGGTGTACTCGTTGTTGGGGCCGAAGCCGAGCAGGCGCGACTGCCAGTCGTTGGTGTGGAGCAAGGTGAAGCTGCGCTCGGCAGCCGTGACCGCGCTGCAGGCCAGCAGGCCGCCGAGCAGCAGAAGAGGAAGAAGGCGCATGGACGATCCCTGGAGATGACTGCGCGGCAGTATGGAGCAGCCCCTTCAGGCAGGCAGTGACGGATCGTGCCGCAGGATGTGGCCAATCGGGTCAGGGGCGCTCAATTTACGGGCGGCTCAGCCCAGCACGTCCAGCCGGTGGGTCAGGGTGATGCCCTGCGGGCTCAGTTCGGCGCCGTAGGCCAGCACCTCCACGCCCGCTGCCTTGGCCTCGCGAAGACCGGTGGCGTAGGCCGGGTCGATCTCCTCGGCGGCACGCACGGCGCGGATGCCGGAAAGGTTCACGCAATACAGTTGCACGGTGCGTACACCGGCCCGCGCCAGCGCCGCCAGTTCGCGCAGGTGCTTGGCGCCGCGCAGCGTCACGGCATCGGGAAAGGCCGCGACGTCACTGCCATCGAAGCCCAGGGTGACGCTCTTGACCTCGACGAAGACCGGCCCTGCGGGGTAATCCAGGCGAAAGTCGGCGCGGCTGTTCTCCACGCCGTAAGGCACTTCGCGCTTGAGCGCGGTGAAGCCGGTCAGCTCACTGATCAGCCCGGCGCGCAGCGCTTCTTCCACCAGGGCATTGGCCCGCGCGGTGTTGATGCAGGCCAGGCGCCCTTGCGGCGTTTCGCTGAGTTCCCAACTGCCTGGCAGCTTGCGCTTGGGATCGTTGCTGCGGCTGAACCAGACTCGGCAACCCTCGCTCATGCAATTGAGCATCGAGCCGGTGTTGGCGCAGTGAAGGGTCATCAGCTCGCCGCTGGCCGTCTCGATGTCGGCGAGAAAGCGCTTGTAGCGGCGCAGCAGGCGCCCCTCTTCCAGTGGCGGATCAAAGCGCATCGGGCTTCCAGCTTTTCAGGCCACGGGCGATGCGCTCGACGGCCTGCTGCAGACGCTCGACGTTCTGCGTGTAGGCAAAGCGCACATGATGCCCGGCCTGGTAGCGGCCAAAATCCAGGCCCGGGGTGAAGGCCACGTGCTCGGTTTCGATGAAGTGGCGGCAGAAGGCGAAGGCGTCGCCGCCGAAGGCGCTGATGTCTGCATATAAATAGAAGGCGCCTTCCGGCTCCACGGCGATGCCGAAGCCCAGTTCACGTAACGCCGGCAGCAGGTAATCGCGGCGGCGCTGAAATTCGTGGCGACGCTCTTCGAGGATCGCCAGCGTGGCCGGCTCGAAGCAGGCCAGCGCGGCGTGCTGGGCCATGCTCGGCGCGCTGATGTAAAGGTTCTGCGCCAGCTTCTCCAGCTCCGGCACCGCCGCCTCGGGCGCCACCAGCCAGCCCAGGCGCCAGCCGGTCATGCCGAAATATTTGGAGAAGCTGTTGAGGACGAAGGCGTCGTCGTCCACCTCCAGCACGCTCGGTGCGTCGCAGCCGTAGGTCAGGCCGTGGTAGATCTCGTCCACCACCAGGTGGCCGCCGCGCTGCTTGAGGCAGGTCGACAGCGCCGCCAGTTCATCCTTGTGCAGCAGGGTGCCGGTGGGGTTGGCCGGCGAGGCGACCAGGGCGCCGACGCTGCCGGCGTCCCAATGCCGCTCGACCAGTTGCGGGGTGAGCTGGTAACGCACGTCCGGGCCGACTGGCACCAGTTGCGCGGCGCCTTCGACCAGGCGCAGGAAGTGGCGATTGCACGGGTAACCAGGGTCGGCCAGCAGCCAGTGTTTGCCCGGATCGACCAGCAGGCTGGCGGCCAGCAGCAGCGCGCCGGAGCCGCCCGGCGTAACCAGGATGCGCTGCGGATCGATGTTCAACCGGTAACGTTCGGCATAGAAACCGGCGATGGCTTCGCGCAGCTGCGGCAGGCCGCGCGCGGCGGTGTAGCGGGTGTGCCCGGCGGCCAGCGCGGCCTGCCCGGCACGGATGATCGGCTCGGCGGTGGTGAAGTCCGGCTCGCCGATCTCCAGGTGGATGACGTCGTGGCCGGCCGCCTGCAGCTCGTTGGCGCGTGCCAGCAAGGCCATCACGTGGAAGGGTTCGATGGCGCGACTGCGCGCACTGTAGAGCTGAGCCATGGGTCTGTCTTCACGGTTGCGAGCGGCGGATTCTAGCAGGGCACGCGTCTCGCCCGGCAAGGGGCAGAGCCCCGTGATCGCGGCAGCGAAAGGCCGCACGACGCCGCCGCTGCGCTTGCAACGTGCGCCCATGCAGGTTTCGTTCACAACCCCGCGCCGGCATAGACAACCGGGAGTGGCGCACCCCGATTCGATCTGGTAAGTTCGCCCGCTTGCAGACGCAGGGCCGACATTCGCTTGGCCATGGAACACCTGCGTAATGGATTCGAGAGAGTGAGAGGCGTCATCCATGCCGACAAAAGATAAAGCACAAAGCGCCAGCCAACTGATTCGTGGTTTCGAGCCCTATCAAGAGAAGAAGGGCGAGGAATACATGAGCGACCCGATGCGCGCTCACTTCACCAGCATCCTCAACAAGTGGAAGCTGGAACTGATGCAGGAAGTCGACCGCACCGTGCACCACATGCAGGACGAAGCCGCCAACTTCCCGGACCCGGCCGACCGTGCCAGCCAGGAAGAGGAATTCAGCCTGGAACTGCGCGCCCGTGACCGCGAGCGCAAGCTGATCAAGAAGATCGACGAGACCCTGCAGCTGATCGAAGACAACGATTACGGCTGGTGCGAGTCGTGTGGCGTGGAAATCGGCATCCGCCGCCTCGAAGCCCGCCCAACCGCCACCCTGTGCATCGATTGCAAGACGCTGGCGGAAATCAAGGAAAAGCAGATCGGTTCCTGATCTGATGACGGGGCGCTCAGGCGCCCCGTTTCGTTTCTGCTCGCCCGACTCCGTGGCTGCCCACCGCACCCATATTGCTCCGATGAACAGCGCCTATATCGGTCGTTTCGCCCCCACCCCCAGCGGCTATCTGCATTTCGGCTCGCTGGTCGCGGCCCTCGCCTCCTACCTCGATGCCCGTGCTGTCGGCGGCCGCTGGCTGCTGCGCATGGAAGACCTCGATCCGCCGCGGGAAATGCCCGGTGCGCAAGACACCATCCTGCGTACCCTGGAAACCTACGGCTTCGAATGGGACGGCGAACTGGTGCGCCAGAGCGAACGCCATGCCGAATATGCGGCGGTGATCGCCCGCCTGTTCGCCCAGGGCCTGGCCTACGCCTGCATCTGCTCGCGCAAGCAGCTCGAAGGCTACGCCGGCATCTACCCCGGTTTCTGCCGCAACGCCTGCCACCCGGATCATGACGCGGCCATCCGCCTGCGCGTGCCGGAGCTGGACTATCACTTCAATGATCGCGTGCAGGGCGAATTTCGCCAGCACCTGGGCCGTGAGGTCGGTGACTTCGTGATCCGCCGCCGCGATGGCCTGTTCGCCTACCAGCTCGCCGTGGTGCTCGACGATGCCTGGCAGGGTGTTACCGATGTGGTACGCGGTGCCGACCTGCTGGATTCCACCCCGCGCCAACTGTACCTGCAGGAATTGCTCGGCCTGCCGCAACCGCGTTACCTGCACGTACCGCTGATCATCCAGCCCGATGGTCACAAGCTGGGCAAGAGCTACCGCTCACCGCCACTGCCGGCCGACCAGGCCAGCCCGCTGCTGCTACGCGCCCTACGCGCGCTGGGCCAACAGCCACCGACCGACCTGCAAGGCGCCACGCCGGGCGAGCTGCTAACCTGGGGCATCGCCCACTGGGACGCCACGCGCATCCCGCGCAGCCGCACCCTGGCCGAAGCGCAGTTGAAATAGCCGTCCCCGGAGGCAATCCGGAAACGAGGGCACAAGACGTAGGGCGGACTCAGGAGCGAAGCGAACAGTCCGCCACACGCCAAGGCTTGCACCACGCCCACCAAAAACACACCCTCCCTGGCACCGACCATCATTTAGAATCCGCTACGGCGTACTGCTGCGCGAGTACGCCCTACGGCACTGCTTCCGAGCGGTCGGCATCCCGGTACGCCCTACGCCACCGCTGGCATAACCGGTGCGCCACTCCCGCCATCATGCCGGTGGCCGGCACTACGCGGCTTCCTTTACCATCGGCGCATCTTCCGACGAGTTGCCTCATGTATATCTACCGATTGGTTCTGATCCTGGTGGTGGGGATCTACCTGTTCTCCCCGGCCATCATGGACTGGTGGATCGACCCCAACGGCGCCTGGTACCGGCCCTACCTGCTGTGGCTGATCCTTATCGTCGTTACCTTCATCCTGCAGAGCCAACGTGATGCTGACGAGCTTTAGCCTGAGCGAAATGATCCTGATCAGCGCCGGCTATCTGCTGGCGTTGTTCGGGGTGGCATGGGTCAGCGAACGCGGCCTGATTCCCCAGCGGATCATCCGTCATCCGCTGACCTACACCCTGTCACTGGGCGTATACGCCAGCGCCTGGGCCTTCTATGGCACCGTGGGCCTGGCCTACCAATATGGCTATGGCTTCCTGGCCAGCTACCTGGGGGTGTCCGGCGCCTTCCTGCTGGCCCCGGTGCTGCTCTACCCGATCCTGCGCATCACCCGCACCTACCAGTTGTCGTCGCTGGCCGATCTGTTCGCCTTTCGCTTTCGCAGCACCTGGGCCGGGGCGCTGACCACCCTGTTCATGCTGATCGGCGTACTGCCCCTGCTCGCCCTGCAGATACAGGCAGTGGCCGACTCGGTGGGCATCCTCACCCGCGAGCCGCTGCAGGAAAAGATCGCCCTGAGCTACTGCGCGCTGATCATCCTGTTCACCATCCTCTTCGGCGCGCGCCATATCGCCACCCGCGAGAAGCACGAGGGCCTGGTATTCGCCATCGCCTTCGAGTCGCTGGTCAAGCTAATCGCCATCAGTGTCATCGGACTCTACGCGCTGTATGGCGTGTTCGGCGGCCCACATGAGCTGGAACTCTGGCTGGTGCAGAACCAGGAAGCGCTGTCGACACTGCATACGCCGCTGCAGGAAGGCCCCTGGCGCACGCTGCTGCTGGTGTTCTTCGCCTCGGCCATCGTCATGCCGCACATGTACCACATGACCTTCACCGAGAACCTCAACCCGCGCGCCATGGTCAGCGCCAGTTGGGGACTGCCACTGTTCCTGCTGCTGATGAGCCTGGCCGTGCCGCTGATCCTCTGGGCCGGCCTCAAGCTGGGGGCTACCACCAACCCCGAATACTTCACCCTCGGTCTGGGCATCGCGGTGAACAACCAGACCCTCGCCCTGCTCGCCTACGTCGGCGGCTTGTCGGCGTCGAGCGGTCTGATCATCGTCTCGACCCTGGCGTTGTCCGGCATGGCGCTCAACCATCTGGTGCTGCCGCTGTACCAGCCGCCGGCCGAAGGCAACATCTACCGCTGGCTGAAGTGGACGCGCCGCGCGCTGATCGCCGCCATCATCATGGCGGGCTTCGGCTTCTACCTGCTGCTCGGCGCGCAGCAGGATCTGGCCAACCTGGGCATCGTCGCCTTCGTCGCCACCCTGCAATTCCTGCCCGGCGTGCTCTCGGTGCTGTATTGGCAAACGGCCAATCGTCGTGGCTTCCTCGCCGGGCTGCTGGCGGGCATCGGGGTCTGGGCGGTGACCATGCTGCTGCCGCTGCTGGGCAATCTGGAAGGCCTGTACCTACCGCTGTTCGACGTCATCTACGTACTCGACGACGCCAGTTGGCACCTGGCAGCCATCGCCTCGCTGGCCGCCAACGTCCTGGTGTTCACCCTGGTGTCGCTGTTCACCGAGGCCAGCCCGGAAGAAAAAAGCGCCGCCGAAGCCTGCGCCGTGGACAACGTACGTCGCCCGCAACGGCGCGAACTGGTCGCCGCGACGCCGCAGGAGTTCGCCGCGCAACTGGCCAAGCCGCTGGGCGCCAAGACCGCGCAGCGCGAGGTGGAACAGGCCCTGCGTGACCTGCACCTGCCGTTCGATGAAGGCCGCCCCTACGCCCTGCGCCGCCTGCGTGACCGCATCGAGGCCAACCTCTCGGGCCTGATGGGACCGAGCGTGGCGCAGGACATCGTCGAGACCTTCCTGCCGTACAAGTCCGGCAGCGAAGGTTATGTCACCGAAGACATTCACTTCATCGAAAGCCGCCTGGAGGACTACCAGTCGCGCCTCACCGGCCTGGCTGCCGAGCTCGACGCCCTGCGCCGCTACCACCGGCAGACCCTGCAGGAACTGCCGATGGGCGTGTGCTCGCTGGCCAAGGATCAGGAGATCCTGATGTGGAACCGGGCCATGGAAGAACTCACCGACATCCCCGCCCAGCGCATCGTCGGCTCGCGCCTGAGCACCCTGGCCGAGCCGTGGCAGAGCCTGCTGCAAGACTTCATCGAACGCCCGGATCAGCACCTGCACAAGCAACATCTGGCGCTCGACGGGCAGATCCGCTGGCTCAATCTGCACAAGGCGGCCATCGACGAGCCCCTGGCGACCGGTAACAGCGGTCTGGTGCTGCTGGTCGAAGATCAGACCGACACGCAGATGCTCGAAGACAAGCTGGTGCACTCCGAGCGCCTGGCCTCCATTGGTCGCCTGGCCGCCGGCGTGGCGCACGAGATCGGTAACCCCATCACCGGCATCGCCTGCCTGGCGCAGAACCTGCGCGAGGAGCGCGAGAACGACGGCGAGCTGACCGAGATCAGCGGCCAGATCCTCGAGCAGACCAAGCGTGTGTCACGCATCGTCCAGTCACTGATGAGCTTCGCCCACTCCGGCAGCCACCAGCGCAACGATGAGCCGGTGTGCCTGGCCGATGTGGCGCAGGATGCCATCGGCCTGCTGTCGCTGAACAAACGCAACTTCGATATCCAGTTCTACAACCTGTGCGACCCGCAGCACTGGGCCTATGGCGACCCACAACGCCTGGCCCAGGTGCTGATCAACCTGCTGTCCAACGCCCGTGATGCCTCGCCACCCGGCGGCGCGATTCGCGTGCGCAGCGAGGCCAGCGAGCACACCGTCGATCTGATCGTCGAAGACGAAGGCAGCGGGATTCCCAAGGCGATCATCGACCGCCTGTTCGAGCCCTTCTTCACCACCAAGGAACCGGGTGAAGGGACAGGGCTGGGCCTCGCGCTGGTCTATTCGATCGTGGAAGAGCATTATGGACAGATAACAATCGACAGCCCGGCCGACACCGAGCGCCAACTGGGCACTCGGTTCAGGGTCACCCTGCCGAGGCATGTCGAGGCGACGTCCGTAGCGATGTGAACAGCGAAAGAAGGTGTTACCGACACCTCCGTGACCGCCGAGAGAACGAATTGATGCCACACATTCTGATCGTCGAAGACGAAACCATTATCCGCTCTGCCTTGCGCCGTCTGCTCGAACGCAATCAGTACCAGGTCAGCGAAGCTGGCTCGGTACAGGAAGCCCAGGATCGTTACAGCATCTCCGGCTTCGACCTGATCGTCAGCGATCTGCGCCTGCCCGGTGCCCCCGGTACCGAACTGATCAAGCTCGCCGAAGGCACCCCGGTGCTGATCATGACCAGCTACGCCAGCCTGCGCTCGGCCGTGGACTCGATGAAGATGGGCGCGGTGGATTACATCGCCAAACCCTTCGACCACGACGAGATGCTGCAGGCCGTGGCCCGCATCCTGCGTGATCGTCAGGCCGCCAAGAGCGCTCCAGCGCCCGCCGCCAGCGCCAGCCCACGCGGCGCAGGCGCCGAGAAGGCAGTGGAGAATGCCAACGGCGAGATCGGCATCATCGGCTCCTGCGCCGCGATGCAGGATCTCTACAGCAAGATTCGCAAGGTCGCGCCCACTGACTCCAATGTTCTGGTGCAGGGTGAGTCCGGTACCGGCAAGGAGCTGGTTGCACGCGCCCTGCACAACCTCTCCAAGCGCGCCAAGGCGCCGCTGATCTCGGTGAACTGCGCGGCCATTCCGGAAACGCTGATCGAGTCCGAACTGTTCGGCCACGAGAAAGGCGCGTTCACCGGCGCCAGCGCCAGCCGCGCCGGCCTGGTGGAAGCTGCCGACGGCGGCACGCTGTTCCTCGATGAAATCGGCGAACTGCCGCTGGAAGCCCAGGCTCGTTTGCTGCGCGTGCTGCAGGAAGGCGAAATTCGTCGGGTCGGCTCGGTACAGTCACAGAAGGTGGACGTGCGCCTGATCGCCGCGACCCACCGCGACCTGAAGACGCTGGCCAAGACCGGCCAGTTCCGTGAAGACCTTTACTACCGCCTCCACGTCATCGCTCTCAAGCTGCCGGCGCTGCGCGAACGCGATGGCGACGTGATTGAAATCGCCCAGGCGTTTCTCGTTCGTCAGTACACACGCATGGGCCGCGAGCCGCTGCGCTTCGCCCACGATGCCGAGCAGGCCATCCGTCACTACTCCTGGCCAGGTAACGTGCGCGAACTGGAGAACGCCATCGAGCGTGCAGTGATTCTCTGCGAGGGTTCGGAGATTTCCGCCGACCTGCTGGGCATCGACATCGAACTGGATGACCTCGAGGACGACGACTTCGACCTGCCGAGCATCGCCTCGGGCCAGGCCAATGCCAGCCATGAGCCGACCGAGGATCTGTCGCTGGAAGACTACTTCCAGCACTTCGTGCTCGAACACCAGGATCACATGACCGAGACCGAACTGGCGCGCAAGCTGGGCATCAGCCGCAAATGCCTGTGGGAACGCCGTCAGCGCCTGGGCATTCCACGCCGCAAAGCGGGTGTCACCAGCGGCCCTTGACAGCGCGGGCAAGGTGACAACCTGTACCCACGGAGGTTCCCCAGGTTGTTACCGCGCCAATATCTCGTAACAAACGCCGGGTCTATCGGTAACGAAAACCCGGCTTTTTTTGGCCAGCCACCACCCATCAATAATCGCAAAGCCTTGATTTACAAGGATTTTCAAAAACTGGCACGGCTTCTGCTTTATCTCTGGCACAACAACAATAACAAGCAATGCCCAACAACAAGAACAAGACGTAACGACTCCAGAACAACAAAAACAACAAGGTACGGAGGCGCAGCTAACTGATTCTTTTGGAGAGGAGTTGCCGCGAGGGGTTCGCCCCTGCAACCAGGCCGAGAACAATAAAACTGCCTCTAGGCAGCACCCGAACTGGTTGGTACTTGGCAACATCAGCGTCCAAACAAATCCGTTTGCTATTGGCTCCCCGCTGTGGGGAGCACCCGATAAGCCAAGGCGAGTCGGGAAGGGCCGCACAACAAAAACAACAGGCCCTCAATAACAATAAAAAAGAAGCACGCACCAATTTGGGGGGGAGCTTAGGCTCCCCCAGTAGCTTCCGGTTCCCGGATCCCCGCCTGCCGCTTTACACACCTTCTCCCGTCTCGATGCTAGAATCCGCAGCAATCACGCGGCCATCGTGTCGTATGCCGTCGAAAAGCGTCGCCGTTACCGGCAGCACGAGGCAGAAAAAGCCGAGAACGCGCCATTTACCTTCGGTAAGTCAGCGCTCCATGGCTGCAACCCGCCTCGTCCAGCCTTCGCCGCTCTCGCCTCGACTGCATGCTAGGCTGGCCGGTCACTACTCCACACAGTGCATCCCATGCTGAAGAAGCTGTTCACGTCCTTTCGCTCCCCCCTGCGCCGCGCACCGCGCCCTCGCAGCACGCCTGAAGTGCTGAGCGGTCGGCAACACCCGATCAACCGCAACGAGATCAGCCGTCACGCCATCAGCGTGGTCGAGCGCTTGCAAAGGGCTGGTTACCAGGCCTACCTCGTCGGCGGTTGCGTGCGCGACCTGCTGCTGGATATCGAACCCAAGGATTTCGACGTGGCCACCAGCGCCACGCCCGAACAGGTGCGCGCGGAGTTCCGTAACGCACGGGTCATCGGCCGTCGTTTCAAGCTGGTTCACGTGCATTTCGGCCGCGAAATCATCGAGGTCGCCACCTTCCGCGCCAATCACCCACAGGGCGAGGAAGAGGAAAACAGCAACCAGGCCGCCCGCAACGAAAGCGGGCGCATCCTGCGCGACAACGTCTACGGCACCCTTGAAGACGATGCCCAGCGCCGCGACTTCACCATCAATGCGCTGTACTACGACCCGAGCCAGGAACACATCCTCGACTACGCCCGCGGCATGCACGACGTGCGCAACCGCCTGGTGCGCCTGATCGGCGACCCTGAGCAACGCTACCTGGAAGACCCGGTGCGCATGCTGCGTGCGGTGCGCTTTGCCGCCAAGCTGGACTTCGATATCGAGAAGCACAGCGCCGCGCCGATTCGTCGCCTGGCACCGATGCTGCGCGATATCCCGTCGGCACGCCTGTTCGACGAAGTGCTCAAGCTGTTCCTCTCCGGTTACGCCGAATACACCTTCGACCTGCTGGTCGAGTTCGACCTCTTCGCCCAGCTGTTCCCGGCCAGTGGCGAGGCGCTCAAGCGCAACCCCGAGTACACCGAAAAGCTGATCCGCGAAGCGCTGATCAACACCGATGATCGTATTCACGACGGCAAGTCGGTGACCCCGGCGTTCCTCTTCGCCGCGATGCTCTGGCCAGCCCTCCCCGCTCGCGTACTGCAACTGCAGAGCAAGGGCATGCCGCCGATTCCGGCCATGCAGGAAGCCGCGCATGAGCTGATCACCGAGCAATGCCAACGCATCGCCGTGCCCA
This sequence comes from Pseudomonas sp. FG29, assembly GCF_057809355.1. NCBI lineage: Bacteria > Pseudomonadati > Pseudomonadota > Gammaproteobacteria > Pseudomonadales > Pseudomonadaceae > Pseudomonas > Pseudomonas sp. FG29. Next base: position 13,244 of record NZ_JBMDJU010000035.1, on the reverse strand, counting down.
AGCGCTTCACCATCCCGATCCGCGAGATCTGGGACATGCAGGAACGCCTGCCGCGACGCAGCGGCAAGCGCGCCGACCTGTTGCTGGAAAACCCGCGCTTCCGCGCCGGCTACGACTTCCTCCTGCTGCGCGAGCGCGCAGGTGAGGACACCGAAGGCCTGGGCGAGTGGTGGACGGCGTATCAGGACAGTAACGACAGCGAACGCCGCCAGATGATTCGCGACCTGGCCGGCAAGCCCGAGACGGCGGGCAGTGCCCCGCGCAAGCGTCGTCGCAGCAACGGCCGGCGCAAGCGTGGCGGCGAGAGTGGCGGTAGCGAAGAGTGATGGAGCGGGTCTACATCGGCCTGGGCAGCAACCTCGAGACGCCCCGGCAGCAGTTGCACAGTGCACTGCATGCGCTCGCCGGCCTGCCGCAGAGCCAACTGGTCGGCCAATCCTCGCTGTACGCCAGCGATCCGCTCGGCCCTGCCGACCAGCCACGTTACGTCAATGCCGTCGCGGCGCTGGATACCGAACTACAGCCCTGGGCACTGCTCGATGCCCTGCAGCGTATCGAGCAGGAGCAGGGCCGCGTGCGCAAGGCCGAACGCTGGGGGCCACGCACGCTGGATCTGGACATTCTGCTGTTCGGCGAGCGTCGCATCGACGACGAGCGTCTGACCGTGCCGCACTACCACATGCACGCCCGCCCCTTCGTACTCTACCCGTTGGCCGAACTGGCTCCTGAACTGGTGTTACCCGACGGCCGCACCCTGCACGAGCTGCTCGCCGCCTGCCCGTTCACCGGATTGGAACGTCTGCCCGCATAGCCCAGCCGGGCTCTGTGGGAGGGGTTTCAACCGCGACCCGACACGCTCGCCGCTAAAGCGCCTCCCACGGGGCAGCCCCTTGCATCACCCGACATCCCGCAGATTGGCGGTAACGCCAGTAACAGAGCGGTAACACACGCAATTGACTTCATGCCCCCCCATCGGGACTATAGGCGTCCCGTCGCCTGGCGTCGGGTGCACCTTTATGCCAATCCAGGCCGGATTGCGCCGGATAGAAGCCGTATACCAGGCCTGAGCGAGGACCCTTGAAATGCCTGACGTTACCCTGACCACCCTGCAGAGCCTCAAGCAGAACGGCGAGAAGATCGCCATGCTGACCTGCTACGACGCCACCTTCGCCCAGGCTGCCAGCCAGGCGGGTGTCGACGTGCTGCTGGTCGGCGACTCCCTTGGCATGGTGCTGCAAGGCCATGACAGCACCCTGCCGGTCAGCGTTGCAGACATGGCGTATCACACCGCAGCCGTCAAACGTGGCAACCAGGGCGCCCTGATCATCACCGACCTGCCGTTCATGGCCTATGCCACCACCGAACAGGCCCTGATCAACAGCGCTGCGCTGATGCAAGCAGGCGCCCACATGGTCAAGCTCGAAGGCGCCGGCTGGCTGGCCGAACCGATTCGCCTGCTGGCCGAACGTGGCGTGCCGGTGTGTGCCCACCTGGGTCTGACTCCGCAGGCGGTGAACATCCTCGGGGGTTACAAGGTACAGGGCCGCCAGGAAGCCCAGGCCCGGCAGATGCGTGCCGACGCCATGGCCCTCGAACAGGCCGGTGCAGCCATGCTGCTGCTCGAGTGCGTCCCCACCGAGCTGGCCGCCGAAATCAGCCAGGCAGTGAAGATTCCGGTCATTGGCATCGGCGCAGGCGCGGCTACCGACGGCCAGGTACTGGTGCTGCACGACATGCTCGGCCTGTCGCTGTCCGGCCGTACGCCGAAGTTCGTGCGTAACTTCATGGACGGTCAGCCGTCCATTGCCGATGCCCTGAACGCTTACGTCAAAGCGGTGAAGGACGGCAGCTTCCCCGCTGCCGAACACGGGTTCTCCGCATGAACACGGTCAAGACCCTGCGCGAACTGCGCGCCGCTATCGCTCAGGCACGCGCCGAGGGCAAGCAGATCGGTTTCGTGCCGACCATGGGCAACCTGCACGAAGGCCACGTCTCGCTGGTGGAAATCGCTTCCCAGCGTGCCGACTTCGTGGTCGCCAGCATCTTCGTCAACCCGCTGCAGTTCGGCGCCGGTGAGGATCTGGACAAATACCCGCGCACGCTTGCCGCCGACCAGGAAAAACTGCTCGGCGCCGGCTGCCACCTGCTGTTCCACCCGGATGTCAGCGAGATGTACCCGCACGGCATGGCCAGCCAGACCCGGGTAATCGTACAGGGCGTTTCCGAAGGTCTGTGCGGCGCCAGCCGTCCCGGTCACTTCGAAGGCGTGGCCACGGTGGTGACCAAGCTCTTCCATATGGTGCAGCCCGATCTGGCCGTGTTCGGCGAGAAGGACTACCAGCAACTGGCGGTGATCCGCACCCTGGTGCGCGACCTGAACATGCCGATCCAGATCATCGGCGCACCGACCCAGCGTGCGGCGGATGGCCTGGCGCTTTCCTCGCGCAATGGCTACCTCAGCGAGGCGCAGCGCACCACCGCTCCGGTGCTTTATCGTGGCCTGCAGGGCATCGCCCAGGAACTGCAGCGCGGCGCCCGTGATTACCAGCGTCTGATCGATACCGCGCAGCAGCAGCAACGCGAGGCCGGCTTCGTGCCCGACTACCTGGAAATCCGCAACGCCATCACCTTGCGCCCAGCCGCCATCGATGACCGTTACCTGGTGGTACTCACCGCCGCGCACCTGGGTAACACGCGCCTGATCGATAATCTGGTGGTGGAACTGCCGGGCCAGTAGCAGCGTCCAAACACGGACGGTTACACTCTTGGGGCCCGGAACGATCCGGGCCTTTTTGCTTTTGCAGATCAGGAGCCCCGATGGCCTACTACCAGCAGCCTCACGACGTCACCACCCTGCCCGCCTGGCAGGCTCTGCGCCAGCACCGCGAGGACATGGCCGGGTTCAGCATGCGTGAGGCCTTCGCTAGCGATCCCGAGCGATTCCAACGTTTCTCGCTGGACAGCTGCGGCCTGCTGCTGGACTACTCGAAGAACCTGATCAACGATCACAGCCTGGAGCTACTGATCCAGCTTGCCGAGCAGGCACGCCTGGGCGAATCGATCAAGGCGCTGTACAACGGCGAGCAGGTCAACGCCTCCGAGCAACGCGCTGCCCTGCACACAGCCCTGCGCAGCCCAATTGGCCGGCGCCTGGTGGTCGACGGCGCGGACATCATTCCGCAGGTGCACCGCGTACTGCACCAGGTGACCGAGCTGGTCAGCCGCGTGCACAGCGGCCTGTGGCGCGGTTACAGCGAGAAGCCGATCAAGGAAGTGGTGAACATCGGTATCGGTGGCTCCTTCCTCGGCCCGCAACTGGTTTCCGAAGCACTGCGCCCCTTCACCCAGCGCGGCGTACGCTGCCACTACCTGGCCAATATCGACGGCAGCGAGTTCCGCGAACTGACCGCCCGCCTCAACCCGGAAACCACCCTGTTCATCGTCTCCAGCAAGTCCTTCGGTACCCTGGAAACCCTGAAGAACACCCTGGCCGCGCGCGACTGGTACCTGGCCATGGGCGGCCCGGAAGAGGAGCTGCATCGTCACTTCATCGCAGTGACCAGCAACCGCAAGGCCGCCATCGAGTTCGGCATCCGCGAAGAGAACATCTTCCCCATGTGGGATTGGGTCGGCGGGCGCTATTCGCTGTGGTCGGCCATCGGCCTGCCGATTGCCCTGGCCATCGGCGTGTCCAACTTCAAGGAACTGCTGGCTGGCGCCTACGCCATGGACGAGCACTTCACCCAGACGCCACTGAGCGAGAACATGCCGGTGCTGATGGCCCTGCTGGGCATCTGGTACAGCAACTTCTGGGGCGCGCAGAGCCAGGCGATCCTGCCTTACGACCATTACCTGCGTAACTTCACCAAGCATCTGCAGCAGCTCGACATGGAGTCCAACGGCAAGAGCGTGCGCCAGGACGGCAGCGCCCTGGACATCAGCACCGGGCCGATCATCTGGGGCGGCGTCGGCTGCAACGGCCAGCACGCCTACCACCAGTTGCTGCACCAGGGCCGCCTGCTGGTACCAGCGGACTTCATCGTCCCGGTCAACAGCTACAACCCGCTGTCCGATCATCACCAGTGGCTGTTCGCCAACTGCCTGTCGCAGGCGCAGGCGCTGATGCAGGGCAAGACGCGCGAGGAAGCCGAGGCCGAGCTGCGCGCCAAGGGCATGGCCGAAGATGAAGTGCAGCGCCTCGCGCCGCACAAGGTCATCCCCGGCAACCGCCCGAGCAACATCCTGGTGATGAACCGCATCGCGCCGTTCAACCTCGGCGCGCTGGTGGCGCTGTACGAGCACAAGGTCTTCGTGCAGAGCGCCATCTGGGGCATCAACGCCTTCGACCAGTGGGGCGTGGAGTTGGGCAAGGAAATGGGCAAGGAGGTCTACCAACGCCTGACAGGCAGCAGCGACGAGCCGGCCAACGACGCCTCCACCCAGGGCCTGATCGAGCACTTCCGCTCGCAGCATCGCGGCTGATGCCCTGCACACCGCCATATCTCGAGATGATGTGGCGGTGTGACCTTCGGACTTGAACAGCGCGCCCACCTAAGTGCACCCTTGTGATCGTTGCGGCCAAACAATTACAAGGATTCCGCCATGTTCGAAATCACCCGCCATCCCGTGCAAGATGCGGTGCGCCAGCGCGCGCATCTGGATAACGACGCTTATCTGCGTCTATACCAGCAGTCCGTCGAGCAGCCCGAGACCTTCTGGGGCGAGCAGGCCAAGGCCTTTCTGGACTGGTTCAAACCCTGGGATCAGGTGCATGCCAGCGACCTGAAGCTGGGCCACGCCGAATGGTTCAAAGGCGGCCAGCTCAACGTCGCCTACAACTGCATCGACCGCCACCTGGAACAACGCGGCGAACAGGTCGCCATCATCTGGGAAGGCGACAACCCCGCCGAATCGGCGCACATCACCTACAACAAGCTGCACCACAATGTCAGCCGCCTGGCCAACGTGCTGAAAAGCCGTGGCGTGAAGAAAGGCGACCGTGTGTGCATCTACATGCCGATGATTCCGGAAGCGGCCTACGCCATGCTCGCCTGCGCGCGCATCGGCGCCGTGCATTCGGTGGTGTTCGGCGGCTTCTCCCCGGACGCCCTGCGCGACCGCATCCTCGATGCCGACTGCCGCGCCGTGATCACCGCCGATGAAGGCGTGCGCGGCGGCAAGTACGTGCCGCTGAAAGCCAACGTCGACAAAGCCTTGCAGAGCTGCCCAGACGTGTCCACCGTGGTGGTGGTCGAGCGCACCCAAGGCAATGTCGCCTGGGTCGAAGGCCGCGACCTCTGGTACCACCAGGCGCTCAAGGAAGTCGACGCCGATTGCCCGGCCGAGCCGATGGACGCAGAAGACCCGCTGTTCATCCTCTACACCTCTGGTAGCACCGGTAAACCCAAGGGCGTGCTGCATACCACCGGCGGCTACCTGCTCGGCGCGGCGATGACCCACAAGTACGTGTTCGACTACCACGAAGGCGACATCTACTGGTGCACCGCCGATGTCGGCTGGGTCACCGGGCACAGCTACATCGTCTACGGCCCGCTGGCCAATGCCGCCACCACCCTGATGTTCGAAGGTGTGCCCAACTACCCGGACGCCTCGCGCTTCTGGCAGGTGATCGACAAGCACCAGGTCAACACCTTCTACACCGCACCGACCGCCCTGCGCGCGCTGATGCGCGAGGGTGAAGGCCCGGTCAAGGCCACCTCGCGCTCGAGCCTGCGCCTGCTCGGTTCGGTGGGTGAGCCGATCAACCCGGAAGCCTGGGAGTGGTACTTCCATGTGGTCGGCGACATGCGCTGCCCGATCGTCGACACCTGGTGGCAGACCGAAACCGGCTCCATCCTGATCACCCCACTGCCCGGCGCCACCGACCTCAAGCCCGGCTCGGCCACCCGCCCCTTCTTTGGCGTGCAGCCGGTGCTGCTCGACGAGCAGGGCAAGGAAATCGACGGCCCCGGCAGCGGCGTGCTGGCCATCAAGGCCAGCTGGCCGAGCCAGATTCGCAGCGTCTACGGCGATCACCAGCGCATGGTCGACACCTACTTCAAGCCCTACCCCGGCTACTACTTCACCGGTGACGGCGCGCGCCGCGACGAGGATGGCTACTACTGGATCACTGGCCGTGTGGACGACGTGATCAACGTCTCCGGCCACCGCATCGGCACCGCCGAGGTGGAAAGCGCGCTGGTGCTGCACGACGCCGTGGCCGAGGCGGCCGTGGTCGGCTATCCGCATGATGTGAAGGGCCAGGGCATCTACGCCTACGTCACCCTGATGAACGGCCAGGAGCCCTCCGAGGAGTTGAAAAAGGATCTGCTGAGCCTGGTCGGCAAGGAGATCGGCAGTTTCGCCAAGCCGGAACTGATCCAGTGGGCGCCGGGCCTGCCCAAGACCCGCTCAGGCAAGATCATGCGCCGCATCCTGCGCAAGATCGCCTGTAACGAGCTGGAAAACATGGGCGACACCTCGACCCTGGCCGACCCCAGCGTGGTGGATAGCCTGATCGGGCAGCGCCTCAACCGCTAAGCCTCACGCCCGGCCTGAAAGGGCCGGGCGCATCTTGTCTTGCGCCTGCCAAGCGCAGAAACTGCGCGCCATGGAAATCCTACGTCGTCAGATCGAAAAACAGGTGCACAGCCTTACCGGCGCCTCGCTGGGTGTGCTCGACCTTGACCAGCCACGCGGAGATGCCGGCCTGTTCGGCCCCGAGTCGATGGTCTGGGAAGTCCACGCCGACTTCACCGCGATGATGGTCGGCGGCATCTCCGCCCTGCTTCTGCAGATGCTGCACCCGCTGGCACTGGCCGGCGTGTGGGATCACTCGACCTTTCGCCAGGATATGCTCGGCCGCCTGCGCCGCACCAGCCTGTTCATCGCCGGCACCACCTATGGCGGCCTGCACGATGCCGAGCAACTGATCGACAAGGTGCGCCGCATCCACCTGCAGGTGGTCGGCCACGCAGCGGATGGCCGTCCTTACGCCGCGAGCGATCCTGGGCTGCTGACCTGGGTACATGTCTCCGAGGTCAGCCAGTTCCTCGCCGGTTACCTGCGCTACGTCGATCCGCAGTTGCCGCTGGCCGAACAGGATCGCTACTACCGCGAAGTGGCGCTGATCGCCGAGCGCCTCGGCGCGCAGGACGTGCCCAAATCGGCGCAGGCCATCGCCGATTACCTGCAGCGCATGCGCCCGCAACTGCTCTGCGATGAGCGCACGCGCGAAGTGGTGCGCCTGCTGCATGACGCGCCGATGCCCAGCCTCCTCGCCAAGCCCTTCGGCGGCCTGATGATGCAGGCGGGCGTCGACCTGCTGCCGGACTGGGCCAGCGACCTGCTCGGCGAATACCAGGCGGCCTGGCGCCGTCCGCTGATTCGCGCCAGCGTGCAGCGCACCGCCAATCTGCTGCGCTGGGCCGTACGCAACAGCGCCGCGCAGCGCGCCCGGCGCCGCCTGCTGCCAGACACGTAGGGCGGGTGCAACCCGCCACGGCTCGTGCGTCACGCTCTCGAGCGGCAGCTTTTCTTGCTAGACTGCCGCCCTTTCCTACCCCGAGATGCCGCGCATGCCCGCTCTTGATCAGGCGCTGCGCGCCGCCCTCGACGCCCGTGAAAACCTCCTCAGCCAATTGCACTCGCAAGGCACTGACTGCTATCGCCTATTCCATGGCACGCAGGAAGGCGCGCCAGGCCTGACCGTCGACCGCTACGGCCCGCAACTGCTGGTGCAGAGCTTCCACCAACCGCTGGAGCATGACGCCCTGCTGCAACTGGCCGATCAGATTCAGGAAAGGCTCGGCCAACCCCTGCTGCTGGTCTACAACGACCGCTCGAAAAGCCATTCGCGCATCGACCGTAACCCCGAGCTGCATCAGGCCGAGGCGGCCGCCCTGGAGGATCTGGTCGGCCAGGAGTGGGGACTGAACTACCGCGTGCGCGGCCGTCATGCCGGGCAGGATCCGCTGCTGTTTCTCGACCTGCGCAACGCGCGTGGCTGGGTCAAGGCCAACGCGGCCGGCAAGACGGTGCTCAACCTGTTCGCCTATACCTGCGGTGTTGGCCTGTGCGCGGCGGCGGGTGATGCCCGTGAAGTGGTCAACCTGGACTTCGCCGAAGGCAACCTGGCGGTCGGCCGCGAGAACGCCGCGCTCAATCCCGCGCTGCCGACCATGCAGTTCATCCAGAGCGACTACTTCCCGGCCATCCGCCAACTCGCCGACTTGCCGATCAGCAGCCGCCGCGAGCAAAAGCTGCCGAGCTACCCGCGCCTGCAACCGCGCCAGTTCGATCTGGTGTTCCTCGACCCGCCGGCCTGGGCCAAAAGCGCCTTCGGCACCGTCGACCTGCTGCGCGACTACCAGAGCCTGCTCAAGCCGGCCGTGCTGGCCACGGCCGAGGATGGCACCCTGGTGTGCTGCAACAACCTGGCGAAGGTGGACATCGACGACTGGCGCACGCAGGTGCTGCGCTGTGCCGAGAAACTTGGGCGCCCGGTGCGCGACTGCCAGGTGCTCGCCCCGGCCGGTGACTTCCCCTCACAGGATGGCAAACCGCCGCTGAAAACACTGATTTTGCGGTTCTGAGAACGCCTGCCCGGTAACAGGTGTTGGATGCCGCTGGAACCGAGCGCACGTGCCATACTCCAACTCATCTCCTCGTCTGGACAGATGATTTATCGCCATGCCCAAAGGATTGAAGCGCACGCTGAGCGCACTGCTGATCGCCATATTCCTCTACAGCCTGATCGGCTTTCTGATTCTGCCAGGGATCGCCCTGCGCATCGCCAATCAGCAACTGGCCAACTACGCGACCGTGCCCGCGTCGCTGCAGCGCCTGCAGTTCAACCCGTTCAGCCTGGAACTGAACCTGTGGGGCCTGGACATCGGTGCACCGGAACAACAACAGCTAGCCTTCCAGCGCCTGTACGCCAACCTGCAGGGCGACAGTCTGTGGACAGGCGCCCTGCATCTGGCCGAGGTCTCGCTGCAAGGGGCGCGCACGGCAATCCTTTTCGACAAGGATGGCAACCTGAACCTGGCGCAGCTGTTTCGCCTGCCCCCGCCTGACGGCAGTGAGAAAACCACCGATAGTGCACCCTTTCCACTGCGCATCGACCAGTTGAACCTGCAGGAGAACGCCCTGCGCTTTCAGGATCTGCGCCCGAGCGAGCCGGTGGAGTTCGCCTACGACGCACTCGATCTGCAACTGCACAACCTCAGTACCCTGGCCGGCGACAGCGCCGACATGACCCTCACCGCCAGCGGCCCCTATGGCGCCCGGATCGACTGGCAGGGCCAGATCGGGCTGACCCCGAGCATCACCTCCAGCGGCACCCTGAACGTCAGCGACGCGCGCCTCAGCACCTTCTGGCCCTACGTACGCGACGCCGTGCCCTTGGAACTCAAGGAAGGTCAGCTGAACCTGGCCGGTACCTACACGCTCGATCTCTCCACCGGCACCGAGCTGCAACTGAGCGACGTCAGCGCCCGTCTGGCCCCCTTCGCCTTGGACGATCCGCAGGGCAAGCCCCTGCTGCGCCTGCAGCAACTGGCCATCGACAAGACCCGTCTCGATCTGGCCAAGCAACAGGTCGTGATTGGCCAGGTGCGCAGCCAGGGCCTGGAGGCCTGGGCCGCACGCGAGGCCGACGGCCAGCTCGACTGGCAAAAACTCTTCGCCAAGCCGGCCAGTACGCAGGAAAGCACTGCCACCGATGACCAGAAGGCGAGCAAGCCCTGGCAGGTGCAGGTGCAGGACGTGCAACTGCGCGAGTACCGCGCTCACCTGGCCGACCGCGTGCCGCAACAGGATGTCGCCGTGGAGCTGGGCCCGCTGAACCTCGACCTCAACGATTTCGACAGCCAGGGCGACAAGCCCTTCACGCTCAAGCTGGACACCGGCCTCGGCAAGCAGGGCAAGCTGCAGGCAAGCGGCCAGGTGCAGCTCAAGCCGACCAGCGCACAGCTCAAGGTCAGCAGCAACGACATCGACCTGCGCCTGGCCCAGGCCTATCTCAGCCCCTTCATCCGCCTGGAGCTGCGCAGCGGCTTGCTCGGCAGCGACCTCGACGTGCGCCTCGATGGCACCGAACCTCTGGCGCTGCGCGTCAGCGGGAATGCCCACGTCGACCAGTTGCACACCCTCGATACCCTGCGCGAGCGCGATTTCGTGCGCTGGAAGCAGGTGCGCGTGAATGGCCTGGACTACCAGCACGGCGAGCACCTCAACATCGATCGAATCGAGTTGGAGCAGCCCTACGCACGCTTCATGATCAACGAGGATCGCACCACCAATGTCAGCGAGCTGATAGTGCCGCAGCCACCAAGCGCCGAGAAGAGCAGTGGCAAACCGCTGGCCGTGCGCATCGGCGGCGTGGCGATCAATCAGGGATCGGCCAACTTCGCCGACTTCAGCCTGACGCCCAACTTCGCCACCGCCATCCAGCAGCTCAACGGCCAGATCGGCACGCTCGACAACCAGAGCCCGCAGGCGGCCAGTGTCAACATCACCGGCAAGGTCGATCGTTATGCGCCGGTCAGCATCAAGGGCAAGCTGACGCCGTTCGATCCGCTCAACAGCCTGGATATCGCCACCCGCTTCCAGAACGTCGAACTGACCACCATCACGCCCTATTCCGGCAAGTTCGCCGGCTACCGCATCCGCAAGGGGCGGCTGAATCTCGATCTGCACTACCGCATCGAGAAAGGCCAACTGAATGCCGAAAACAAGGTGCTGGTGGAGAACCTGCAACTGGGCGAGAAAGTCGACAGCCCGGACGCCGTCGACCTGCCGATTCGCCTGGCCGTGGCACTGCTCAAGGATACCCAGGGGCGCATCTCCATCGAGCTGCCGGTGCAGGGCGACCTGAACAACCCGCAGTTCAGTGTCATGCCCATCGTCTGGCAGACCCTGCGCAACCTGGTGCTGCGCGCGGCGCAGGCGCCGTTCAAGTTCGTCGCAGGCCTGGTCGCCGGCGGCGGTGACATGGATCTCAGCACGGTGCCGTTCGACGCCGGCTCCGATGCCCTCTCCGATGATGCGCGCAAGGCTCTGGACACGCTGGCTCAGGCGCTCAAGGAACGCCCGACCCTGCGCCTGGAGGTCGAGGGCCAGAGCGCCCAGGTCGCCGATGGCCCCTTGCTGGCCGAGCAGCGTCTGCAGCGGGAATTCCGCGAAACCTGGTACAAGGTGCTGCAGCGTCGCGGCGACAAGGTGCCCGCCAGCCCGGACGAGTTGACGGTGGACGACAGCGAGCAGGCCGCCCTGCTCGAAGGCATCTACCGTGCGCGCCTCAAGCAGCAGCCTCCGAGCGAATGGGCAGCGCTGGATGAAGACCAGCGCCTGCAGAAGATGCGCCAGGCCGTATTGGACTCTTGGGCACAGAGCAAATTGCTGCTGCGCCAACTGGCGCAACAGCGTGCTGCGGCGATCAAGGACTATCTGGTCGAACAGGGCGGCATGAGCGACGAACGCGTCTACCTGATCGACGTCAACCTGGCGGAACCCGAGAGCAACGGCCGGGTTCTGTCCGCCCTGCACCTGGACAGTCAATGACCATGCGCCAACCTGCTTTTGCTGCAACGCTCGGCTTTTTGGCCGCCCTACTCTGCGTCGATGCTCACGCCGACACCCTGCGCTGTGGCAGCCAACTGGTCAGCGTCGGCGACCGGGCCTTCGAGGTGGAACGCAAATGCGGTGCGCCGCTGCACCGCGACCCCATTGGCTATACGCTGGGCTCCTATGACCGACGCGAGTATGTCGTCGAAGAGTGGGTCTACGGGCCGAGCAATGGCATGCTCAGCATCCTGCGCTTCGAGGGTAATCGCCTGGTCGCCATCGAGCGACGTCGCGAACGCTGAGTGGAGAACGCCCCATGCGCCTGCTGAAATACCTGCCCCTGCTGCTGAGCCTGCCTCTGTGCGCAGAAGCCTCGTCCACCTATCGCTGCGGCAGCGCCCTGGTCAGCAAGGACGCGACGCTCGGCGAAGTGCAGAACAAATGCGGCGAGCCCGCCAGCCGGGACTTTCTCGGCTACAAGGAAGTGGTCGATCACTATGGCTTTCGTAACGAGGTGGCCGTGGAGGAATGGATCTATGGCCCCAACAACGGCATGTACCATTTCCTGCGCTTCGAAGGCGGCCGCCTGACCGATATCCGCAGCAAGCGGGGCACCTGATCCCGATACAAAAAAGCCCCGCCAGGTTCGCTGGCGGGGCTTTCATCGCTCTGCGGAGTTACAGCTTCGAGCTGAAGTCACGCAGTTCCTGCTGAGCCTTCTCCTTGGTCCAGCCATAACGCTCCTGCAGCTTGCCGGTGAGGTAGTCGCTATGCCCCTCGGCCACGTTCAGGTCGTCATCGGTCAGGTTGCCCCAGCGCTCCTTCATGCGGCCGCTGAGCTGCTTCCATTTGCCTTGGATGATGTCGCTATTCATGGTCGTCCTCCCAGTCGGTCAGCCGGGCTTGCACCCGGCCGACACTTAAATTAGTCGGCGGATTTCAGGCCATCGGCGGCAACGGCTTTTACGCCCTCGACTTCCTTGGCCTTGGCCACGGCCAGATCACGCTCGGCATCACTGGCCACTACACCGGACAGGGAAACCACGCCTTGATTAGTCTCAACCTTGATGTCCAGGGCACTGAGGCTCTTGTCCGCGATGAAACTGGATTTGACCTTGCTGGTGATCCAGGTGTCGGATACTGCCTGCTCGGCCTTGTCCACGGTATCGTTGGCCGCGAGCATGGTCGGTTCGGCAAAGGCGGCCGAGGCCAGCGTCAGGCTCAGAGCGGTGGCGGTAAGGGTAGCAACGGCGAAACGGTTGATTGGCTGTTTCATGGTTCGACTCCTGTACATTCCAGACAATCTGCACGCCATCTCCGGCGGCAGGTTCACTGTAACTATCGCAATGCCTGTGCCAGCTTTTAAAAATCAATAAAAACCTTATAAATCAAATAGTTGATATTTATCGAGAGATAGACCGATCTTGCATTTCGCCGATATGCGCCCTTTCGCTCGGGCAGCCTGCACGATACCGAAATGCCATCTCCACGCTCTCGGAAGCGGAAAGGTTATTCAAGGTGTAGGGAATGCTTGGTTAATACCGGACTGGCAATGTTGTGTTGATTTATCGAGTTTCTGTTCCGAATTGCCGCGTTTTTGTTGATGTCTTTGGTTTCGCCATCCCGGGCGAGTGACTTTGCGGGCAAAGTCACCAAACCCTTCCGCCCGTTCATCC
>NZ_JBMDJU010000034.1:0-39452 GCF_057809355.1 Pseudomonas sp. FG29 | reverse complement strand
CTCAGCAGCACCTACATCGAGCATCTGAGCTGGCAGGAGGTCATGAAGAAGTACGACCGCGATCACACGCTGTTCTACTGCGACCCACCGTACTGGGAGACCGAGGGCTACGGTGTGCCGTTCGAGTTCGAGCAGTACCTGGAGATGGCCAAGATGCTCAAGGTGATCAAGGGCAAGGCGATCATCAGCCTCAACGACCACCCAGCCATCCGCGAATGCTTCGCCGACTTCCATATCGAGACAACGGACATCAAGTACACGGTCGGTGGTGGCAAGGGGAGCGAGGCGAAGGAAGTGCTGATCTTCAGCTGGGACATCCAGGCCGAGCCGGCCGGGCTTTTCTAAGATTCTTTTGCAGACTATACAATCGGGCAGCAACGTATTTATCGCACGTCACTGCCCGAATTTTTCGCGCGCGGCGTCAAGTAGTGGCAACGTAGGTAGTTTTTCAACAGCCTGTTAGAGCTCCTCGTCATCGCGAATCAGTACATAGCGGCGCCCCTCGGCGTCGTCTTCCTGGTCGTAGACGTAATACATCACCACTTCGCCCAGGCTTGGCTGCGCGGCCACGTAGTCACCGCTCTCGACTATGAAGAAGGCCTTGCTGCCGGGGGCGGCGAGGCTTTCGACGCGGGCGCTGAAGAACAGCGCCGGGTCTTCCTCGCCGAAATACTCTTCGCGCTGACGGGCGTCCCAGTCGATCGGCGCTTCGAAGGCGCCCAACAGCAAGACGCGTGCTTCGCCCAGGTCGAGCTCTTCGGCGTCCTCATCCTTTTCGTCCGGGCGATAGACGCTGCACTCGAGTGCGCGCGGGTCTTCCAGCACGGCGTTGCGGGCTTGCGAATCGAGGGGCATGGCGGTCTCCAGAGCGAGTGGGCAGGGCGGCAGTGTCGGTCATCGGGCGAGGTATTGCTACCAAGGAACGAGGAAAATCGGCACTGGGTGCAATTGTTGCTGAACCGGGTGGAGCCAAGAATTCGCGGCAGATCGGGAAAATTTCCCGGTGATAACAATGAACCCACAGAGGTAGCCGCAATGAAACACGCCGGTCTTCGCCAGCCCTTGATCCTCACCGCACTCTGTGCCGCCATGCTGTTGCCATCCGCCGCTGCACTGGCGGTGACCGATGCCGAGATTCTCAAGGACGCCACCACCACCGACCAGATCGTCACCAACGGCCTGGGCCTGCAGGGCCAGCGCTACAGCCCGCTGAGCATCCTCAACGATCAGAACGTCAAGGAGCTGCGCCCGGTCTGGACCATGTCCTTCGGTGGCGAGAAGCAGCGCGGCCAGCAGGCCCAGCCGATGATCAAGGATGGCGTGATGTACGTCACCGCCTCCTACTCGCGGGTGTTCGCCGTCGATGCGCGTACCGGCCGTGAGCTGTGGCAGTACGAGGCGCGCCTGCCGGATGACATTCGTCCGTGCTGCGACGTGATCAACCGTGGCGTGGCGCTGTACGACGACCTGGTGATCTTCGGCACCCTGGACGCCAAGCTGGTCGCCCTGAACAAGGACACTGGCAAGGTGGTCTGGAGCAAACGCGTGGCCGATCACAAGGCCGGTTACTCCATCACCGCGGCGCCGCTGGTGGTCAATGGCAAGCTGATTACCGGCGTGTCCGGTGGTGAATTCGGTGTGGTCGGCAAGATCGAGGCCTATGACCCGAAAAACGGCGACCTGCTGTGGACTCGCCCGACCGTTGAAGGCCACATGGGCTATGTCTACAAGGATGGCAAGCCGGTGGAGAACGGCATCAGCGGTGGCCAGGCCGGCAAGACCTGGCCGGGCGATCTGTGGAAGACCGGCGGCGCCGCGCCCTGGCTTGGTGGTTACTATGACGCCGACACCAACCTGCTGTTCTTCGGTACCGGCAACCCGGCGCCGTGGAACTCGCACCTGCGCCCGGGTGACAACCTCTACTCATCCTCGCGCCTGGCGCTCAACCCGGACGACGGCAGCATCAAGTGGCACTTCCAGACCACGCCGCACGACGGCTGGGACTTCGACGGCGTCAACGAACTGATCTCCTTCGACTACCAGGACGGCGGCAAGACCGTGAAGGCAGCCGCGACCGCAGACCGTAACGGCTTTTTCTACGTGCTCGACCGTACCAACGGCAAGTTCATCCGCGGTTTCCCCTTCGTCGACAAGATCACCTGGGCCAAGGGCCTGGACAAGAACGGCCGGCCAATCTACGACGACAGCAACCGTCCGGGCTCGCCGAGCGCGAAGGAGAAGGGCACGAGCGTGTTCTCCGCACCGGCCTTCCTCGGTGCGAAGAACTGGATGCCCATGGCCTACAGCCAGGACACCGGCCTGTTCTACGTACCGTCCAACGAGTGGGGCATGGACATCTGGAACGAAGACATCGCCTACAAGAAGGGCGCGGCCTACCTCGGTGCTGGCTTCACCATCAAGCCGCTCAATGAGGACTACATTGGTGTGCTGCGTGCCATCGATCCGAAGACCGGCAAGGAGGTCTGGCGCCAGACCAACTATGCGCCGCTGTGGGGCGGTGTGCTGACCACCAAGGGTAACCTGGTGTTCACCGGCAACCCGGAGGGCTACCTGCGTGCCTTCAACGCCAAGACTGGTGAGAAGGTCTGGGAATTCCAGACCGGCTCCGGGGTGATCGGCTCGCCCGTGACCTGGGAAATGGACGGCGAGCAGTACGTCTCGGTGCTGTCCGGCTGGGGTGGTGCAGTGCCGCTGTGGGGGGGCGAAGTGGCCAAGCGCATCAAGAACCTGAATCAGGGCGGCATGCTGTGGACCTTCAAGCTGCCGAAGGAGCTGGTGGCCAAGCACTGAGCGTCCAGGTAACTGGCAGCCCCTCTCCCGGCAACGGGCGAGGGGCTGATTGCGTTTTCTCCCCTCGCCGAACGCGGCCGCTAAAACCCTCTTTGCGGAGGGGGTGATCTGCGACAGCGGCAGATTTCCTGAACACGCAAAAACCATGGCCGGACTTTGTCCGGCCATCGGCGATTCACGACCCTGAACGGTCGCTGACGTTTTTTCTCGGCGGGGAACGCAAGACCGAACGAGCCGGTCTAGCCTTTAACTTCCATTGCCTCGTACCTCGCTGCCAAACGTCCGTGCCAGACCGGCTCTACTACCAAATGACGAGACGATCTGTGCCATGGGTGCATACCGAGGGCGTAGGGGGCTTTCTAAGATCGAACCATGACCTGCTTCCACCGAATGGGGGCAGGCTCCGACAAAAAAGAGAGGACGCATCATGATTTACGCGAAACCCGGTACCCCAGGCTCCGTCGTGACCCTCAAGCCGCGCTACGGCAACTACATCGGCGGTGAGTTCGTTGCCCCGCTCAGCGGCCAGTACTTCACCAACACCAGCCCGGTCGACGCTTCGGTTATCGGTGAATTCCCCCGTTCCAACGCCGCCGACGTCGACAAGGCGCTGGACGCTGCGCATGCCGCCGCCGACGCCTGGGGCCGCACCAGCGTGCAGGAGCGTTCGCACATCCTGCTGAAAATCGCCGACCGCATCGAAGCCAACCTCGAACTGCTGGCCGTGGCCGAAACCTGGGACAACGGCAAGGCCGTGCGTGAAACCCTCAACGCCGACGTGCCGCTGGCGGCTGACCACTTCCGCTACTTCGCCGGCTGCATCCGCGCCCAGGAAGGCAGCACCGCCGAGATCAACGATGGCACCGTGGCCTATCACTTCCACGAGCCGCTGGGCGTGGTCGGGCAGATCATCCCGTGGAACTTCCCGCTGCTGATGGCCGCCTGGAAACTCGCCCCGGCCCTGGCCGCCGGCAACGCCATCGTGCTCAAACCGGCCGAGCAGACCCCGCTGTCGATCACCCTGCTGGTGGAAATCATCGGCGACCTGCTGCCGCCGGGTGTGCTCAACATCGTCCAGGGCTTTGGCCGCGAGGCCGGTGAAGCCCTGGCCACCAGCAAGCGCATCGCCAAGATCGCCTTCACCGGCTCCACTCCGGTCGGTTCGCACATCATGAAATGCGCCGCCGAGAACATCATCCCGTCCACCGTCGAGCTGGGCGGCAAATCGCCGAACATCTTCTTCGCCGACATCATGAACGCCGAGCCGGCCTTCATCGAGAAAGCTGCCGAGGGTCTGGTACTGGGCTTCTTCAACCAGGGCGAGGTGTGCACCTGCCCGTCGCGCGCACTGGTGCAGGAGTCGATCTACGACGCCTTCATGGTCGAGGTGATGAAGAAGATCAAGCAGATCAAGCGTGGCGACCCGCTGGACACCGACACCATGGTCGGCGCCCAGGCTTCGCAGCAGCAGTTCGACAAGATCCTCAGCTACCTCGAAATCGCTCAGCAGGAAGGCGCCCAGGTGCTCACCGGCGGTGGCGTAGAGAAACTCGAAGGCGACCTGGCCAGCGGTTACTACATCCAGCCGACGCTGCTCAAGGGCACCAACAAGATGCGTGTGTTCCAGGAGGAAATCTTCGGCCCGGTCATCGGCGTGACTACCTTCAAGGACGAAGCCGAAGCCCTGGCGATTGCCAACGACACCGAGTTCGGCCTCGGCGCCGGCGTGTGGAGCCGCGACATGAATGTCGCCTATCGCATGGGCCGTGCGATCAAGGCCGGTCGTGTGTGGACTAACTGCTACCACCTGTACCCGGCGCACGCTGCCTTCGGCGGCTACAAGAAGTCCGGGGTCGGGCGCGAAACCCACAAGATGATGCTCGACCACTACCAGCAGACCAAGAACCTGCTGGTCAGCTACGACATCAATCCGCTGGGTTTCTTCTAAGTCGCAGACCCAAGAGGCCGCACGTTCGCTCCAGCGTGTGGCCTTTCACCCTGGCGATGCTCCAGATCGGCAGCAGACCCTTATCGCAACGCGGCTTTGGCCGCGTTTTTTATGGGCGCATGTTTCAGGCCGGGCGATCGCCGGAACCTTCATGGCGCGATCCATTCCTACTAAATGGACGCACCTACCAATGCCAGTGCCGATTCATCCCAAAGTACCATTTGGCCTCTTGCCTGGCGGGGGCTTAATGAGGGTGCCGGAATGCCCCGGTGCCATAACAAGAGGACCGCATCATGTGGACTAAACCCGCCTACACCGATCTGCGCATTGGCTTCGAAGTGACGATGTATTTCGCCAACCGCTGATCGCGCCTGGCCCCGGCTCGTCCGGGGCATCCCGCTGGTGACTTCCATGCATATCCAGATTCTTGGCTCCGCCGCCGGTGGCGGCTTTCCCCAGTGGAATTGCAACTGCCGCAACTGCCGTGGCGTGCGGGCCGGTACCCTGCGTGCGCAGCCGCGCACGCAATCGTCCATCGCCATCTCCGACGACGGCGAGCAGTGGATTCTGTGCAATGCCTCGCCGGACATCCGCGCACAGATCGAGGCCTTTCCGGCGCTGCAGCCGGCGCGCAAGCTGCGCGACACGGCCATCGCCGGCATCGTTCTGCTCGATAGCCAGATCGATCACTGCACCGGGCTGCTGACCCTGCGCGAGGGCTGCCCTCATGAAGTCTGGTGTACCGAGATGGTGCACCAGGATCTGACCAGCGGTTTTCCGTTGTTCAACATGCTCAGCCATTGGAACGGTGGCTTGCAGCACCGGTTGATCGAGCTGGACGCCACACCTTTCAGCATTCCCGCCTGTCCGGCGCTGAGCATCACCGCCATCGCTCTGCGCAGCAGTGCGCCGCCGTATTCGCCGCATCGGGGCAATCCTCATCCCGGCGACAATATCGGTCTGTTCATCGAAGACAGCCGCAGCGGCCGCAGCCTGTTCTACGCACCGGGCCTGGGCCAGGTGGACGAACACCTGCTGGGCTGGATGCGCCGCGCCGATTGCCTGCTGGTGGATGGCACGCTGTGGCGCGACGACGAAATGCGCGTGTGCGAGGTCGGCGACAAGCTCGGCAGCGAGATGGGCCACCTGTGCCAGAGCGGCCCTGGCGGCATGATCGAGGTGCTCGACGGCTTGCCGTCGACACGCAAGATCCTCATCCATATCAACAACACCAACCCGATTCTCGACCTGGATTCGCCTGAGCGCGCCGAGCTGGACGCTCGTGGAATCGAGGTCGCGTTCGATGGCATGAGCATCCATTTGTAGGGTGCGCTGCGCCCTGGGGAATCCCGATGAGCCAAGCTGCCATGACACCTGCCGAATTCGAGCAGGCGCTGCGCGCCAAGGGCGCGCTGTACCATATTCATCACCCGTTCCATCGCGCCATGTACGAAGGGCGCGCCACCCGGGAACAGATTCAGGGTTGGGTGGCCAACCGCTTCTACTACCAGGTCAACATCCCACTCAAGGATGCGGCGATCCTCGCCAACTGCCCGGATCGCGAAACGCGGCGCGAGTGGATCCAGCGCATCCTCGACCACGATGGCGCGCCCGGCGAGGAGGGCGGTATCGAGGCCTGGCTGCGCCTGGCCGAATCGGTCGGTCTCGACCGTGAACAGGTTCTGTCGCAGGAGCTGGTGCTGCCCGGCGTGCGTTTCGCCGTCGCTGCCTACGTCAACTTCGCTCGCCGTGCGAGCTGGCAGGAAGCGGCCAGCAGTTCGCTGACCGAGCTGTTCGCCCCGCAGATCCACCAGTCGCGCCTGGATGCCTGGCCGCAGCACTACCCGTGGATCGACGCCACCGGCTACGACTACTTCCGCAAGCGTCTGAAAGAGGCGCGTCGCGATGTCGAACACGGCCTGCGCATCACCCTCGAACACTACCGTACCCGCGAAGCCCAGGAGCGCATGCTGCAGATCCTGCAGTTCAAGCTCGACGTGCTGTGGAGCATGCTCGATGCCATGAGCATGGCCTATGAACTGCAGCGTCCGCCGTATCACACGGTGACCGACCAGCGCGTTTGGCATCGAGGGATCGACCTATGAATGGATCGAATGGAGCGCCCCACATGACCACTCCCAATGCCAGTAGCGTGCCGATGATTCGTCGTGGCTTTCGCCTGCAGTTCGAGCCAGCGCAGGGGTGCCATGTGCTGCTCTACCCGGAGGGCATGATCAAGCTCAATGACAGCGCCGGCGAGATTCTCCAGCAGGTCGATGGCAAGCGTTCGGTGGCCGAGATCATCGGTAATCTGCACCAGCGCTTCCCTGATGTGCCGGGCATGGACGAGGACATCCTGGCCTTTATCGAGGTGGCACATGCACAGTTCTGGATCGAGCTTCGCTAAGCCGGGTGTGCAGGTTGGCCCACCCCTCTGGTTGTTGGCCGAGCTGACCTACCGCTGCCCGCTGCAATGCCCGTACTGCTCAAACCCGCTGGATTTCGCCAAGCAGGGCGACGAGTTGTCGACCGCCGAATGGATCGAAGTCTTCCGTCAGGCGCGTGAACTGGGGGCGGCGCAGTTGGGCTTCTCCGGTGGCGAGCCGCTGGTACGCCAGGATCTCGCCGAACTGATCGCAGCGGCGCGCGGCCTGGGCTATTACACCAACCTGATTACCTCCGGCATCGGCCTGACCGAAGCGCGCATCGCCGAGTTCGCCGACGCCGGACTGGATCACATCCAGATCAGCTTCCAGGCCGCCGACGAGGAGGTGAACAACCTGCTGGCCGGCTCGAAGAAGGCCTTCGCGCAGAAGCTGGCCATGGCCCGGGCCGTCAAGGCGCACGGCTACCCGATGGTGCTCAACTTCGTCACTCACCGGCACAACATCGACAACATCGAGCGCATCATCGAGCTGTGCCTGGAGCTGGAGGCGGATTTCGTCGAGCTTGCCACCTGCCAGTTCTACGGTTGGGCGGAACTCAACCGCGCCGGCTTGCTGCCGACCCGCGCGCAACTGCAGCGCGCCGAGCGCATCACTAATCAGTGGCGCGACAAGCTGGCGGCCGAGAACCATCCGTGCAAACTGATCTTCGTCACCCCGGATTACTACGAGGAGCGCCCCAAGGCCTGCATGAACGGCTGGGGCAACCTGTTCCTCGACATCACCCCGGACGGCACGGCGCTACCCTGCCACAGCGCGCGGCAGTTGCCGGTGCAGTTCCCTAACGTGCGCGAGCACAGCGTCGAGCATATCTGGCGCGAGTCGTTCGGCTTCAACCGCTTTCGCGGCGACGACTGGATGCCCGAGCCGTGTCGGTCGTGCGACGAGAAGGACAAGGATTTCGGCGGCTGTCGTTGCCAGGCCTTCATGCTGACCGGCGATGCCAGCAATGCCGACCCGGTGTGCAGCAAGTCGGCGCACCATGGTGTGATTCTCGCGGCACGCCAGCAGGCCGATGAGGCGCCGCTGGGGCTGGAGGCGTTGCAGTACCGCAACGAGAAGGCCTCGCGGATCATATGCAAGGTGTGACCGATCCCGATTCGATCTGGAGCGCCGAACAGGCGGCGGCTGCCAGTGCCGACTTCGCCGAACTGCACGCTGCCCACGGTGGTGTGCTGTGGGTAGCGTTCGACCCGTTGCAGGCGCGTTGTGGGTTGTTCTTCTGCCGCGACGGCATCGTGTGCGAACTGACCCCGCCAGGGTTTTCCGTGCGCAGCCGCGTTTACGAGTACGGTGGCGGCGCCTGCTGTGCCACGCAGCAGGGCGTTGCTTTCGTCAACGAGCGTGATCAGCAGATCTATCGCATCGATGTCGGCTTGGACGGCGGTGCACATGGCGCCCCCTACCTGATCACCAGTCATTCCCACTGCCGCTACGGCGACCTCTCTTTCGTGCCCGCCTGGCAGGCATTGCTGGCCGTGGAGGAAAGCCATGAGGGTGGTGCCGTGGTGCATCGCCTGGTGCGTATCGGTCTGAGCGGCAAGCGCGAGATCCTGGTCGAGGGAGCCGATTTCTATGCAGCACCGGTGGCTGATCCAAATGGCCAGCGCCTGGCCTGGATTGAATGGGATCGCCCGCACCAACCCTGGGTCGCTACACGCCTTTGCCTGCGCGAGTCCGGCGAGCGCGCGCGTGTGATGGCCGGGCAGGGCGGCGATCAGTCTCTGCAGCAGCCTCGTTTCGATGCGCGAGGGCGGCTATGGGTATTGAGCGATCAGGCAGGTTGGTGGCAGCCGAGATGCATCGATACGGATAGGCAGTTGGATGTCATGCCGTGCGATCACGCTCCTGCGCCCTGGCAGTTGGGTGGTAGTAGCTACCTGCTGCTGGAGAACGACGAACTGCTGCTGACCCGTTTCGAGCAGGGAGGTGGCGTGCTGGTCAGGCATCGCGCTGCCAGCACGGAGCAGCGATTGGCAGAGGGCTTTACGCGTTTCCGTTCCCTGGCCGCCGATACCGAGCACTTCTACTGCATTGCTGGCGCCCCGGATCGCCTGCCGGTTGTGCTTGCCATTCGCCGCTGCGATGGCGCGCTACGGCTACTGGCCGGTGGCGAGCAGCCGTTAGCTGAAGAACAGCTCTCACGTCCTCAGCCGTTCAGTTGCGCGGTGGCTGATGAGCGCAGCCACGGTTTTTTCTACTCGCCCGTAGCAACCGGAGAGTGTCCAGCGCTGGTGATCTTCCTGCACGGCGGGCCGACTTCGGCCAGCTATCCGGTGTTCGACCCGCGTATCGCCTTCTGGACGTTGCGCGGTTATGCGGTGCTCGATCTCAACTACCGGGGCAGCAGCTGCTATGGACGGGCTTATCGCCTGCGTCTGGCCGGGCAATGGGGCGAACTGGAAGTCGAGGACATTCGCGCCGCCATTGAGGCGCTGGCCGCGAGGGGGCGAATCGATCCGCTGCGCGTGTTCGTGCGGGGCGGCAGCGCCGGCGGCTTCAGCGCACTGCGAGCGCTGGTCGAACTGCCGCAGCTGCGTGGTGGCGCCAGTCTTTACGGCGTCAGCGACCCGCAGGCGCTGCGCCGGCTGACGCATAAGTTCGAGGCCGATTATCTCGACTGGCTGATCGGCGACCCCGAGCAGGATGCCCAGCGCTACCGGGATCGCACGCCTTTGTTGCAGGCCGAACGGATCAGGGTGCCGGTGATTTTCTTTCAGGGCGCGCTGGATGCCGTGGTGGTGCCGAGCCAGACCGAAAGCATGGTCGAGGCGTTACGCCAACGCGGTTTGCCGGTCGAATATCACCTGTTCGCCGAAGAACGCCATGGTTTCCGTCAGGCCGCTAATCTGGCCGAAGCCCTGCGCGCCGAGCATGCCTTCTATCAGCGTCTGGGCTGAACGCAGGTCGCATTGCATAAACCGGGCAATGCAGTAGGCTGATCGCCACTCCATAACAAGAAATTTCAGGCCGTTGCATGAGCCACGAATTGAATCAGCTGCGAAAGTTCGTTTCCCCCGAGATCATCTTCGGCGCCGGCTCCCGGCATAACGTCGGCAACTACGCCAAGACCTTCGGCGCACGCAAGGTGCTGATCGTCTCCGATCCTGGCGTGGTCGCCGCTGGCTGGTCCGGTGATGTCGAGGCCAGCCTGCAGGCCCAGGGTATCGCCTACTGCCTATACACCAAGGTGTCGCCCAATCCGCGCGTGGAAGAGGTGATGGAGGGCGCCGAGCTCTATCGCAGCGAGGGCTGCAACGTCATCGTCGCGGTCGGTGGCGGCAGCCCGATGGATTGCGCCAAAGGCATCGGCATCGTGGTTGCCCATGGTCGCAGCATTCTCGAGTTCGAAGGCGTGGACACCATCCGTGTGCCCAGCCCGCCGCTGATCCTGATCCCGACCACCGCCGGCACGTCGGCCGATGTGTCGCAGTTCGTGATCATCTCCAATCAGCAGGAGCGGATGAAGTTTTCCATCGTCAGCAAGGCAGTGGTGCCGGACGTGTCGCTGATCGACCCGGAAACCACCCTGAGCATGGATCCGTTCCTCTCGGCCTGTACCGGCATCGACGCCATGGTGCATGCCATCGAGGCGTTCGTTTCCACCGGCCACGGCCCGCTGACCGACCCGCACGCGCTGGAAGCCATGCGCCTGATCAACGGCAACCTGGTGCAGATGATCGCCAACCCGGGCGATATCGCCCTGCGCGAGAAGATCATGCTCGGCAGCATGCAGGCCGGCCTGGCTTTTTCCAACGCGATCCTCGGCGCAGTGCATGCCATGAGTCACAGCCTCGGTGGCTTTCTCGATCTGCCCCATGGCCTGTGCAACGCGGTGCTGGTCGAGCATGTGGTGGCGTTCAACTACAGCGCCGCGCCGGAGCGCTTCAAGGTCATTGCCGAGACCCTCGGTATCGATTGTCGAGGGCTCAACCACGCACAGATTCGCCAGCGTCTGGTCGAGCACCTGATCGCCTTCAAGCACGCCATGGGCTTCCGCGAGACGCTTGGCCTGCATGGGGTCAGCACCTCGGACATTCCGTTCCTGTCCAGCCATGCCATGGACGATCCGTGCATCCTCACCAACCCGCGCGAGTCGACCCAGCGCGATGTCGAGGTGGTCTATGGCGAGGCGCTCTGACGACGCGCTGGCCGGGCTGCTGGGGCTGAGCAGCCAATCGGCGCGCAAGAGCCACTACCCGGAGCTGCTGGCGCGCCTGGAAGAGCTGGAAACCGAACGTAACCGCTACAAATGGCTGTTCGAACACGCTGTGCATGGCATCTTCCAGGCCAGCCTGCAGCAAGGCGTGCTGGCGGCCAACCCGGCCATGGCGCGCATGCTCGGTTACGACGATCCACAGCAGGTGCTGTGGTCGCTGGGGGATCTGGGGCGGCATTTGTTCGTCGGCGGCTTCGAGGAACTGTTGCTGATTCGCCAGCGCCTCGACGAGGGCGGCGCACTCCTGGGTTACGAGACCTGCCTGCGCCGCAGGGACGGCAGCACGTTGGACGTGCTCATGAACCTGCTGCTCAAGCCGGGGGGCGATGGGGTGTTCGAAGGCTTCGTCGCCGATATCACCGAACGCAAGCAGAACCAGCAGCGCCTGCAACAGCTCAATGACGAATTGGAGCGTCGCGTGGCGGCGCGCACCTTCGAGCTGCTCGAGTCCAACCGTAACCTGCAGCGGCAGATCGAGGAGCGCGAGCGTATCGAGCTGGCGCTGCGCGAAGCCCGTGATGCCGCCGAGGCGGCCAACCGCAGCAAGGACAAATACCTGGCAGCCGCCAGTCATGACCTGCTGCAGCCGCTCAATGCCGCGCGCCTGCTGATTTCCACCTTGCGTGAGCGCGAGCTGCCCAGTGCGGAGCAGACTCTGGTGGAGCGCAGTCACCTGGCGCTGGAAGGGGCCGAGGATCTGCTGACCGACCTGCTGGACATCTCCAAGCTGGATCAGGCCGCGATCAAGCCCGATATCGATGTCTATCGGTTGGAAGAGCTTCTCGCGCCGCTGGCTTCGGAGTTCGATGGCGTGGCGGCAGCCAGTGGCTTGCAGTTGCGTGCACGTATTCGCCCCTGTGCGGTGCGTACCGATTTTCGTCTGCTTACGCGCATCCTGCGCAACTTCCTGAGCAATGCCTGTCGCTACACCGAGCGCGGCGGCGTGCTGCTCGGCGCGCGTCGTCGCGGTGCATTCCTCGATATCCAGGTCTGGGATACCGGGCGAGGCATTCCAGAGCAGCAGATGGATCGGATCTTCCTCGAGTTCAACCAGCTGGACGTCGGCCGTGCTGCCGAGCGCAAGGGCGTTGGGCTGGGGCTGGCCATCGTCGAGCGCATCGCCCGCATGCTCGGCTATGCGGTGCAGGTGCGCTCGCAACCCGGTCGCGGCTCGCTGTTCGGCATCCGCGTGCCTCTGGCCGAGATGGAGCCGGTGCCGCCAGTGCTGCCAGCGATCAACCGGCCGGCGCTTGGCGATCCGTTACCCGGCCGGCGTCTGCTGGTAATCGATAACGAGACGGCAATCCTGCACAGCATGCAGGCGCTGCTGGGGCAGTGGGGCTGCGAGGTAAGCACGGCGACGGATCAGCAGGCGGCCCTGGAGGTGCTTGGCGATCGCGCGCCGGAGCTGATCCTGGCCGATTACCACCTGGACGAGGGCGTGTTGGGCTGCGATGTGATCCGGGCCTTGCGCGCACACTTCGGTTGCGACATTCCGGCTGTGGTCATCAGCGCTGATCGCAGCGATGCCTGCCGGCACGATCTCAATGCCCTCGGCGTTCCGCTGCTGAACAAGCCGGTCAAGCCAGGCAAGTTGCGAGCCGTGATCAGCCAACTGTTGCAGGATGGCTGAATGGTTGTGGCGTCTGCTGAACCTGCTGCGTTATGACGATGTCTATTGGCTACCTCATGACCCCAGGAGATAACCACAATGACAACTCTCATGCGTCCTGCCATGCGTCGTCTGGCCGCCGTCACGGCATTGTTCCACCTGCTGCTGGTGGCGCAGATTCCAGCTGCGAATGCGGCCATGATCGGTACGCCGGAAATCATCGCCGAGCAACAGCATCAGGTGGATCAGAAACAACTGATGGCCATGCTCGATGACCAGCAGGTGAAAGACAAACTGGTCGCCATGGGCGTGGATCGCGAGCAGGTCGAATCGCGTATTGCCAGCCTGACGCCGGCCGAACTGGCGCAGTTCAACCAGCAACTCGATCAGGCACCTGCCGGTGCAGGTGTGGTGGGCATCATCGTGTTGTTTCTGGTGATCTTCATCATCACTGATATGCTGTGCGCTACCAACATCTTCAGTTTCGTCAAATGTATCAATCGCTGATTCGTCTCTGCTGCATCACATCCATCGCTCTACTCGCTGCCTGTGCCCGCTCTCCGGTGTTGTCACCGGAGGGCGCGAGCCTGCCTGAGCGGGTCGAATTGAGCGACGTTCCCTTCTACGCTCAGGACGCCTACCAGTGCGGGCCGGCGGCCTTGTCCACGATGCTCAACCAGCGTGGCGTGATGACCTCGCCTGGGCTGCTCAAGGATAAGGTCTATATCCCTGGTCGCGAGGGCAGTCTGCAGGTCGAGATGGTCGCCGCCGCGCGTAGTCATGAAATGCTGGTCTATCCGCTCGAGCCCAAGCTGGACGCCGTTCTGGCCGAAGTGGCGGCGGG
Source organism: Pseudomonas sp. FG29 (assembly GCF_057809355.1). NCBI lineage: Bacteria > Pseudomonadati > Pseudomonadota > Gammaproteobacteria > Pseudomonadales > Pseudomonadaceae > Pseudomonas > Pseudomonas sp. FG29. The sequence goes on along the minus strand of NZ_JBMDJU010000034.1, from coordinate 25,574 downwards.
AAACCCGGTTCTGGTACTGCAGAACCTGGCTTTCGACTGGTATCCGCAGTGGCATTTTGCAGTGGTGGTGGGCTATGACCGCCGTGAGCGCGAACTCATGCTGCGCTCTGGCACGACGCGCCGTCTGGAAACCAGTTTCAACACCTTTGACCGAACCTGGGCTCGCGGTGGTCGCTGGGCCGTCGTGACGCTGCCACCGGATCGTCTGCCCGCCAAGGCCGACATGAGCACCTGGATGAAGGCGGCCAGCGATCTCGAACAGACAGGCCAGGCCGCTGCCGCACGTCGTGCCTATCGCACTGCGACTGAGGCCTGGCCGAAGGCGTCGCTGCCCTGGTTTGCCCTCAGCAACAGCCGTTATGCCGATGGTGACCACAAGGGCGCCGAGCAGGCGCTGCGTGAAAGCCTGCAGCGTGAACCGAGCTTCGCCGCTGGTTGGTTCAACCTCTCTCAGGTGCTCGCAGAGCAAGGCTGTGCGAGCGAAGCGGTGACAGCACAAGCCTGCGCGCGCAAGCTGGCGCCTGGCGATGAACGTTTTGCTGCGCCACTCAAGTCGACGCCTGGGGCAGGGCAGTGTCGGGTGCTGCCGAGCTGTCCATGATGCAAATGAAAACGGCGCCAGAGGGCGCCGTTTTCGTATCGAACGTCTTGCTCAAAACCCGAGCTTGTCTCGCAGGCTGTAATACCAGGCGCCCATGGCTGTGAAGGGCACGCGCAACAGCTGGCCACCAGGGAAGGGGTAGTGCGGCAGTTCGGCGAAGGCATCGAAACGTTCCGCCTGGCCACGGAGCGCTTCGGCCAGCACCTTGCCGGCCAGGTGCGTGTAGGTGACGCCGTGACCGCTGCAACCCTGGGAGTAGTAGATGTTGTCGCCGATACGGCCAACCTGCGGCAGGCGCGAGAGGGTCAGCAGGAAGTTGCCGGTCCAGGCGAAGTCGATCTTCACGTTCTTCAACTGCGGGAAGGTCTTGAGCATCTTCGGGCGGATGATCGCTTCGATGTTGGCCGGGTCGCGTGCACCGTAGACCACGCCGCCGCCATAGATCAGGCGCTTGTCGCCGGTCAGGCGATAGTAGTCGAGCAGGTAGTTGCAGTCTTCGACGCAGTAATCCTGCGGTAGCAGGCTGGCAGCCACTTCATCGCTCAGCGGCTCGGTGGTGATTACCTGAGTGCCGCAGGGCATGGACTTGGCGGCCAGCTCCGGCACCAGATTGCCCAGATAGGCATTGCCCGCCACCACCACAAACTTGGCCTTCACTCGGCCTTCTGGCGTATGCACGACCGGGTTGGCGCCGCGCTCGATACGAATTGCCGGGCACTGTTCATGGATCACGCCGCCCAGCGATTCGACGGCAGCGGCCTCGCCCAGCGCCAGATTGAGCGGATGGATGTGACCGCCGCTCATGTCCAGCATGCCGCCGATGTAGTTATCGGTGGCGACTACTTCACGGATACGTGCTGCGTCCATCAGCTCCAGTTGGGTATGGCCGTAGCGCTCCCACAGTTTCTTCTGCGCTTCCAGGTGACCCATCTGTTTGGCAGTGAGGGCGGCAAATACGCCACCGTCCTTAAGGTCGCACTGGATGTCGTACTTGGCGATGCGCTCGCGGATGATGCGACCACCTTCGAATGCCATCTGTCCGAGCAGTTGCGCCTGCTTGGGGCCGACGCTGCGCTCGATCACGTCGATGTCGCGGCTGTAGCTGTTGACGATCTGGCCGCCGTTGCGCCCTGACGCACCGAAGCCGACCTTGGCTGCTTCGAGTACCGTGACCTTGAAGCCGTTCTCCAGCAGGAAGAGCGCGGTGGACAGGCCGGTATAGCCAGCACCGATAACGCAGATGTCGGTTTCGACCTCGCCTTGCAGGGCGGGGCGCTGTGGAGCCTGATTGGCCGATGCGGCGTAGTAGGACTGAGGGTATGCCGTGTGCGCCATTTTGAACCTCTGTTCTTTATTTTTTACGAATGGCCTGATGCTACCCGAGTTGAAAATGGCCGGCTAGTGGACGTGCAAAATATTCAACGAAGGCCTCGAGATAAAAAATTGGACTATTTCAGTGAGTTAGCGAAAAAACTTGTTGACGTCCAAAAAAGAACTGCGTAGAATGCGCACCCATCGAAGGCACATAGCTCAGTTGGTTAGAGCACCACCTTGACATGGTGGGGGTCGTTGGTTCGAGTCCAATTGTGCCTACCAAATCGATAAAAAGGGTCGCTCAGGCGACCCTTTTTTGTTCCTGCGATTTAGTGGCTTTGGTTTTCTCGGGCGCTGTTGCGGGAAATTGCCTGATATTCGTATGGATGTCTTGTCAGAGGGCAGTGCTTTCTGGAAGCATCCGCAACCTTACTTCCAGTGACTTGGTTCGGTTCTGGTTGGCCCCTAGCAGGGCTCCTGCCATCGTTAGGCAGATACGCCGCCGAATCGCTTCCTGGCTCATCCCAACCCACGTGACCTTTGGTAGGGGTCACCACTAGGAGAGGAGGCGCCATGCCCATCATTACTCTTCCCGACGGTAGTCAGCGTTCGTTTGATCATCCGGTATCCGTACTGGAGGTCGCTCAATCCATTGGTGCGGGCCTGGCCAAGGCCACGCTGGCCGGCAAGGTCGATGGCAAGCAGGTCGATGCCTGCGATGTGATCGATCGCGACGCCACCCTGCAGATCATTACGCCGAAGGACGAAGAGGGGCTGGAAATCATTCGCCACTCCTGTGCGCACTTGGTTGGGCATGCGGTCAAGCAGCTCTATCCGGATGCCAAGATGGTGATCGGCCCGGTCATCGAAGAAGGCTTCTATTACGATATCGCCATCGGTCGTCCTTTCACGCCTGAGGACATGGCGGCCATCGAGCAGCGCATGAAAGAGCTGATCGACAAGGACTACGACGTCATCAAGAAAATGACGCCGCGTGCCGAGGTCATCGAGGTCTTCAGGGCGCGCGGTGAAGAGTACAAGTTGCGCCTGATCGATGACATGCCGGATGCGCAGGCTATGGGGCTGTACTACCACGAAGAATACGTGGACATGTGCCGTGGCCCGCACGTGCCCAATACTCGCTTCCTTAAGGCATTCAAGCTGACTCGTATTTCCGGCGCCTACTGGCGCGGTGATTCGAAGAATGAGCAGTTGCAGCGCATCTATGGCACGGCCTGGGCCGACAAGAAGCAGCTGGCTGCTTACATTCAGCGCATCGAAGAGGCTGAAAAGCGCGATCACCGCCGCATCGGCAAGCAGCTCGACCTGTTCCATCTGCAGGAAGAAGCGCCGGGCATGGTGTTCTGGCATCCGAACGGTTGGACTGTCTACCAGGTGCTGGAGCAGTACATGCGCCAGGTGCAGCGCGAGCACGGTTATGTCGAAGTGCGTACGCCGCAGGTCGTCGATCGCATCCTCTGGGAGCGCTCGGGGCACTGGTCCAACTACGCCGAGAACATGTTCACCACTGCCTCGGAAAACCGCGACTACGCCGTCAAGCCGATGAACTGCCCATGCCATGTGCAGATCTTCAACCAGGGGCTGAAGTCCTATCGTGATCTGCCGCTGCGCCTGGCCGAGTTCGGTGCCTGCCATCGTAACGAGCCGTCCGGTGCGCTGCACGGCATCATGCGTGTGCGCGGCTTCGTACAGGATGATGCGCACATCTTCTGCACCGAAGAGCAGGTAAAGAAGGAGGCGGCAGACTTCATCAAGCTGACGCTGCAGGTTTATCGTGACTTCGGCTTCACTGATGTCTCCATGAAGCTGTCTACTCGCCCTGCCAAGCGCGTGGGTTCCGAGGAGCTTTGGGATCGCGCCGAAGGGGCGCTCGCTGACGCGCTCAATGAATCCGGTCTGGCCTGGGAATATCAGCCTGGCGAAGGTGCGTTCTACGGGCCGAAGATCGAGTTCACCCTCAAGGATTGCCTGGGGCGTAACTGGCAGTGCGGTACGCTGCAGTATGACCCGAACCTGCCGGAGCGGCTGGAGGCCAGCTACATCGCCGAGGATAACAATCGCAAGCGTCCGGTCATGCTGCACCGTGCGATTCTCGGATCCTTCGAGCGCTTCATCGGCATGCTGATCGAGCACTATGCCGGTTCTTTCCCGGCCTGGCTCGCGCCGACTCAGGCGGTGATCATGAATATCACCGACAAACAGGCCGATTTTGCTCGTGAAGTCGAGAAAACTCTCAATCAAAGCGGATTCCGTGCCAAGGCCGACTTGAGAAACGAGAAGATCGGCTTTAAAATCCGCGAGCATACCTTGCTCAAGGTTCCCTATCTCTTGGTTATTGGAGATCGGGAAGTCGAGACTCGATCCGTTGCTGTCCGTACTCGCGAAGGCGTCGATCTGGGCTCTCTGCCCATCGAGCAGTTCGCTGAGCAGTTGCAGCAAGCGGTTTCCCGGCGTGGTCGCCAAGATTTGGAGTAATAACTATTAAGCGTGAAATGAGACAGGACAAGCGGGCCGCCCCCAAGGCGCCTATCAACGAGAACATTACCGCTCGTGAAGTGCGCCTGATTGGCGCCGATGGCGAGCAGATTGGTATTGTTTCGATCGATGAGGCATTGCGCGTGGCTGAAGAAGCCAAGCTGGATCTGGTAGAGATCTCAGCTGATGCAGTACCGCCAGTTTGCCGCATCATGGACTACGGCAAGCACCTGTTCGAGAAGAAGAAGCAGGCTGCGATTGCCAAGAAGAACCAGCATCAGCAGCAGATCAAAGAGATCAAGTTTCGTCCAGGGACGGAGGAAGGGGATTATCAGGTAAAACTACGCAACCTGATACGTTTCCTTGAAGATGGGGACAAGGCCAAGGTATCGCTTCGATTCCGCGGTCGTGAGATGGCTCACCAGGAGCTGGGTATGGAGCTGCTCAAGCGGGTCGAACAAGACCTGATCGAGCTTGGCACCGTCGAACAGCATCCTAAGCTGGAAGGACGCCAGCTGATGATGGTCATCGCTCCCAAGAAGCGTAAATAACCTCCCGGGCACTGGCAGGCCTGATGGTTATCAGTTGTTAATGAATGCGGAGTACTAAACATGCCAAAAATGAAAACCAAGAGCGGTGCTGCAAAGCGCTTCCTGAAGACTGCTTCGGGCTATAAGCACAAGCACGCTTTCAAGAGCCACATCCTGACCAAGATGTCCACCAAGCGTAAGCGTCAACTGCGCGGTAGCGAGCTGATGCATCCGTCGGACAAGGCAAAAGTCGAGCGCATGCTGCGCGTTCGTTAATCGGTCAAGATACTTAGAGGTTAATACTCATGGCTCGTGTTAAGCGTGGCGTCATCGCCCGTGCTCGTCACAAGAAAATTCTGAAGCTCGCCAAGGGCTACTACGGCGCACGTTCGCGCGTGTTCCGCGTCGCCAAGCAGGCGGTGATCAAGGCTGGCCAATATGCCTACCGTGACCGTCGTCAGCGCAAGCGTCAGTTCCGCGCTCTGTGGATCGCTCGTATCAACGCTGGCGCTCGCGTCAACGGCCTGTCCTACAGCCGTCTGATCGCTGGTCTGAAAAAGGCCTCGATCGAGATCGACCGTAAGGTTCTGGCTGATCTGGCTGTGAACGAAAAAGCGGCGTTTGCTGCGATTGTCGAGAAGGCCAAGGCCGTTCTGGCTTAAGTCCCCCGACAATCACCGGGTTCGCCCGGTGGCAACGTCAAAGATAGGGGAAGAGCCTTAACAGCTCTTCCCCTATTTCGTATCTGGAGTCTGTAAATGGAAAATCTGGATGCATTGGTCTCCCAAGCGCTCGAGGCCGTGCAACAAAGCGAAGATATCAATGCCCTGGAACAGCTCCGGGTTCAGTACCTCGGCAAGAAGGGCGAACTGACCGCCCTGATGCAGACTCTGGGCAAGCTGTCGGCTGAGGAGCGTCCGCAAGCCGGTGCGTTGATCAACGCCGCCAAGAATCAGGTGCAAGATGCCCTCAACGCCCGCAAATCCGTGCTTGAGCAAGCCTTGCTCGCCGAGAAGCTGGCCTCCGAGCGTATCGATGTGACCCTGCCGGGGCGCGGCCAGACCTCTGGTGGTCTGCACCCGGTGACCCGCACGCTCGAGCGTGTCGAACAATTTTTCACCCATATCGGTTTCAGCGTTGCCGAAGGTCCGGAAGTCGAAGACGACTACCATAACTTCGAAGCGCTCAATATCCCCGGCCACCACCCGGCGCGGGCGATGCATGACACCTTCTATTTCAATGCGAACATGTTGCTGCGCACCCACACCTCGCCGGTGCAGGTGCGCACCATGGAATCACAACAGCCGCCGATCCGCATCGTCTGCCCTGGCCGTGTCTATCGCTGCGACTCCGATATCACCCACTCGCCGATGTTTCATCAGGTCGAAGGTCTGTTGGTCGATGAGGACATCAGTTTCGCTGACCTCAAGGGCACCATCGAAGAGTTCCTTCGCGTGTTCTTCGAGAAACCGCTGGGTGTGCGTTTCCGTCCATCCTTCTTTCCCTTCACCGAGCCCTCGGCTGAAGTCGATATGCAGTGTGTGATGTGCTCCGGCAAGGGCTGCCGCGTGTGCAAGCAGACTGGCTGGCTGGAGGTGATGGGCTGCGGAATGGTGCATCCGAACGTGCTGCGCATGAGTGGCATCGATCCGGAGAAATACTCCGGTTTCGCCTTCGGTATGGGGGTCGAGCGCCTTGCCATGCTGCGTTATGGCGTCAATGACTTGCGCCTGTTCTTCGATAACGACCTGCGGTTCCTGGCGCAATTTCGCTAGTAACCGCCCCTCGTGATCGAATTCGTTTAAGGAGAACAGACAACATGAAATTCAGTGAACAGTGGCTGCGCAGCTGGGTAAACCCCGACGTATCCCGCGAGGATCTGGTCGCGCGCCTGTCCATGGTCGGCCTTGAGGTCGATGCCGTACAGCCGGTTGCCGGCGCCTTCAGTGGTGTGGTGGTCGGTGAGATCCTCAGTGCCGAGCAACATCCGGACGCCGACAAGCTGCGCGTCTGCCAGGTGAGCAATGGCGCCGAGACCTTCCAGGTCGTTTGCGGCGCGCCCAATGCTCGCGCTGGCATCAAGATTCCGTTCGCCATGATCGGTGCCGAACTGCCGGGCGACTTCAAGATCAAGAAGGCCAAGCTGCGCGGCGTGGAATCCCAGGGCATGCTGTGCTCGGCTTCCGAGCTGCAGATCAGCGAAGACAACAGCGGCCTGATGGAGCTGGCGGTAGACGCCCCGGTAGGCCAGGACATCCGTACCTACCTGAGTCTGGATGATGCCAGCATCGAGATCGGCCTGACCCCTAACCGTGGTGACTGCCTCTCGCTCGCCGGCCTGGCTCGGGAAGTCGGCGCCATGTACAGCGCTTCCGTTTCTCCAGTCGCTATCGACGCCGTTGCGCCTGTGCATGACGAAGTGCGTCCGGTCGAGGTGCTGGCGCCCAAGGCTTGCCCGCGTTACCTGGGCCGCGTTGTACGTAACGTTGACCTGTCTCGTCCGACCCCGCTATGGATGGTCGAGCGCCTGCGTCGTTCCGATATCCGCAGTATCGATGCGGCTGTGGACATCACCAACTATGTGATGCTCGAGCTGGGCCAGCCCCTGCACGCGTTCGATCTTGCCGAGATCAATGGCGGCATCCGTGTGCGTATGGCTGAAGAGGGCGAAAAGCTGGTGCTGCTCGACGGTCAGGAGGTCACCCTGCGTGCCGATACGCTGGTGATCGCCGATCACGGTCGTGCTCTGGCCATCGCTGGCGTGATGGGCGGTGAGCACAGCGGCGTGAGCGACAAGACCCGCGACCTGTTCCTGGAAAGCGCTTTCTTCGACAACATTGCTGTTGCCGGCAAGGCTCGCTCCTATGGCCTGCACACCGACTCCTCGCACCGCTTCGAGCGAGGAGTGGATTCGCGGCTGGCGCGCCAGGCGATGGAGCGCGCGACCGCTCTGCTGCTGGAGATCGTTGGCGGTGAAGCCGGTCCGGTCATCGAAGTCAGCAGCGAGGCCGATCTGCCGAGCGTGGCGCCGATCACCTTGCGCGCCGAGCGTATCAGCCAGATGCTGGGCATGGACATGGACAACGCTGAAGTCGAGCGCCTACTCACTGCGTTGGGTCTGGGTGTCAGCGCTCAGGGCTCCGGCCAGTGGCTGGTCAGCGTGCCGAGTCATCGTTTCGATATCAGCCTGGAAGTTGATCTGATCGAAGAGCTGGGCCGCCTGTATGGCTACAACCGCTTGCCGGTGCGTTACCCGCAGGCTCGTCTCGCGCCGCAGACCAAGGCTGAGGCGCGTGCCGAGCTGCCTGCGTTGCGCCGCCTGCTTGTTGCTCGTGGCTATCAGGAAGCGATCACCTATAGCTTCATCGATCCCAAGCTGTTCGAGCTGTTCACGCCGGGCGTCGAGCCGTTGCAACTGGCCAACCCGATTTCCGCCGACATGGCTGCCATGCGTTCTTCGCTGTGGCCCGGCCTGGTCAAGGCGCTACAGCACAACCTCAACCGTCAGCAGTCGCGCGTGCGCCTGTTCGAGAGCGGTCTGCGTTTCGTCGGGCAACTGGAAAGCCTGCAGCAGGAAGCCATGCTCGCTGGTGTGATCACCGGCAGCCGTCTACCTGAAGGCTGGGCCAACAGTCGCGAGAGTATCGACTTCTATGACCTCAAGGCCGACGTCGAAGCGCTGCTGGGGTATGCCGGCGCGGCCGATGCCTTCGGCTTCGTGCCGGGCGAGCATCCGGCTCTGCATCCAGGGCAGACTGCTCGCATCGAACGGGAAGGACGCCTGGTTGGCTTCATGGGGGCTCTGCATCCTGAGTTGGCCAAGACACTGGGCCTCGATCAGCCGGTATTCCTCTTCGAACTGGTGCTTGCGGAAGTTGCTGCCGGTCGTATGCCGGCGTTCAGCGAGTTGTCGCGCTTCCCTGAAGTGCGCCGCGACCTGGCGCTGCTGGTCGACCGCGAACAACCGGCTGAGGCTGTGCTGGCGGCGATCCGAGAAACTGCAGGTGAATGGCTGACAGACCTCAAGCTATTTGACGTCTATCACGGTAAAGGCATTGATCCGCTTAGAAAAAGCCTTGCCGTCGGCTTGACCTGGCAACATCCATCGCGCACTCTTAACGACGATGAGGTGAGTACTACCACGCAAAATATCCTCACCTGCCTCGAACAAAGGTTCAACGCCACGTTAAGGAAGTAGCGTATGGGGGCTCTGACGAAAGCTGAAATGGCGGAACGTCTGTATGAAGAGCTCGGCCTGAACAAACGGGAAGCCAAGGAGCTGGTGGAGCTGTTTTTTGAAGAGATCCGCCAGGCTCTTGAGCTGAACGAACAGGTCAAGCTGTCCGGGTTCGGCAACTTCGACTTGCGCGACAAGCGCCAGCGACCCGGCCGTAACCCGAAAACAGGGGAAGAGATTCCAATCACGGCCCGCCGTGTGGTCACTTTTCGTCCAGGGCAAAAATTGAAAGCCAGGGTCGAGGCCTATGCTGGAACCAAGTCATAACGACGAACTACCGGCAATTCCCGGCAAGCGTTACTTCACCATCGGTGAAGTGAGCGAGCTCTGCGCGGTCAAGCCTCACGTTCTACGTTACTGGGAACAGGAATTCCCGCAGTTGAACCCGGTGAAGCGGCGGGGTAACCGTCGCTACTACCAGCGTCAGGATGTGCTGATGATTCGGCAAATCCGGGCACTTCTGTACGATCAGGGTTTCACCATCGGTGGCGCGCGTCAGCGACTTTCGGGTGACGAGGCCAAGGACGATACCACCCAGTATCGTCAATTGATCAAGCAGATGATCGCTGAGCTTGAAGATGTTTTGCAGGTTCTACGTAAATAAGGCAGAAGAAAAAGTTGCCTTATTTCAAAAGCTTAATGTATAGTTCCTCCCGCTTTCGGTAATACGGAAGCATCGTCGGGGCGTAGCGCAGCCCGGTAGCGCACTTGCATGGGGTGCAAGGGGTCGAGTGTTCGAATCACTCCGTCCCGACCAAAAAATCCCTAGAAAATCCAGTCACTTAGCGGTGACTGGATTTTTTTATGGGCGCTTCACGCGTAGAAGTGTAGGGACTTTTGCGGGACTTTTTTTCATCCTGCCATTCTCCTCAAAATTGTCAGGGCCGGACCGCGCGAGTCGGTGGCCGAAATCCTGTTGGCTTCATCGATCAGTTTGCCCAACTCGGCGGCTGAGTAGTGACTGGTGATGCTACCGTTCTTGTGCCCCAGCAGAGCCTTCCTGTCTTCCTCCGTTACCCCAGCAGCCCGAAGTCTTCGGCCGAAGGTGTGCTTCAGGTCGTGAACGCGGATCGAAGCAAATCCAGATGGAGCAGGGCGCATAAAACGCTCCTGGAACTTCTTCGCTGCTCTGACCCTGGCTTTCTTCCATGCCGAATCGTTCATCCGGTGAACGGGAGTGGCCTTGCCGTTTTGATCGGGTTGTCCGTAAGGAAATACCCAAACCGGATCAAGCCCACGCTGTCCCTCGATGACCGACTTGGCTACGTTGTTGAGTACAACAAGGCGCTCGTCGCCGTTCTTGACCCCGGAGCTCTCATGCCGGCCACCAAAATCCGCCGGTATGAGAAATACGCTGGTGTTGAGCTCAGGAATCGGTATCTCCCAATCCCAGCGAAGCTTCACGACCTCCTGCTCGCGTGAGCCGCTGTTGACCTTGTACAGGGCCATGCGGCGCAAATGATCCGGCAATTCCGCGAAGAGAATCGACTGCTCTTCCCAGGACATCGGGTAGGGCATGCGTCTGGTTTTCTTCTCTTCCAGCTTGGTGATCATCGGTACTACGTCGAGCCAGGGACGCTTCTGCTCATCACGCCATTTTCGGGCGCATAGATTCAAGATGCGTATGACGCGTTCCAGGGCGATGTTCACCGTGCGGTGTGAGACGCCAGGCTTCAACTTACCATCGCTGGTTCTGGTGCTCTTGAGTCGATCCCTTATGTAGGGAGCCAGAGTCTCGTCGTCGACATGAGTCAGAGGTTGGTCGCCAATATACGGGTCCAACTGCTCCAGATAGATGGCCGTGAGGCCTATCGACGGCTGATCCTTGAATTCGGTCAGGTAACGCGTAGCGGCTTCCCGCCACGTTCTGATCTTGCGGACGCCGTAGATCTTCTGTTCCCGGAGCTTTTCCAGCTTGTGTATCAGGTACTGCTCTGCCTCCTTCCTATCGCTTGATCCAGTGCTTTCCTGAATTCGCTGACCTCTGAAGACCTTGTCGATGTGCCAGATCCCGTTCCTTTTGTAGAGGCCGCTAATGGTTTTTCGCGCCATGGTTTTTCTCCTTGGCGCTCGCTGCGGGAGTGATCATGTCCCTTGGCACCTTCCTTTTCAATGATGGCCCGGTCGATGTAGGCGTCTGCCCAGGCATCCAGCTCTTGGCGATCAAAGCCGATGCCTTGCACTCCAATGCGGAATTCCCGCACGTAAGGCCGGACGGTTTTGTTGAATTCTGTGCGGCACATGCCGAGGTAGGCGGGGGCCGCACTGGCTCGCAGGATTCGGGGTGGGCAGGTGATCAAGCGTGCGGCTATCTGTTCAGATGATGCGGGCATGAATGTCGCCTCCTTATCGGCCCTGATCCGTGCTGCAGATGCTGTCCGCTGCTTGCCGCGCGAACAACGTGGTGGAGGGGGTTAGGGCGGGATTCCAGGCGAGATTTGCTTCACGATTCGCTAGATTTCAGTTGACAGGCTGCAGGCACTAATATTTTCTAAGCCACCATTTAGCCATATACACTCGGGCTAAGCATGCGGTGTTTTCAGGGAAGAAAGTATGTCCGACGATAGTCAGGGCTCTTTAGCTGGTGCCGAATTAGATACTGGCCTCGCCTGTCTGGTCATGCTGGCCCGCTTTCATAGCGTGGCCGCCTCGCCTGAGCAGCTCGCCCATGAGTTCGCTGAAGACGGTCGCGCATTTGGCCGCGCCGAACTGCTGCTGGCGGCGAAGAAGCTCGGCCTCAAGGCCAAGTCTGCGCGCAGCGCTCTTGAACGCCTCGCTCATGTACCGCTACCTGCTATTGCGGCTGATTCCGATGGCCGCTTCTTCATCATCGCCCGCATCGACGAAGGCAAAAGCCAGGCGCTGATCCATGACCCACAGGCGCAACGCCCCGAAGTCCTGTCACTGGAGCAATTGCACGCACGCTGGACAGGCGAACTGATCCTGATTCGCTCCGAAGCCTCCATGGCCGGCGAGCTGTCGCGTTTCGACTTCACCTGGTTCATCCCGGCCATCGTCAAATACCGCAAGCTGCTCGGCGAAGTGCTGCTGGTGTCCTTCGTGCTGCAGATTTTTGCGCTGCTCACGCCGCTGTTCTTCCAGGTGGTGATGGACAAGGTGCTGGTGCACCGCGGCCTGTCGACGCTGGATGTGATCGCCATCGGTCTGCTCGGCATCATGATCTTCGAGACCTTGCTGTCGGGCTTGCGCACCTATGTGTTCGCCCACACGGCCAGCCGTATCGACGTCGAGCTGGGCTCGAAGCTGTTCCGTCACCTGGTGACCCTGCCACTGGCCTACTTCCAGGCGCGACGGGTCGGTGATTCGGTGGCCAGGGTGCGCGAGTTGGAGAACATCCGCAGCTTCCTCACCGGCAACGCCATCACGCTGATTCTCGACGTGCTGTTCTCCGTGGTGTTCATCGCGGTGATGTTCTACTACAGCGGCTGGCTGACACTGGTGGTGATCCTCTCGCTGCCGCTGTACTTCCTGGTATCCCTGTTGATCACGCCGGTGCTGCGCGCTCGCCTGAACGAGAGTTTTTCCCGTGGCGCGGAGAATCAGGCGTTTCTGGTGGAGACGGTCAACGGCATCGATACGCTCAAGGCGATGGCGGTGGAGCCGCAGATCAATCGCAAGTGGGATAACCAGTTGGCCGGCTATGTGGCCGCCAGTTTCAAGACGCAGAACCTGTCGATGCTGGCCAATGAAAGTGTCGGTTTCATCGGTAAGTTGGTCACTGTCTCCACACTCTGGCTGGGAGCGCGCCTGGTGATCGACGGCGACCTGACCGTGGGCCAGTTGATTGCCTTCAATATGCTGGCCGGGCGGGTCTCGCAGCCGATCATGCGCCTGGCCCAGTTATGGACTAACTTCCAGCAGACCGGCGTCTCGGTGCAGCGCCTGGGCGATATCCTCAACACCCGCACCGAGCTATCCCAGGCCACCCGCAGCGCCCTGCCACCACTCAAAGGGCAGATCGAATTCGATCAGGTGCATTTCCGCTACCGTCCCGACGGCTCGGAGATCCTGCGTGGCATCAGCCTGCAGATCCAACCTGGCGAAGTGATCGGCGTGGTCGGCCGCTCCGGTTCGGGTAAAAGCACCTTGACCCGGCTATTGCAGCGCCTCTACACGCCTGAGCGCGGCCGGGTGCTGGTGGATGGCATGGATCTGGCGCTGGCTGACGTTTCCTCGTTGCGCCGGCAGATCGGCGTGGTGCTGCAGGACAATATGCTGTTCGCCCGCAGCATCCGCGAGAACATCGCCCTGACCGACCCAGGCGCGCCCATCGAACAGGTCATGCAGGCGGCGAAGATGGCCGGTGCTCACGAGTTCATCCTGGAACTGCCGGAAGGCTACGACACCGTGGTGGGCGAGCACGGCGCCTCGCTGTCCGGTGGGCAGCGCCAACGTGTCGCCATCGCCCGCGCGCTGATCGGCAACCCGCGCATCCTGATCTTCGACGAAGCCACCAGTGCCTTGGACTATGAGTCCGAGCGCATCATCCAGCAGAACATGCAGAGCATCTGCCAGGGGCGCACAGTGATCATCATTGCCCACCGCCTGAGCGCCGTGCGCGACGCCAACCGCATCCTGGTCATGGATCGCGGGCAGATCGTCGAGCAAGGTACGCATGCCGAACTGCTCACGCACCAGGCCGGCCACTACTCGCGCCTGCATCGCTTGCAGCAAGGCGGTGCGGCATGAGTGCAAAGCGTGAGCTGATCAACCGCTACCGCCAGGCCTGGCGTCACTCCTGGCGCAACCGCAAAGCGATGGATGCGCCGCCACGGCTGAACCACGAAGTGCACTTTCTGCCTGCCGCCCTGGCCTTGCAGGAAGCGCCGGTGCACCCAGCTCCCCGGATCATCCAGTGGACGATCATGGCCTTCGCCGCCCTGGCGCTGCTGTGGGCCTGTGTCGGCGAAATCGACGTGGTCGCCACCGCCACCGGCAAGATCGTCCCCAGCGGCAAGAGCAAGGTCATCCAGCCCAGCGAAGTAGCCGTGGTCAAGGCCATCCATGTCTACGATGGGCAGACCGTCAAAGCCGGCGAACTGCTGGTCGAACTGGACAGCCAGATCACTGGCGCGGATGTCCAGCGCCTACAGAGCGACCTGCTCGCAGCGCAGATCGACAGCGCGCGGGCCAGTGCCTTACTCGACGCCATCGAAGAAAACCGCGAACCCGCCTCCCTGGCCACACGCATTGCACAAGCTAGCGAAGCGCAACAGCGCTCGGCCCAGACCTGGCTGAGAGGCCAATATCTGGAACTGCAAAGTTCCCTGCAACAAAGCGATGCCGAGATCGCCCAGCGCACGGCGGAGATTCAGGCAGCACGCGCCTGGGTAGCCAAGCTGCAGGAAACCCTGCCCATCGCCCAGCAGTTGGCGGCGGACTACAAGCGCCTGCTGGACAAGGCCTACATCGCCAAGCACGCCTACCTGGAAAAGGAACAGCAGCGCCTGGATCAGGAGCGCGAACTGGCCGTGCAGCAGGCCCGCGTGCTGGAACTACAAGCAGCCAAGCAACAAGCCGAAAGCCGCCGCCAGAGTGTACTGGCGCAGACCCGCCGGGCCATGCTCGACCTGCTGCACGAAGCCGAGCAACGCGCCGCCAGCCTGCAGCAGGAACTGAGCAAGGCCGAACAACGCAACCGCCTGATGCACCTCACTGCGCCGGTGGACGGCACCGTCCAGCAACTGGCCATCCACACCGCCGGCGGTGTGGTGACCGAGGCGCAACCCTTGATGGTCATCGTCCCCAGCCATCAGCCGGTGGAAGTCGAAGCCATGCTGGAGAACAAGGACATCGGCTTCGTCCGCCCAGGCCAGGAGGTGGAGGTCAAGGTGGATACCTTCACCTTCACCAAATACGGCGTGGTGCATGGCACGGTGGTGAGCATCTCCGACGACGCCATCGAAGACGAAAAACTGGGGCTGGTGTACAGCACACGCATCCAGCTCAAGGAGAACAACATCGTAGTGGGCGATCAACAGGTGCCGTTATCGCCGGGCATGGCGATACGAGCCGAGGTGAAGACGGATAAGAGGAAGGTGATCGATTACTTCCTCAGTCCACTGAAGGTCTACGTCGACCAAAGCCTGAGTGAGCGCTAAAACATAGCTCCCAATTACCAAGGAATGGCCCGATGCATTTTGTGTACTGTTGGGAAATTGGCGCTGATCTTGGGCATATAACTCAGTTGGCGAGCATTGGGCAGGCCTTGCAAGCACATGGGCACAGGGTGACTGCCATCATCAAGGACACGACTCATGCCTTTAGCTACTTATATCCATTGGGTATTCCCTGGTTCCAGGCTCCTCAATCAATAGGCTTTCGCGCGAAAGAAACTCCCCTCAACCATGCGGATATCCTTATGGGGCAAGGGTATAGCCACATTTCTGGTCTTGCCGGGCTCATCCAGGCTTGGCGTTCGCTGCTACAGCTACTGAATCCTGATTGTGTTCTGACCGAGGCATCGCCTACGGGAAGTCTGGCGGCTAGTACGCTAGGTATACGCTCAATCAGCCTAGACAATGGTTTCTTTTGTCCTCCGCTTTCTGTGCCTCTGCCGCCTTTACGGCAATGGCGTTCAATAGACGCCCGACAGTTACTAGATAAAGAAAACCGAGTACTTAGCCACATCAATCAAGCTCTGAAACGATTGGATTTGGCCCCCTTGCGGCGATTTGCTCAGCTGTTCGATAACGAGACCTATTGGCTGAACTGGCCAGAGCTCAATCACTTTGGCTACCACTCGCCCGAACGGCATATAGGGCCTCTGCAGTCTCCCGCACATGGCGTTTGTCTGGCATGGCCCGAAGGTAGCGAGAAGAGGGTATTCGCCTACCTTAAGCCCAACTGCCTAGAATCGCTTCCAGCCCTTGAGTGGTGCATTGCGAAGGGCTTTCGTGTGATTGCTTATCTACCGCTTTGGCCAAAAGAGTTGACACAGCGATTGCAGCAGACGGGGAGGGTCAACCTGAGTTCGGAACCGTTGGCGCTTGATTCGATACTTGAGAAGTGCGACTTCACATTGTGTCACGGAGGTACTGGAACCGTGACCCGCAGTCTTCGAGCTGGCAAACCATTGCTGCTGATTCCTACTCACGTAGAGCAGTTCAGAACCGCTCTTGCTGCGGTTGAACAGCGTCTGGCAGTGATGCCGTTCAGGCCGGGAGAATCACAAGTCTTCGGGTTCGACATCGAGAAAATCGACGATTGCTATCGAAGGGCACGGCAGTTCGCTAGCAATCAGCCCACGAACCAGCAAGTCATCGCACGACTGGTCGCTCTGCTCGAATCGACTGATGCAACCAGCAAAGTCCAGGTGGTGAATTGAATATCCTGTTTATCCACCAGAACTTCCCTGGCCAGTTCCTCCATATCGCTGCGTATTTGGCCCGGCAGCCGGGAATGGACGTACGCGCTATTGGCCGTGAACACGCCCCAGGCCTATATGGCATACACCTGTATCGCTACCGCCCACACCGCCAGGCCAGCAAGGAGACCCATCCCTATGCGCGCACCTTCGAGGAGGGTGTGTTGCATGGCCAGCAGGTACTTCGCCTGCTGCTCGATCTCAAGGCCAAGGGTTACCGCCCGGATGTGATCGTCGCGCATCCCGGCTGGGGTGAAACCCTTTATGCCAAGCAAGCTTTCCCCGATTGCAAGCTGATCCATTTCTGCGAGTACTACTACCGCACCGATGGAGCGGATGCAGGCTTTGATCCTGAGTTCCCGCTGACCCTGAATGGTGCCGCGAGCATCCACAGTCGCAACGCGCTGCACCTGCTCAATCTGGAAAACTGCGACGCAGCGATTACCCCGACTCGCTGGCAACACAGCCTGCATCCGGCCGCTTACCACGACAAGATCAAGGTGATTCACGAAGGTATCGATACAGCAAATCTCGGCCCTGATCCTGAGGCCGTGCTCAGGTTACCCAATGGTCAGCAACTGAAGGCCGGCGACCCGGTGGTGACCTACGTGGCGCGCAATCTGGAGCCTTATCGGGGCTTCCATCAATTCATCCGGGCTCTGCCGCGCCTGTTGGCGGCGCACCCCACTTGCCAGGTCGTGATCGTTGGAGGGGATGGTGTGAGCTACGGCAGCAAACCCAAGGATGCTCCCAACTGGCGTACCAAGCTGCTGCGCGAGAATCCGGTCGATCTGAGTCGGGTGCATTTTCTCGGCAATGTGTCCTACGCCACCTACCAGAAGGTACTGCAGGTGTCGGCGGTGCACGTCTATATGAGCTATCCCTTCGTGTTGTCCTGGTCGCTGCTTGAAGCGATGGCCTGCGGCTGCCTGGTAATTGCTTCCGATACGGCACCCGTGCGGGAAGTGATTCGAGATGGCGAGAGCGGGTTGTTGGTGGATTTCTTCGATATCGGAGGAATAAGCAAGCGATTGTTAAATGTACTGGAACAGCCACGGAAGTTTCATGAATTAAGGCGTAGCGCATGGGGCAAGGCACAGGAATACGCCATTAAGCATGGCAGTCAGAGTTATATCAAGGCAATAATGCCAATAAACGCAACCTGAGTTTATGCGGGATCAAAAATGAAATGGAGCTTGTTTTGCGTGCTGCTCGCTATTTGCGGGTGTGATCAGATATATCCGAAATATAGAAGTGTCGGCGTCACGAAGGAGTATATATCAAATGTCTGTGAGCGTAATTTATTTGGCAAATGTAAGGTTTTGTCAAGTAAAATTGCCTTTTATTTTAATGCGCCAGGGAAATTCGTAGGAAGGCCTTCTGAGGAGAATTATAGCCACTATGTCGGCGTGCCTCTATATGTTGATGGCAGCATTATCTCTACTGTGTTTGAGCAGCCAAAAAACAAAGTTGCTCACAGCAATTATATCGTGGGGACTCCTGTTCAGACTGTGACGATTTGGTATGTGGGGCGCGGATTAGATGCGTATCTTGAGTATCTGAATACGCTATTGCGTGCTGATTATACCACTGTCCGATCTGATGTTTCAGGGTATAAAAAATATGATGATCGCCTGTGTGATCAGGCAGAATTTATGAATAAATTGGTAGATGAGGGACTGTTAGCTATTCGATGTGGTGATCAGCGGCAGGTTATCTATGTCCCGGAAAATGATCCGAGTATCTCTGTGACTTGTTGGCAGACGATGCCAGGCAGCAAGGTTAGGCGCATCGCTACATGTGAAGTTCGCTCATTCCTGACAACAGATTCCGAGGTTCGCTACAGTATCAGGTTAAGAAATTTTCTAGATGGAAGTTGGTTTGAGCAAAATACTAGGATTATAGGTTTCCTGAGTCCGTTCATATCTGGCTCTAAGTAAGGAATTTAAGCATGTATGTCGTGCCTGGCTCTGCAATACCCCAAATGATTAGCGGCTATATCGAACTCATGTCAGAATTGGCGTTACCTGACCGAATGGCTCCTCATAGGCTTGATGATAACCCTGAAAATTATACTCCTATTTCTCAGGCGGATATTGATAAAGTTAGATCCTTTATGGCGCAAGGGGATCGAGGTGCTGCCTATCTGTTATTGGCGGAGAAGACAGGCAACATGGCATTTTTAAACACTGCGCAGATATCTACAGGAAGTGGTGCGCTACTGGGAGGGCCAGCTATTAATGCAAACGCACAGCTGCAGATAGCGTATCCAGATGTTTATCCTGATCTCTCGATTATACAGTTCTCCCAGGCTATCTTGGCGATGGAGTTGTCGGCTTTCGTACAAAGTGTTAACGAAAGTGGCGATGTGGTCTACGAGCCCCCAACAGAGTTGGGATCCTATTTAGCCGCTGACCAAGCGTGGCTGAGGGTTAAGGGTGAAGAAGATCCGCAGCTACAGGCATTGTTTCCAGGGCGATTTTTTCTAGCGGCACACTACTTCTTGAACAATGATCTTGAAGTGGCAGTAAGTTATTTTGATTTTGATGCATTGTCTGTTGTTCCGTCAGCATTGTATAACGAGATCACCAATAAAGGTGTTCAGTTCGGGATTTCATATCGGCAAGCGGAGTTGATTGCCGAAGATGGTGGTAGTTACGAAGAGAAAATTATAGGCGGGGAAACAGTTAAGATTTTCAAAGATGACCAGGGAAAAGTAGTTGCTTTGTTTAGGCCTGGTGACGAACTGGTTGACAGCGAGAGCTCAGGTATTGGATTGTCGCCCGTACCTTATACTGAAGATAATAATCCATTTTTGTATTCTAGCACTGGAGGATATATCCTCGGTTACTTGTTAGCAGGCATCAGTAACGGTGAGACGCTTCAGCAACTGCTAAGTATCGCTGAAACCGCTACCGAAGAGGCAGATGCCAGAAGTTATATTGACGATATTGGGAAGTTACTTGACGACGGCTATGGCTCATCGCGCGTTGGGGATCTCAGAGATTCGTTTCACAAGTCAATTGCACTGGCTAGTAGTCTGGATCATGCTGAAAAATATATACTATTTAGCTTGGTTGATATAGATAGAGCTCAAATTGAGAGCGCAGCGCTCAATAATGACGCGCTCGGCATTGCTGTGCGCAGGGGGCTGTTGGAGCTTACGCCCTACGCACTCGTGGGTGCAAACTACTCCTCGTATGAGGAACGACTATCGGTTTATGACCCGACAACTCAGCTGGGCAATATTACAGAGAGCTGGATTAGAGACAGAGCCAGCTTTCTATATTGGTATCTTGCAGATAAGTCTGCGCCTGATGGAGTGCAGGTTATTAACCCCTTGGATGATCAAGGAGTCCAATATCATGACTTGGCCAGTGGAAAATCCATACTGATACTTCCAAATGACCTTGATGCCAATACGCAAATTACGACTAAAATTCGCCGAATCATTTTTGGCAGCGAAAATTCTGATGCGCTAAATGGCGGCGAAACTAATGACAGCCTCTACGGCGGGGCCGGAAACGATGAACTCAAAGGCGAAGCCGGCAACGACTATCTCGAAGGCGGCACCGGCAATGACATCCTGATCGGTGGCAAAGGCAACGACACCTTAGTCGGCGGTGCCGACAACGACCACTATGAATTCAGCACAGGTG
Source organism: Pseudomonas sp. FG29 (assembly GCF_057809355.1). Taxonomy (NCBI): domain Bacteria; kingdom Pseudomonadati; phylum Pseudomonadota; class Gammaproteobacteria; order Pseudomonadales; family Pseudomonadaceae; genus Pseudomonas; species Pseudomonas sp. FG29. The sequence continues at coordinate 5,350 of NZ_JBMDJU010000034.1, read as the reverse complement.
ATGGCCACGACACGCTGATCGATGCCGATGGACTGGGCACGCTGTGGATCGACGAGGTGCCTTACACCTTGGCGCAACGCTTGGCCCCGGGCACCGACAGTTGGCATAGCAAGGATGGAAAGGTCAAATTCCTGCTCTCCGGCAGCGACATGCTGGTGTTGTACGGGCAGGGCGACAGCATTCGGATTCAGGATTACAAATCGGGAATGCTGGGCTTGCGATTTGAGGAGGCCGCACCTGCTGCCGCTGGCGGCGCGATCAACGGAACTGGGAACGATGACCAGTTGAATGGCACGGCAGGTAATGACCTGATTACTGGTGCCGGTGGTAGCGACCGTGTGTTTGGTGGTGCCGGCAATGACCGGATATATGGCTACAAAGTGGACGAATTCGGTCCGGCCAACCCATTGGTGGAAGACAAGGGCATAACGGGCGACTGGCTCGATGGCGGCTCGGGAGACGATCTGTTGATGGGCTCCAATGGCCAGGACGGACTGTTCGGCGGAGCGGGCTCGGACACTATCATAGGCGGTGGTGGCAATGACATCATCGTAGCCGATGGGGTGACGTCCAATCTGATGCCGGATCTGTTTCTACAGTTGCGTAGTGTCGAAATCGGTCAGGATACGCAGCTAGTCGCTTATGTTTCGGGAACCACGGGCTATGCGCCGTTGGCGCAGGCTTGGAATGATGTGGTGTTTGCAGGGGAGGGGAATGACTTCGTCGGTGGTTATGCTGGCGATGACTACCTTGAAGGTAACGCTGGGCACGACTACCTGCTCGGCGGTGAGGGTAATGACACGCTGGTTGGCGGCACCGGCAACGACACGCTGATTGGCGATGGCTTCGACGGCGAGTCGGAGGCCATGCCAAGTTCACGCATGCCGGGCGACAAGCATGGCAACGATCTGCTGATTGGTGGAGAGGGCAACGACCTGATCCAGGGTAACGGTGGGCATGACCGGCTGTTCGGCGATGAGGGTAACGATACGTTGTTTGGCGATGACCGTACTACGCCAGCGCAATACCACGGTAACGACTACCTTGATGGCGGTGCAGATAACGACACTCTGTTTGGCATGGGAGGTGACGATACTCTGCTGGGTGGCGCCGGTGATGATTGGCTGGCAGGTGAGGATCACCTTAATTCGGATGATGTGTCTTCGTTTACCGGTAATGACTGGCTATATGGCGAGGCTGGCAACGACACCTTGCTCGGTGGCAATGGCAACGACTACCTCGATGGTGGCGCGGATGATGACGTGCTGCTGGGCGGCGATGGCCAGGATACCCTGCTCGGTGGCGAAGGCCACGATAGGCTGTTTGGTGGCGCCGGAAACGACACTTTGCTTGGCGGCGCAGGTAATGACCATCTGCAGGGCGATTCGGGTAGCAACCTGCTCGACGGCGGTAGTGGCAACGATACCCTGCGAGGTGGTTCCGGGGATGATCGGTTCGTGTTTGGCGTGGGCTATGGTCATGATCTGATCATCGATGAGGGTGGCAACAACAGGTTGATTTTTTCTGCAGGTATCGAGCGCTCATCGTTGCAGTTCCAGGCCTTTACCTCGGTCTCCGGGACACGTTATCTGCAGGTGAGCCATGGCGATGACCGGGTGATGATCGAGGATGGCCTATCGGGCACGATCAATCATTTTGAGTTCGACGATGGTTCTTCCCTGTCGCTCGCTGAGGTGTTGCAGGGCGTGGACATTCCGCTGCTGTTCGCTAGCGACAATGGTGACCGTCTCTATGGTAGCGATGGCGTGAATGAGATCCATGGCGGTGCTGGCGGGGACTTCATTGACGCACAGGGGGGAGACGACCGTGTCTATGGCGGTGCCGGTAACGATACGCTGCTGGGGGGAGGCGGTGCCGATGCGCTGCGTGGTGGTGACGGCGATGATGAGCTGTACGGCGGTGTCGGTAATGACATCCTATTGGGTGGTTCCGGTAATGACTGGCTAGATGGTGGTGAGGGAGATGATTTCCTGTCGGGCGGCAGTGGCAACGACACGCTGGTCGGCGGTGCTGGAACCAATACCTATGCCTTCGAGTGGGGCATGGGACAGGATCTTGTCGAGGTTTCTGCTGGTGCATCTTCCATTCTGAAGATTGCTCACGATGTTATTCCAGTCGATCTGGTCACACGTCAGGAAGGTGAGGATCTTCTTATCGGATTCAAGGGGGCGCTCGATGGAGTTCGCATCAAGGGGTATTTTACTTCGGCTCAGGAATGGCAAGTCGAGTCGGTGGATGGTCTGAGCAGTCTGGATACATTTCTGGCTGCAATCTCGTCTGATAACTCGACAATCCTGTCAGTCGCCGAGCGTCAGTTCAAGCAGCAAGTGATTGCTGACTTCGACAAGCGAATGCAGGTACAAGGCGCATATCTACAGGAAGATGGTCAATATCATTCACGCAAGATCTATGATAGCCAAACTAAGCGTACTGAATACAATTATTCGTATGGATTGACCTTCCTTGAAGAATATGGTCAGTACACAGTTCGGCCTTCTTATTCCTCGTCCTCCTCCTCTTCTTATAGAGTAGAAAGTACCGAGCAATTTCATGTTGGGGGGGGCAGTTCAATAGGCAGCAGTGTTGGTTCGGTCAGTGGGGGGAATTTCATTTCTGTAGAGCAATTTCTGAGAATGGTCAATAACAGTGGTGGCATCAGTGGTTTGTTTCCAGTTATTGGTCCGGGTACTGGTGAGATTTACGAGAACAGCCAGATAATCGGCTGGATTGACAATCCCGCCAGCAGTTCCGGGGTAGATGTTGGTACAGGTGCTGTTCGCGTGAATAAGGTTTATGAGACTTATACCAATAGCGAAACCACTAAAATGAAGGTTGCCTATGGCGATGACAATGGTGGTTACATCATGGTCTACCAAGGCAGCATCTTCCATGGTGGTAGTGGCGCCGACAGTATTCATGGAGCACTATCTGATAATGGCGCGTTTAATCACTTGGGTGTATTCCTCGATGGCGGAGCTGGTAATGACCATCTTCGGGGGACAGCAAACGCCGATGTGCTGATCGGTGGCACCGGCGACGATACGCTGGAGGGTGGGCAGGGCGCGGATACCTACCTGATCTTGCAAGGAGATGGTATCGACTTTATCAGCGATGACAGGCCGCCAGTCCAGATCACCGGATATGGTCAGGGCGACAACGGCATGGCTGCGGTACATGCCTACAGCTCGGCCCTTGACGAGGAACTGGATGACGTCCTGGTTCTGCCCGAAGGTATCGGGCAGGCTGACCTGCAATTGGCTTGGGGATGGGCGCAGTCTGAGGTCTACGTCAAGGATGCGGTTTTGTATGGCGCCAATCAAGGCGGCCTTCGTGCCGTGATGGGCGTGACGACCCTGGACATCTCCTGGGGTAGCGAGCAGGTGGTGCGTTTGGTGATGCCGTTTGCCCATGACCCAGTGGGAACCGGGGTCGACAAGATCCGGTTTGCCGATGGCTCCACCATAGTCCTGGGGGAGTTGATCGACCAGGCGGGCCTGGCGCTGATGCCTGACGCCTATACGACGGATCAGGTGCTTTCAAGAGATGCTGCTACGGGGGAGCGTACGTTTTCCGGTGGGGACGGCAATGATACCTTGTCGGGGGGCGGCGCTCTCTATGGCGGGCAGGGTGACGACTACCTGATTGGTGGCGATGACCGTGATTATCTGGTCGGTGGAAAGGGTGCCGATACGCTCATCGGCGGGGGCGGTAATGATCGGTTGGGTGCCTCTCTGGATGAGTACTACGGGGAGGGCAATACTTATCGTGGCGGGCAGGGTGATGACGAGACTTTCGCCAGCCTGTCCGCAGATACGTATCTGTTCGAGCGAGGTGACGGCCACGATCGCATTTTTGAGTTAGGTCGCCTGTCATACCAGGACTACAGCTATTCCGAGCTGGATGTCTATTACGGTGGGCGATTGCACGCACTATGGGCTGGCATGCCGGACGAGCAAGTGACGGAGTTAATGGCTGCTCGGTTTGGCCCTTGGCGTAATCCGGAGATTCTAGGTGAGCCTGACTATCGAGGGCTGGATACTTTGCAATTTGGTAGTCAGATCAGCCCCGACGATGTGCGCATTGATCTGGATGGGAGTGATCTGCTGATCCATTTCGTCGGCAACAGTGGCGACAGTATACGGTTTGTCAACTGGACGTTGTTCGAGAACAAACCGCTAGGGACAATTCTTTTTGCCGACGGTACGGTGTGGGACTCGACTGAAATAGATATACGCCTCCGTACCACCAGAGGGACGGAGGAAGATGATTATCTGCTGGGAGCGGCGTTTCAGGATGACTTTTTGTACGGTGGGGCTGGTCATGACACCTTGTACGACTATGGGGGAAGTAATCAGCTTTATGGTGAGGAAGGTGACGATACGCTTCGGGGAGGGAGTGGCGATGATTACCTGAGCGGTGGTGTGGGCGATGATTGGCTTTATAGCAGCGCCGGCAACGATACCTTGGAAGGCGGTGAGGGAAATGATGTTTATGCTTTGGACTCGTATCGAATAGAGGGTAGCGATACGCGAATATTCGATGTGGATGGCATCGGAAGCGTAACGCTTGATGGCCTCACGATTGAGGGAGAGTTGTTGAGTGCCACAGCTGAAAACCTATGGCATGCCCTCGACGGCACTTTCTTATTGAGCCTCGATCCTTCAACGAGCACGTTGACACTACGGTTGCTAGATGAGGACGGCGTGCCGAAGGCCGGTCAGGTTGTCATCTCGTCATTCTCGAACGGTGCACTGGGTATCGAGCTGCCAGCTTTCGAAATGCCTAATAATGCCCCGCAAGCTATTGGTTCGCTGGACGAACAGGCCGCTATATCCGGTCAGGCATGGCGCTACAGCTTACCGGCCGGTTCTTTCTTCGATAGCGATGGCGACGATTTGACCTACAGCGCTCGTCTGGCAGATGGCGGCGATCTACCTGAGTGGCTGCATCTGGACAGTGTTACGGGTGAGTTCAGTGGTGTAACGCCAGGTGTTCGTTCAATGACTTTGATCATTACAGCCACTGACGCTGCTGGTGCCAGTGCACAGCATAGTTTCTCATTAATCATCAATCCCAATCGCATCGAAGCAACTCAGAATGGCGGGCCACTTTACGGAACTGATGGCGACGATCATCTGGTCGGTAGTTCTGGACAGGACATTCAATGGGGAGGAGGTGGAAACGATCAATTGTCAGGCGGTGCCAGAAACGATCAGCTGTGGGGCGACGATGGGGACGATTTACTCGACGGTGGCTCTGGCAATGATTTGCTCGACGGTGGTGCAGGTAACGATCAACTGCAAGGTGGTGATGGCGACGACCAACTGAA
>NZ_JBMDJU010000033.1:0-39455 GCF_057809355.1 Pseudomonas sp. FG29 | reverse complement strand
AGCTCCTATACGAAACCCCAGATCGCCTAGCGGTCTGGGGTTTCTTCTTTGCGCGCTGGAAAGGTCTGACGAGACGCAGGCCAGACGGCATAATCTGGGATGTCGCACTAGGTTCTGGCACCTTGAACCAATAAAAAGGCCACCTCGAAGGTGGCCTTTGGTGTTTTTTGCGGGCTGATCAATCGCCGCGGTATTCGCAACCGCTGGTGCAGGTTTCGTGGATACGCACTCGCGATAGCTCCGGCAGCAATGGTTTGACTTGTTGCCAGATCCACTTGGCCAGCACTTCGCTGGTTGGGTTCTCCAAGCCGGATATATCGTTCAGGTAGTTGTGGTCGAGCTGTTCATAGATCGGCTTGAAGATCGCCTTAATCTCGGAGAAGTCGCGAATCCAGCCGGTATAAGGATCGACGTCACCTTCGATGTAGATGGCGACTCGGAAGGAGTGGCCGTGCAGGCGGCCGCATTTGTGGCCTTCCGGTACGTGCGGCAAGCGATGGGCCGCCTCGAAGATGAACTCTTTGAACAATTCCACTGAACAGCGCTCGCGTAAAAGATTCCGCCTGACTGGCGTTGAGTCGCGCAGTTTATCAGGTCTGACGCGGTGGCTGCCTTATCAGGGCTGCACTGCAAGTGGTCGGTATCAGAGTGGCTGCAGGCGTTCTGCTAGGCGGCCACTCTCGACCAGCTCGAGAAATTCGTCCCCGAGCCTGACGCTTTCGGCCATGGCCTGGCGCCAGTAACGTTCGCGCCCTGCGTCATCACCCAGGTAGCGTTTGAAGTCAGTGCGATCCGGTAGTTTGCCGTGCGGCAGACTTGCCAGATATTCGCGTGACGGAGCAAGCAGCACTACATCCTGCAGGCGCATGCGGTCACCACGACGCCAGGGCATGCCCTTGTCGAACCAGCCCGGTATCACTCGATCAGTGAAGTGCGGGTAGAGCACGATGTCTTCGCCGTGGTAGGGCAGGTCGAGGTGGTAGTCGAGCAGACCGCCATCGCGATAGGCGCCTGGTAGCAGTCCGGGAATCTCGCGAATCGCCTCCATGACCATAGGAATCGATCCAGAAGCCAGCAGAGCGTGACGCAGGTTTTCCGCAGTCAGCGCATGGAAGTGCGAGCGAAAGTCATTGAGTGGCTCGAGAGGTGGTAACTGGCGAGCATCGTGCAGGATGATGCGATCGAAATGGCGTGCCAGACGCTGTCTGGCCAACAGGTTATTGCCAATCACCGAAGACAGGCCCAGGCTCAGTTTGCCGCGATGATCGTGCTGCAGCAGGCCGTGGCTTTTCACCACGACGATATGCAAGCGGTAATGAGGATTGCCGATGATGCTGGCGTCCTGATCTTCCAGCAGCTCCTCGAGCATGCGCCGGCAACTGCCGGACACCTCAGCCATGCTCACGCCCTTGGCGAAGCGCTGTGAGGTGTAAAGTTCGCCCAGGCGGCGGATACCTGCAGCTGGGTCGGGCAGACAGGCGCTGGCGAATCGCCAGGAGCCAATCGAAGCGCCTATTAGTGCGCGCTCGCGAGGGGCGCGCGCGAGCCAATCGCCGAACAGGGCCAGATCAAGCCCCTGGATACCCAATCCTTTCGGGCCACCGGCCGCGCCCGGCAGAATGCCGACATCCTGTGGACTCAGGCCTTGGTCGCGGATGCGTGCCAGGGCTCGATGTCCGGCCTTGATGGTCAGGGCTGGGGATTTGATCTGTATCGCGCTCATCATGCTCTCCGCTCGGCAAGCTGGCGATTATAGAATGCCGGTGCTCAGGGCCAAGTGGCTTCAGCCCATGAATGGGACTGCATTGGCGATGATTCAGCTTGAATTAAGTGCTACCTCATAAAGTGGTTCCATCCTGATTAGCCGATGGAGCTCATGCATGAAACCTTCGATCCTGCTTCTGGCCTTTGCCGTATCCACCAGCACCGTTACCATTGCCCAAGCCCGTGACCTGGGGCCGGACGAGGCGCTGCGATTGCGCGATGCCGGCACCATCAAGTCCTTCGAGCAGCTCAACGAGCTGGCCTTGGCCCAGCATCCGGGTGGCAGCATCCAGGAAACCGAGCTGGAAGACGAATATGGTCGCTACATCTATCAGATTGAATTGCGCGACGCCCAGGGCGTGCAATGGGATCTGGAGCTCGACGCCAGCACAGGCGCCATTCTCAAGCATCACCAGGACGACTGATGAGTAGTATCCGTATCCTCTCCATCCTGGCTCTAGTGGTTGGTGCCCTGAGCGCCGTCCCTGGCGTCGCGCGTGACCTCGACCAGGACGAAGCCCTGCGTCTGAGGCGCGAGGGCGTCATCCTGCCGTTCGAGCAGATGATGAAACAGCTGGAGCAGCAGCACCCTGGCTCCACTCTGCTGGAGGCTGAACTCGAGGAAGAGGACGGCGTACTGGTTTACGAGGTCGAGATACTCACGCCATCGGGCGTGGTACGTGAGCTCGAACTGGACGCCCGCAATGGGAAAATCTTGAAGGATGAGGAAGACGACTGATGCGGCTGCTTTTGGTTGAGGATCATGTGCCGCTGGCCGACGAGCTCACAGCCAGTCTCACACGGCAGGGATATGCCGTCGATTGGCTGGCCGATGGCCGTGATGCCGCCTATCAAGGGGCGAGCGAACCCTATGACCTGATCATTCTGGATCTCGGCCTGCCCGGCAAACCGGGGCTTGAGGTGCTACAGGAGTGGCGTGCCGGTGGCCTGAAAACACCGGTGCTGGTGCTTACCGCACGTGGCTCCTGGGCTGAGCGCATCGAAGGTTTGAAGGCGGGGGCCGATGACTACCTGACCAAACCCTTCCACCCCGAAGAGCTGGCATTGCGCATCCAGGCATTGTTGCGCCGCGCACATGGCCTGGCCAATCAGCCGCAGCTAGAGGCGGCAGGCTTGCAGCTTGACGAAAGCCGCCAGTGCGTCAGTTCCGGCGGGCAGAGCATTGATCTGACGGCGGCCGAGTTTCGCTTGCTGCGTTATTTCATGCTGCATCCCGGGCAGATCCTGTCGAAGAGTCACCTGGCCGACCATCTGTATGACGGCGAGACCGAACGTGACTCCAACGTGATCGAAGTGCATGTCAATCGTCTGCGCGGCAAGCTGGGCCGAGAGGTGATCGAGACCCGACGTGGCCAGGGCTATCGCTTCACCGGAGAGCGTGGGTGAGGTCGATTCAACGGCGCCTGAGCCTGGGGCTTGCCGGCGCCTTGCTGCTCGTAGGGCTGATTCTCGCGCAAGCGAGCCTGTGGGTATTCGACCGGGGGCTGCGTGCCTATCTGGAAGAAGACCTCCGGGACGAGGCGCAAGGGCTGCTGGCGGCTCTGGTGCGCGGTCCGGCAGGTTTACAGTTGGACGAGCGCCGGCTGGATCCGTCCTTTCAGCGGCAATTCTCCGGGCATTACTTTCGTATCGACTTTTCCGAGCAGAGCTGGCGTTCCCGTTCCTTGTGGGATCGGGAGTTGCTCAAGCCGGATGGCCCCGGCATGCATGCAGAACTGGGTGACGGCCCACAAGGTCAGCGCCTGCTGGTCTACCGGGCCGATTACCGACGCTACGGGCAGAATCTGACGATCAGCGTTGCGCAGGACTACGCGCCGATCCTGCAGGGCTTTCGGCGCATGCAGTGGTTGGGCTTGGGCATGGGCGGTGCCGCACTGCTGCTGATCCTCATCGCCCAGCGCTATACGGTGCGGCGAGCGCTGAAACCGCTTGAACAGGTGCGCCAGCAGATCGCCCAGTTGCAGCAGGGCCAGCGCAGCGAGCTGGACGCGCAGGTGCCCGAAGAGCTGGAACCACTGGTGGCACAGATCAACCACCTGCTGGCTCACACCGAGGAAACCCTCAAGCGCTCGCGCAACGCCCTAGGCAACCTCGGGCATGCCCTGAAAACGCCCCTGGCGGTATTGATCAGCCTCGCTGGCCGTGACGAGCTGGCGGCCTACCCGGCGCTACGGGCCACGCTGCATGAGCAACTGGAGCAGATCGAACAACGCCTGAGTCGTGAACTGGGCCGCGCCCGCCTGGCGGGAGAGGCGCTGCCCGGAGCGCGCTTCGACTGCGCGCAGGAACTGCCGGGCCTGTTCGCCACTCTGGCGATGATTCACGACCACGGGCTCAACCTTGAGTGGAAGGCGCCTGCCGGTCTCATCGTTCAGCGTGACCGCGAGGATCTGCTGGAGCTACTCGGCAATCTGCTGGACAACGCCTGCAAATGGGCTGACAGCCGCGTCCAGCTGGAGCTGGTCGAGGAGGGTGGCATGCTGCGGATTCATGTCGATGATGACGGCCCTGGCATCGAGCCACAGCGGCGCGAGGATGTACTCGGACGCGGTACTCGTCTCGATGAGCAGGTCGCCGGCCATGGCTTGGGCCTGGGGATCGTGCGCGATATCGTCGAAGCCTGGGGCGGCTCCATCGCCTTGCAGGACAGCCCGCTGGGCGGGCTGCGTGTGCTGTTGGAACTGCCGCGGCGCTAGCGGCTACATGCCGTTGGCGAAGGCCAGGTTGTCGAACCCAATGGCCGCACGCACCGGCTGCAGGGCATGGGCGTAGCGGATGAGGACGTCCAGCGTGTAATCGACGCGTTGGTGCATGCGCTGGTCGGCTTCGTCCTGCGGTTGCGAACCGTTGAGCACCTTCTCCACCTGGCGCACGATCAGATGCTCGGGCAGGTAGCAAAGCCGGCAGTTCTTGTAACTGGAGGCACGCAGTTCGCTGATCGGATAGGCGCCGCCGATGCCCGAGGAAACTCCGACCAGCAACCCAGGCTTGTGCGCCAGCTCGGCTTTGCTGGCATAGATGAAGAAGTTCTTGATCGCCGGGCAGGCCATGCCATTCCACTCGGGGGCGATGATCACCAGCGCATCGGCAGCGGCCAGTTGCTGGCGATAGAGCTCCCACGGGCCGCTGTCTTCAGCGGGCCACAGCGGCAGAGGCGCCAGGCCCAGATCGATGACGCTGGTGCTCGACTGGCTGGCGTGGCCCAGTTCGATCAGACGCTGACGGAGAAAGCGCGCGACCTTCCCGGACTGGCTGTTATTGCGGCTGGAGCCGGCAACCAAGGCAATGTTCAACATGCGGAATTCCTGGAAAAAGAACGCAGGCTAGGGCAGCGCGGGCCACCACGCAAGGTGATGGCCATTCAAGGCGCTAGACGCGGAACTGATCCATCAAGCCCTGCTGGTGATTGGCCAGGCGGTTGAGGTTCTGGCTGACCTGAGCCGATTCGCTGGCCTGTGCGGTAATGGCTTCGGTGACGTCACGAATCGAGGCGACATTGCGGTTGATCTCTTCGGCGACCGAACTTTGTTCTTCAGCCGCGCTGGCGATCTGCAGATTCATGTCGGTGATTACCGTCACCGCCTGGCTGATGCGCTGCAGTGCGGCGACCGCCATCTGCACCTGCTCGACACTGCCCTGTGCCTGGCGATGGCTGCTTTGCATGGTGCTGACCACCTCGCGGGTGCCGTTCTGTAGCTTTTCGATCACCTGGCGGATTTCCTCGACCGAGTCCTGGGTGCGCTTGGCCAGGTTGCGTACCTCGTCGGCGACCACCGCGAAGCCGCGGCCTGCCTCGCCGGCCCGCGCGGCCTCGATGGCGGCGTTGAGGGCCAGCAGATTGGTCTGTTCGGCGATGGCGCGAATCACCTCCAGCACCGAGCCGATCTGCTCGCTACTGCTGGACAGCCCCTCGACCTCCTGCATGGCGACATTCATCTCGTTGGCCAGCAACTCGATGCTGCTGGTGGTCTTGTCGACTTCCTGCTGGCCTTCGCGGCTGGCTTGATCGGCACTGCGCGCTGCTTCGGCGGCTTGCGCGGCGTTATGCGCGACGTCATGGGCCGTAGCACTCATCTCCTGGAAGGCCGTGGCGACCTGATCCACCTCGCGGTATTGCTGCTGCATGCCGGCGCTGGTCTGGCTGGCGATGGCCGCGGCCTGATCAGCGGTGCTGCGTGCATCGACGACGCTGTTCTTCACGTCGGCGATGATGGGTTGCAGCTTGTCGAGGAAGCGGTTGAACCAACTGGCCAGCTCGCCCAACTCATCCTGTTTGGCATAGCTCAGGCGGCGCGTGAGGTCGCCTTCGCCGCTGGCGATGTCCTTGAGCATCGCCGCCACACCGAGAATCGGGCGGGTGACACCGCGCGCGGTCAGCCACATCAACAGCAGGCCGGCTGTCATGGCGACGAACCCGAGCAACAGGGCGAACAGGCTGTCGCTGGCTCGACGTTCACTCAGTTGGCCACCGAGTTGAATGGCGCGCTCCAGTAGCACGGCTTTGGGCACGTCTAGCAGTACGCTCCAGGGTTTGGCTTCGGGGATCGGGCGGAAAGGGCTCAGCTCTCGCAGCGTATCGCCGTGATCGAGTTCAGCCGAGGTGCCGTTCTGCACCATTTGGCGCAATTGGGCCGCCTGCTCCGGATACGCACGCTCCACCGGCTGGCTCAGCAAGCTGGCATCGCTGCTGTGGCCGACCAGCAGCGCGGCCGGGCTGAGGATGCTGACGTGGCCCTGGCCGTCATACAGTTCGCGGTTGGCCTCCAGGCTGATGTTCTGCAGGCTGTCGAGGCTGATATCCAGGCCCATCACACCGATGATCTTGCCATCCTGCTCCAGCGGGAAGGCGATGCTGGTCATGAGGATGCGCTGCCCGGCCACCTCGTCATAGTAGGGTTCGAGCACGCAGGCCTGGCGTGTTTCGCGAGGGCAGGTATTCCAGGCGTTGTAGGGCACGCCATTGTCACCCAGGGTGCTGTCCGCCAGTAGCGATTCGGGCATCGCCTCTGAGGTCAGCTGACCGGGCGTCGGTTGGGACCAGTACAGCGAAAACCGCCCGGCATCGTTGCTGCCCAGGTTGGGCTGATCGGCGAAGAGTTCGTCCTTGCCATCCAGCGCGTTGGGTTCGAACACCAGATACAGGCCGAGCAGGCTGGGGTTGGCTTCGAGGCTGGTGCGTACCTGACGGGTGAGATCCTCACGCAGGTCGAAGGCATCGAGAAAGCGTTTTTTGGCTTGCTCGCGCAGGAACAGGATCTGCCTGGAGAACCCCTTGCCGTACTGGTAGGCATCCATGAAATAGCGCTGGATGCGAATGGCCTGCAGATCGGCGCGTGCCTTCAGGCGCTGCTTGGCGCTTTCCTCCAGCATGGCGGAACTGGCGTCCTTGACCAGCGTGGCGCTGCGGCTGGATTGGTACTGCGACGCACCGACCAGCAACGTGACGATGGCCAGCAGGCAAAGCCCGGCCAGCAAGGTGATCTTCCACTGGATGGATAGGCGACTAAATGGCATGGGCATCCTACTTCCGGCTTGGATATACAGTTGATGTCGGCGGGTGATGGCTGAATCTTGAATGCTTGCAAGTGGTTTTCAGCGACCGTCCATGCCTCGCCTGATCCGAATGTTGCACGCGCTGAGCAATATATCGAACATTTGCCGTTTTGACACCTCGAACCACTTCCGGCAGAGTACGCCGCTTTTTGCGGTCGATGGCCGCGCGTTGAGTGCTGGAGGCTTTTCATGAACGCTGTAATCGCTGCGGTTGGCATCATGCTGATCCTGAGCCTCTGTCGGGTTCACGTCGTGGTCGCGCTGATCATCGGTGCGCTGGCCGGAGGCCTGCTGGGTGGGCTGGGGGGCGAGGGCACCCTGGCGGCGTTCAACCAGGGGCTCGGTGGCGGTGCCACGGTTGCGTTGTCCTATGCCTTGCTGGGCGCCTTTGCCGTGGCCATCGCCAAGTCGGGCCTGGCCCATGCCTTGGCCGACAAGGCGCTCGGGCTGGTTGGCGGGCAGCAGGAGGGCGGCGGTAGCCTGCTCAAGTGGACACTGATCGCGCTGCTGCTTCTGGTGGCCATCGCCTCGCAGAACGTCCTGCCGATCCACATCGCCTTCATTCCGCTGCTGGTTCCGCCACTGCTGTACGTGATGAGCAAGCAGCAGATGGATCGACGCCTGATCGCCTGTGTGCTGACCTTCGGTCTGGTCACGCCCTACATGTTCCTGCCTGTCGGCTTCGGCAGCATCTTCCTCAACGAGATTCTCCTGGCGAACGTCGCCCGTGCGGGTGTCGATATCACGGGCGTGAGCATCACTCAGGCCATGGCGATTCCTGCGCTGGGCATGCTCTGCGGGTTGCTTGTCGCAGTGTTCATCAGCTATCGCGGCAAGCGCAGCTATGACCTGAAGAGCATCGAGCAGGCCGAGCGCGTGGATGTTCAGTACAACCCCATGAGCCTGCTGGTGGCTGGCGTCGCCATCGCCGCCGCCTTCGTCGTGCAGCTCTGGCTGGACTCGATGATCGTTGGTGCGCTGGTGGGCTTCGTCATCTTCTCGGTATCCGGCGTGGTGCGCTGGCGCGAGGCTGACGGCCTGTTCACCGAGGGCATGAAGATGATGGCCATGATCGGTTTCATCATGATCGCCGCCGCCGGGTTCGCCGAAGTGATGAAGGCAACCGGCGAGGTGAAGGCGCTGGTCGATGGCGCCGCCGAACTGATTGGCAACAACAAGGCGGTGGGCGCGTTGCTGATGCTGCTGGTCGGGCTGCTGGTCACCATGGGGATTGGCTCATCGTTTTCCACGGTGCCGATCATTGCGGCGATCTTCGTGCCGCTGGGCGTGCAGCTTGGCTTCAGCCCGCTGGCCATCGTCTGCATCGTCGGTACGGCCGGTGCCCTGGGCGATGCAGGCTCGCCGGCATCGGACTCGACCCTGGGGCCGACCGCCGGGCTGAACGTCGACGGCCAGCACAGCCACATCTGGGACAGCGTCGTGCCGACCTTCCTGCACTACAACCTGCCGTTGCTGGCGTTCGGTTGGGCTGCCGCTATGCTCCTGTAAGTGCAGGCGCCGTTACTAAATTTCTTGGGCTTTCGAGTCGCTTAACTCCAGAGCGGGGCTGCCGATACAAGTGGTAGCCCCGTTTTTGCGTCTGCCTGGCCTAGAGGAAAACAAGAATGCGCCTGACATTGAAAACCAAGGTAATACTGCTGGCTCTGGTGCCGGTGATGTTGTTTGCGTTGGTGCTCAGCGGTACCGCTGCCAAGGTGCTGCAGAGCTTGGCTGCCGATGAGGTAGCGGAGACCCGGGAGCGCCTGCTGCAGGAGAAGCGCAGCGAGCTACAGAGCTACATCCAGATCGCCGTCGGGGCCGTGAAAAGCCTCTATGACAATGCCAGCCAGGGCGACATGGCCAGTCGCGAGCAGGCCATCGCCATCCTCTCCAAGATCAAATACGGCTCCGATGGTTATTTCTTCGGCCACGACTCCAACGTGGTGCGCCTGTTCCGCAGCGATAGCCCGGTGGACGTTGGCAAGAGCCTGAACGATCGGCGTGATGTGAACGGTGTGTACATCAACCGTGAGCTGGTCAATGTTGCGAAGAACAACACCTACTACGTCAATTATTCCTCGCCGCTGCCGGGCAACGAGGCGGTGCAGGTGCCCAAGCTCGCCTACAGCTACTACCTGCCCAAGTGGGACATGGCCCTGGGCACCGCGCTCAACCTCGATGGTGTCGAAGCGCAGATCACCGAGGTGCAGGCGGCCATCGACAAGCGCATCACCACCATCATCACCAGCATCGTCGTTGTTGCAGCGGTGCTGCTGGTATTGGTCGGTATCGTCGCGGTTTGGCTGGGTAATGCTTTCCTGCGGCCGCTGGCGCAGATCAAGGCCAACCTCGACGATATTGCGGCAGGCGACGGCGACCTGACTCGGCGTCTGCCGGTGGCCAGCCAGGATGAACTGGGCCAGCTGTCCGGCTCCTTCAACCGCTTCGTCGAGAAGATTCATGGACTGGTGCGGCAGATCGCGGAAATGACCGGCCAACTCACCGAGCTGGTCGGCCAGGTTTCCGCCCAAACTCAGCGTTCCGAGCAGGCCATGGTGCAGCAGCGCCATGAGACCGATCAGGTCGCCACCGCGATCAACGAGATGTCGGCCGCCGCCCAGGAAGTCGCCAAGAGCGCGCAGGGCGCTGCCGAGGCTGCCCAGCAGACCGACCAGGAAGGCCAGGAGGCCAAGCGTGTGGTCGATGGCAGCATTCAGCGCATTCATGCGTTGGTCGAGGACATCCGCAGCAGTGGTGTATCCCTGGACAGCCTGCAGCAGGATGTCCAGTCCATCGTCAGCGTGCTCGACGTCATCCGTTCCATCGCCGAGCAGACCAACCTCCTGGCGCTCAACGCGGCCATCGAGGCGGCGCGTGCCGGTGAGGCAGGGCGCGGGTTCGCCGTTGTGGCCGACGAAGTTCGCGCGCTGGCCAGCCGCACCCAGCAGAGCACGCAGGAAATCCAGGGCATGATCGATCGCCTGCAGCAGGGCACCCAGGCCTCGGTCACGGCGATGCGTCGCTCCAGCGATGCCGGCGAGCTGACCAGCGAGCAGGCCAACAAGGCCGGCGCTTCCCTGGACGCCATCGCCCACCTGATCGCCACCATCAATGCGATGAACGCGCAGATCGCCAGTGCCGCCGAAGAGCAGACCGCCGTGGCCGAGGAGATCAACCGCAGCGTGCACCAGATCGCCGGGGCGGTGGACAGCGTCGCCAGCGAAACCGAACAGGGTGCGCTGACCGCGCGCAGCCTGGCCGGATTGGGTGATCGCCTCAATGGGCTGGTGCGTCAGTTCCGCATTTGACGCCCTAGCCTGATCCTGCGCCCATGAAAAAGCCCGCAATCGCGGGCTTCTTTATTTCTGTGGCAGACGTCAGACGATGATGCCCTGGCTGCGCAGGTAGTCGTCGTAGGTGCCGCTGAAGTCGGTCACGCCGTTATCCGACAGCTCGATGATGCGTGTGGCCAGCGAGCTGACGAACTCGCGGTCGTGGCTGACGAAGATCAGCGTGCCCGGGTAGTTCTCCAGCGCCAGGTTGAGCGCTTCGATGGATTCCATGTCCAGGTGGTTGGTCGGTTCGTCCATCACCAGCACGTTGGGTTTCTGGCAGGCCAGCTTGCCGAACAGCATGCGGCCCTGTTCACCACCGGAAAGTACCTTCACCGACTTCTGGATCTCGTCGGAGGAGAACAGCATGCGGCCCAGTGCAGCGCGGATGTTCTGCTCGCCGCTGGTCCACTGGCCCATCCACTCGAACAGGGTTTCGTCGGCTTCGAAGTCGTGGGCGTGATCCTGGGCGTAGTAGCCCACCTCGGCGCTGTCTGTCCACTTCACGCTGCCGGCGTCCGGCTGCATTTCGCCGACCAAGGTACGCAGCAGGGTGGTCTTGCCGATGCCGTTGGGGCCGATGATGGCCACACGCTCGCCGGCTTCGATGGTGAAACCGAAGTTCTTGAACAGCACCTTGTCGTCGAAGGCCTTGGACAGCTTCTCGACGGTCACTGCCTGGCGGTGCAGCTTCTTGTTCTGGTCGAAGCGAATGAACGGGCTGACGCGGCTCGACGGCTTGACCTCGGCCAGCTGGATCTTGTCGATCTGCTTGGCGCGGCTGGTGGCCTGCTTGGCCTTGGAGGCGTTGGCCGAGAAGCGGCTGACGAAGGTTTGCAGCTCGGCGATCTGCGCCTTCTTCTTGGCGTTGTCGGCCAGCAGTTGCTCACGCGCCTGGGTCGAGGCCGTCATGTACTCGTCGTAGTTGCCCGGGAACAGGCGTAGCTCGCCGTAATCCAGGTCAGCCATATGGGTGCAGACCGCGTTGAGGAAGTGACGGTCGTGGGAAATGATGATCATGGTGCTGTTACGCGCCGTGAGGATGGTTTCCAGCCAGCGGATGGTGTTGATGTCCAGGTGGTTGGTCGGCTCGTCGAGCAGCAGCACGTCCGGGTCGGCGAACAGCGCCTGGGCCAGCAGCACGCGCAGCTTCCAGCCGGGTGCCACTTCGCTCATCGGGCCGAAGTGCTGTTCCAGCGGAATGCCCAGGCCGAGCAATAGCTCGCCGGCGCGGGACTCGGCGGTGTAGCCGTCCATCTCGGCGAACTCCCCCTCAAGCTCACCGACCTTCATGCCGTCTTCTTCGCTCATCTCCGGCAGCGAATAGATGCGGTCGCGCTCGGCCTTGACCTTCCACAGCTCCGCGTGGCCCATGATCACGGTGTCGATCACGTTGAATTCTTCGTGGGCGAACTGATCCTGGCGCAGCTTGCCCAGACGCACGTTCGGCTCGAGCATCACCTGGCCGCCGGAGGGCTCCAGATCGCCGCCAAGAATCTTCATGAAGGTCGACTTGCCGCAGCCGTTGGCGCCGATCAGACCGTAGCGGTTGCCGTTGTTGAACTTGACGGAAACGTTCTCGAACAGCGGCTTGGCGCCGAACTGCATGGTGATGTTAGCGGTGGAGATCAAAGGACTTACCTATCAGTAACTTGAAGTGCGCTGTTTAACGGGGGATACCGCTTCGAGCCTTGCAACCCGGCCCGAACCGAGGAAGACCAACCTGCGCAAATGAGTGAACGCTACGACCCTGCCGGCAGACGAGCCGCTAAGGCTGGTGAGGCATGGGTGGGAGTGTCGGGCATCGTGACGCCGTGGCCTGGTGGTGCTCAGCGCGGCGTCGAGGCGCGCAATGGTATCACTTGGCATGCCGAACCACAGCCCATCCTGTCTCAGGTTGCTTGGTTGGGCACGACGGTGCGGTTGGGCGTCAGGACACGAGCGTAGCCGTGACGCTGCTCAGGGCCGCGATGAAACGCTCCATCGAAGTGCTGTGCGGCACGCCCTGGCGGGTGATGCAGTGGCACTTGGCGTTGTAGGAAAAGCGCGCAGGCCAGATCGGGCGCAGCGTACCGCGCGCCACCAGTACTTCGGCGTAGTGCCCGGGCAGGTAGCCGATGAAGTGGCCGGAGGCGATCAGCGAGGCGACGGCCTCGGTCGAGGCGGCGCTCGACACGCTGTTGAAGGGGAAGGTGAATGGCTTGCGATTCTCCACCACCAGACCACGGTCGACGTATTCGGCGCTGAAGATTTCCGTGTCGCTCAGGGTGCTGTCGGTGCGGGCGAAGAATGGGTGGCTACGTCCGCAGTAGAGGTTTTGCTGTTCCTCGAACAGCTCCTGGTAGTGCACGCCGGACAGCTGGTGGTCGAACACGCCGATGGCCAGGTCGAGGTCACCATTGATGACCGCCTGTTCGAGCCCCTCGGCGGTGAGAATCTGCAGCACGATGCGGGTGTCTGGAATCGCTTCACGCAAGCGCGCCAGGGCCAGCGGCACCGGCGCCGGTTCGAGGGTGATGAGGTTGTCGATGCTGCCCAAGCGCAAGGTTTCAGGGTGGTGAGCATTGAGCATGACCAGGCGCTGGCGGAAGCGCTCCATGTCGGCGTTCAGCTCCTGCGCGGCGGCATACACCTGGGCGCCCTGGTCGGTCAGCTGGAAGCCACCCTTGCCGCGCCGGCAGAGGGTGTAACCCAGCCGCGTTTCCAGGTCGCGAACCGTCACGCTCAGGCGCGGCAGGCTGGTGTTCAGGCGAACCTGCGCAGCGGTGAAACCGCCAGCCTCGACGATCGAGCAAAAGATGCGCAGCATTTTCAGATCGATGTCCGAGAGATTGGCCAGCATGGGGTGATCCGCCTGTCAGGTCTGTCTTGTTGCCCGCGCCGAGTATGGCACTTCCCACCGTGTCGGGCGTTTGTCGGCTAGAAGCGGGTGCTGATGAAATGCCCGGCCGTCACCACCAAGCCGCTGCTCAACGAGGTGAAGGACAGCAGCGAGATAAGGCGAAACGCCTGGGTGGTGTCCACGGTTTTGGAGAAGGCCATTGGCACGAAGGTGAGTGGGTTGACCACGCCGCCGAACAGCACCAGTGCATAGATCCAGCCCGGCATGTCCGGTGCGGCGAGGGCGGTGGCGGCCATCACCGTGCCCATCACGATCCAGTCGATATGCGCCTGGCGAATGCGCATCGGGTTGACCACGCCCAGGGCGCGTGCCTTGTCCGGGTAGTCGACGCAGGTAAGCACGGCGAAGCCGGAGAGGGCGCCGAGGGCGAGGGAGAGCAGGGCGGTGGCGAGCAGCAGATCATTCATCACGAGAACACTTCGATAAGGGGGAAAGGGGCCGGTGATACCGCTCAGGCGTCGAGCAGTTCGATGCCATGGCGCGGACGGCGGTCGACGCGCAGTTCGAAAATGTCCGGGCGCAGGTAATGCCCGGCCACGTCGAGGTCGTGGCGCTGCGCATCGACGCAGTCGAGGTCTAGCGTTGCCAGCACGATGCCGGCCTTGCCCACCAGCGGTGGTGTCAGCCACTGGCCATTCGGGCCGATCACCCCGGAGCCACCGGCGAACACCACGCCATCGGTGGACTGCTCGGCGCCCGCGCCCAGGCGATAGGCGTCCAGTAGTTCGCCGGGAATGTCGGCGGTGGTCAGGTACTGTCCGGCGCAGAGCACGAAGCAGCGCCCCTCGAAGGCATAGGCACGGGCGGCGACATGGTGCATCTCTGGCATGTCTGGCCAGACTGCGACGTGGATCTGCTCGTCTTGAGCATGCAGCGCCTGACGGGCCAGCGGGTGCCAGTGTTCCCAGCACACCAGCCCGCCGACGCGCCCGACCGGGGTATCGACCACGCGCAGTCCGGCGGCGTCACCCTGAGCCCAGACGTTGCGCTCGGTATGGGTCGGCGTGAGCTTGCGGTGCACGTTGAGCAGGTAACCGTCATCGCCAATGGTGACCAGCGAGTTGTACAGCGAGCCACCCTGCGTGCGTGCCCGCTCGTTGATGCCGATGACCACACAAACCTTATGCTCGCGTGCAGCAGCGCGTACCGGTGCCAGGCCGTCTTGCAGGTCGTCATGCTTACCGAGCACCGGGCTATCGGCCAGCAGCCGTTGATACCAGTGCTTGGCATTTGCGTCGTCCCAGCCGGCCATACCGAATACCCAGGCCGGGTAGCAGCTCAGCCAGGTTTCGGGAAACACGATCAGTTGTGCGCCCTGGGCGGCTGCCTCGGCGATCAGGCCAACGGCGCGCTCCAGCGACTGCGCCGCATCGAGCACGACCGGAGGGTGTTGAATGAGGGCGACGGTCTTGTGGTTCATGGTCAGTTACCTGAATCGCGGGTGAGCGAGGGCGGCCCGGCCGTCCTCGGAGGTAAGGTCAGGGTGAGGTGACAGGTGTGTGGGCTAGGCGCGCTTCGGCGTTGCCATGGTGCGAGCGTGCTGGCTCAGGGTCAGCAGGTAGTAGAGGCCGCCACCGACCAGCAGGCCAGGGATGAAGGCCACGTCTGCGCCGCCGATGGCTTCGGCCGCCGGGCCGACATAGAAGGGCAGCGAGAAGAAAGGAATCATGCTGATGAACGCCGCTGCATACGACAGGATGCCCTGCCAAGCCCAGCGACCGTAGATGCCCTGCGGGTTGAAGATTTCGCTGATCGAGTACTCGCCCTTGCGCACCGCGTAGAAGTCCACCAGGTTCACCGCTGTCCAAGGGATCAGGAAATACAGCATCAGCAGGACGAAGCCGTTGAAGCTGGTCATGTAGGCCTCGGGCAGCGACAGCGAAATGACGATCGAGGCGATGCCCACCAGTGACAGTCCGGCCACACGCAGGCCCAGGGTCGGGCGCACCGGGCGGAAGCCGTCGACAGCACTGATGCCGGTGAGCATCGCGCCGTAGCAGTTCACACCGGTGACCGACAGTTGTGCTGCCGCGCCGATCATCACCACGAACACGCCGAAGCCAGGGAACAGATAGTCACCCGTAGTCACCAGGGCGACGATGCCATCAGCCCCCGGAATATAGGTTGCCAGCATCGCTCCCAGCGACATCAACCAGACGGCCGAGCCAGCGGCGCCGAGGTACGTCCAGAAGATCAGCTTGCCGCTCGGCGCGTCTTCGGGCAGGTAGCGCGAATAGTCCGACACGTACACCGAGTAGCTGATGTTGTAGCCGGCCGCGAGCGACAGCTGTACCAGGAAGGCGGTTGTATCCCAGTTCGTCGGCAATGGCGCGGCCGAGGCCTGCGGCAGCGCCGTAAAAGCCAGGAAGGTGACGATGGCGAAGGTGGCGATGAGCACGTAGGTCAGCCAGCGCTGTACGAAATGCAGCAGGTCATAGCCAACCACCGCGACGATGATCGAAACCACCACCAGCGTCGGGTACCAAAAGCCTTTGGAGCCGGGCAGCACCAGTTGGATCGCCTGGGTGACCAGGATCACCCCGAATACGATGAAGCCTATATAGACGAACACCGTCGCGGCAAACGGCACGATGGCGCCACGGCTGCCGAACTGCGCGCGGGACTGGATCATCTGCGGCAAACCCATCTTCGGTCCCTGGTTGGCATGCAGCGCCATGAAGATGGTGCCGAAACCGGCGCCGATTGCCACCGCGAGCATGCTCCACAGCGTGCCGAGACCCATGCTCGGGCCGGTGAAACCGACCATCATGGTGAGAAAGACGAAATTGCCGGTGAACCAGAACGGTCCCTGGTGCCAGATCTTTCCATGACGTTCTTCGCGCGGCACGTAATCGATGGAGCGAACTTCGAGCCTGGGCAGCTCGCGTCCGGCATTGCTCGGCGTGTTCATAGGGCGCCTCTTGTTGTTATGCGCTGGGTGGTCGTATCACCTGCGAACCGAGGCGCTCTGGGCCTGGCCTGCACAGGTGGAACCAGTATTGGGCGTGCCCTCGGAGCCTGTAAATTCCGCCTTTCTCAAGTTGACTTACTCCCGAATGAAAGTAGCTGTCGTGCGCTATGGGTAGGGTGCGCCGCGCGCACCGATACCTGCCGAGTCACCATTTCAATATCCTCCCCGGGGGGATAGGATGTGGCGGCGCCATCCAGCATGAGAGCCTCCTGATGAGCCAGCACGAACACGATCACCCGCACCAGAGCCATGGCGACATCGTCAAACGGTTGAAGCGTGCCGAAGGGCACCTGCGCAGCATCGTCAACATGATCGAAAGCGGCCGCGCCTGTGTGGATATCGCCCAGCAACTGCATGCCGTGGAGAAGGCGGTCTGCCAGGCCAAGCGAACCCTGATTCAGGATCACATCGATCACTGCCTAGAACACACCGTAGGGGCGCTAACTAGTGGCCAGCGCGCGCCACTGGAAGAGTTCAAGCAGATCACCAAATACCTGTAGGAGCTGTCATGTCGAGCTTCGCCGAATTGCTGCAGCAAGGGGCTGCGCACGCCTGGCTTTACTTCCCCACGGCGATCCTGCTCGGTGCCCTGCATGGTCTGGAGCCAGGGCATTCGAAAACGATGATGGCTGCCTTCATCATCGCCATTCGCGGCAGCGTGAAGCAGGCCGTTGTGCTCGGCCTGGCTGCCACCGTCTCGCATACGGCCGTGGTCTGGCTGGTGGCACTGAGTGGGATGTATCTCGGCCAGAATCTCGACGCCGCAACCACCGAGCCGTACTTCCAGCTCGCGTCGGCGGTGATCATCGTCACCATCGCCCTGTGGATGTTCTGGCGTACCTGGCGTGGCGAACGGATGTGGCGTTTCGAACAACACGACCATCACCATGCAGACGAAACGCACCAGCTCGACACCGGCCACGGGCGTGTCGAGCTGACGATCTTCGAGAAGGGCGTGCCGCCACGCTGGCGACTGCGTACATTGGCTGGCCATGCCTGGTCAGCAGACGAGGTTCGCCTGCTCACGACCCGCAGCGACGGTCAGACCCAGCCGTTCCGCTTCGTCGACCGAGACGGCTATCTGGAGTCGCTGGACGCGATTCCTGAGCCGCACGCATTCACCGCCCGCCTGAGCCTGGGCCATGCAGGCCATTCACATGACTATGACCTGAGCTTCCATGAGCATGACCATGCCCACGCGGACAGAGATGGTCTGGAGCTGCCACAGACGGACTACCAGGATGCTCATGCGCGCGCGCATGCCCACGACATCCGTAAACGCTTCAGCAGTCGGAACGTCACGACCGGCCAGGTGATGCTGTTCGGCCTGACCGGCGGACTCATTCCCTGTCCGGCTGCCATCACCGTGTTGCTGTTGTGCCTGCAAGTCAAAGAAGTCGCTCTGGGCGCCGTGCTGGTGGTGTGTTTCAGCATCGGGCTGGCGCTGACCCTGGTCAGCGTTGGTGTTGCAGCCGCCATCGGCGCCAGGCAGGCGTCCAATCGATGGCCCTGGCTGAACAGCGTGGCGCGGCGTGCGCCCTATCTCTCCAGTGCATTGATCATCGCCGTCGGGGTCTACGTCGGTTGGCATGGCTGGGTCGGGCTGACAGGGTAGGGGCGCAGTGTTCACCCTGATGAGAGCCACCGTATTCGGGGCGAGTTCGGGAATCCAGGCGAGGCGTGACAGCAGCCTGGATCTGATCAAGTGGCTGGCCATGCTGAGCATGGTCATCGACCACTCGCGTTACCTCTGGCCACAAGCGGAAGCCTGGCTGTTCTTCGTCGGGCGGCTGGCGTTTCCGTTGTTCTGCCTGGGCATCGCAGCCAACGTCTGCCGCTCACGACCAGGCCAGTTGTTCACCGACGCCAACGGTCGCTATCTGGCGTGGCTGGTGGCCTTCTCGGTTGTCTCCGAACTGCCTTACCGCCTGCTTTCCACCGAAAGCAGCACGCTGAACATCATGCCCACCTTGCTAATCGGCCTGCTGATTGCCTGGGGTGTCCACCATCAGGGGCGTCATGGCCTGCTGCTGGGGCTGTTGAGCCTGGCCCTGGCCGCAGTGATGCACGAGCGCCTGATGTATGGCGTGTTCGGCGCCCTGGTGCCGGCTGCGCTGGTCATCGCGATCCAGCGGCCTGGGCCCACGTGGTTGCTGCCGGCGCTGCTCTGCGTGCTCGCCAACAGCCGCAATCGTTGGGCGGAAGGCTGGTCAGGTGAGGTAGTCGGCATCAGCATCGCGGCAGAGTTCGCGGCCCCTCTCATCGGGCTGTGGCTGCTGCGCACGACCGTCACCTGGCGTATCTGGCCGGTTACGCGATGGGGCTATTTCTTCTATCCGGTTCATCTGCTGGTGCTCGCCGGGATTCGCATGGGGCTATAGCTGGGGGCGCTTCCCGGGGCATTGCAGGGCGCCGGCCCGTGGCCGAGCCACTGACGCTTGACGCTGTAGTAGCTACGGCCTTCATCCTTCCGTTCACTGAGCAGCGAGATGCTTTTGGTGCTCCTCGCTGGTTGCGTTGCAGCCCAAACCGCTGCGCCAGAAGCTCGCAATCAAGCCGCCAACACAAGGACATGACGTCATGGACGTACTGGAAAATCGCATCCCCCCTGTAGCGGTCGCAGCCCTGTGCGGTGTGATGATGTGTCTGGCGGCCTATTACCTGCCAGGAGTGCTGGCGCTGTCCATCGAATGGCGCGTGGGCCTCGCACTTGTGGTCTTGCTGGTGGGCGCCTTCATCTGCCTGGCAGGTGTTGCTTCCTTCCGCCAGGCCAGCACCACGGTCAACCCGCTGCAACCGGAAACGGCTTCGGCACTGGTCAGTTCGGGCATCTACCGTTACACGCGCAACCCCATGTACCTGGGCTTTGCGACGGCCTTGCTGGCTTGGTCGATCCTGCTGGCTTCGCCGGTTTCAGTGCTGGGCGTGCTGGGCTTCGTACTGTTCATGAACCGCTTTCAGATCCGCCCGGAGGAACGCGCCCTGGCCAACCTTTTCGGCAACGACTTCGAACAGTACTGCCGCACGGTAAGGCGCTGGCTCTAGGTCAGGGCGTCCGGCTGCTTGCCCCCCTAACGTTCAGCACGACCGCAGGGTGCGCCGTGCGCACCGCTGAATGGCTGGCGCCTGTGCGAGAGCAAACTGCAAACGCACAGGTGCCACGGGGATTGCCTACAGCCTGAGCTCCGTCCGCTTGGCCCTGTGATCGCCCCCCAAGGAGGAGCACAGACGCTGGTGGATGCAGCTGAGAAAGCCCAGCTCGAAGGCATGGCGCTGAGCACACGGCGGGTACAGCTGGCGTTCCAGCAGCAGATGGGCCCATAGCCAGCCGCTATTGGCATCGTCCAGCCAGGCCTGCGCGGTTTGCACGCCGTGACCGAAGCTGGCCTGGCAATCTGCGTTCCAACCGAAGTCGGCAGCCGGTTGCCCGTCATGAGCAGGCAGGTGAGTGAGGTACCGCTGCAGCTCAATCATGGGCAGCTCTCCTGGATGCCTGAGCGATGGCCCGACGGTAAAGCATGATCAACTCGCTCAGCAGCGCATTGGTGCAATTGACCAGCTCTGGCTCTGGCATGCGCCGCAACAGCTTGGCCAATAATGCCGCTCGATACTCGGCTGCTGCCTGCAACGGGCACTCGTCCGAGACAAAGCTTTGCAACGGATTGCGTGGCGTAGGGAAGGGGATAATGACGGATTCAGACTTGGTCATGCAGCACCTCCAGAATGGAAGTCAGTACGACAGCCAGCAGCCCAGGGCGGAGCCCTTGGGTAAAAGGGGGATAGTGCATTTTCCTTATGCTCCTTGGACAGATTAAGGAGCCGCTTCCCAGTCTTCTCACGGGCTATGGAGGCGGACCATGCAAGGGTGATAAACCGGCGTCCAAGGGAACCGGCCAGGTCGAGGCCTGCCTCACACGGCCCGCCATAGAAATGCGGTAACCGGGCACAAAAAAGCGCTGGCTACACTGCTATGGCGCTTCCGCGCCTTGGACGATTTTCCGGTTCTCACGCCCGGTCACGGGATTGACCGTGGCCGGGCGGACTGGAGCGCGGGTGAGGGGAGAGGGCAAGGTGTGGAGTGGCGGCTATCGGCCAGAAGCGGACACTAGCGCCCCGATTTTGGCCAAAAAACACTCAGCAAATCCAAGTGGTTCAGGGGCGGGTTGTCACCCACCTTTTTTAGGTGGTGGCGGCGGTGCCGAGGGTGGCGCAGAAGGCCTTTGGCTTGTCGTCTCTTTATTGACCCCACCCTGAACCGGGGAGCCAGGTTTTCCACCGATCTTCTTCGTCATTTTGGATCTCGCTTCGGAGGGGGAGGTGGCGCTTTCGGAGGTTGAGTCGGTCGAATGTTTGTCGGAGCAGGCGGATTCACATTAATGCCGTCCCGAGTGCCCACCCAACCAGACTTCCCCTGATCAGTTCTGCTAGCCATCCAGTTCACCACTTATTTCTTCGGTGGCGGCGGCGGAGATGTCGGCGCCATCGCTGGTCGGACATTTGCAGGGGCGGGAGGATTTGCTCCATTAGTCTGAACACCTGGGCCAGGCGAACTGACCATCTTTTCTGAATCGCTCACAGGCTTACTCCTACTTCAGGACCTCAACGAAATGGATGTCACTATTTCCAATCAGAACGAACTCACCCGAACACTCATAGTAGGTGTCATCAACAACCCACGCTGCTTGCTCGAGCAGAAAATGCCCTGTGTTTGGATCTGTTGGCCAAACCCTTGGATACCCGCATAGCCGCCGCCCATCCAGCAAATGCAGCACCAGGCAACGCTTAGGGTATTTCCTGAAGACGAGGCACCATTCGGAGTACGAAGCTCGGGAGGTGAAGCGGAGCTTTCGTGCCAAGGTATACAACGTGTCGTTGTTGGCAGCAAATGCCAAGGACAGACCTAGGAGAACTGCGCACACAACCGACCATACGGTAGCCACGTAGTCATCCCACGGCCCCAAAACCTGCCAGTTAGACCCTATCCACTTTGCGAACAGCTCAATGCCGAGCACCAAGATGCTTATCAGGCCAGTGCCTATTAGAGCCTGAATCGTTCTTTCAAATTGGCTTGGCTTTGGTGACTCAGAAAGCCAGTAGAAGATCACTGTGGTTACAAATCCGGGGATAAGGAACTGCACGAGAGGTATTATTTTTGTGGCTAGGTCTTCCATTCCGAACCATCTCCTTATCAGTCGTTTCGACTATACCTCTGCTTCATTGGATCATGCACCTGCAGCCTACAAGAGAACGGCTACTCATCTGCATGCCCCACAAGAAGTCGCCAGACAGGTACCTAACCATAATTTCGCTAGCCATTAGCGCCAGTTGCGGCGCTTGGTCTGTCCCGGGCTGTGCAACCTTGCCATGGCAACACCCTTGCGCCAGAGCAAACCACGAGGGCTACTTCCTTACTATTGAGGGGCTATAGCCGTTCACGAGTGCTCGGTGGAATCTCTGTGGGCACGGATAACCTGCGGTAGTTTTTGGGGGGGCTGACCCGCAGCGGGTCTCGTTTGGCGACCACTTCGAAGGGCTGCTTTTGGCCGATAGTAGCCACTCACGAAAGCCCGCCACCTGATCTGAAGACAGCGCCCCGTTCAGCCATTAAGCTTCTGCCCCCCCAATCGAGCGTTGACAGGACGGCGTATGTACATCGGTGAAGTGGCCAAGTTGTCGGGGTGTACGCCCAAAGCCATTCGTTTGTACGAACAGATGGGCTTGATCAGCCCGCAGCGTCTCGGTAGTTACCGACGCTATACGCCTTTTCACCTGACCTTGTTGCAGATGATTCGCACGGCTCAGGCGGTGGGGTTCAAACTGGGGGAGATGAGCGAGCTGCTGGCCGCCAAGCGGCATGACTCGCCATTTCCCCTGGTGCTCGCCAATCAGGGCATCGAAGCCAAGCGCCAGGAGCTGCAAGCCCAGATACAGGCCTTGCAGCTTCAGGAACAGCGCCTGACCGAGTTGCAGGCGCAGATAAACCGGCAGTTCGCGACCGCAGTCAGCGCGTCAGCAGGTACTCGAACGCCTGCCTGAGAGCCTCCTGTGGCGGGCGTGGTCGGTAGCCCAGCTCGTCGACTGCCTTGTCGATGCAATAACGTTGGCGCACACCATGGAACATGCGTACCTGGCTGGGCAGCAATTCGGCCGGTTGGCCAGTGAGGCGTGCACGCCATGCTTGCAGCATGGCGACTGAGAGCAGCAAGGCCTTGGGCGCACGCGCAGGCAGGTGCTGCCCAGGACGGAGCGTATCGAGGGCGGCGATCACCTCGCCCAACGACGAAGACTCGCGGTTCGCGAGTATGTAGCGCTGTCCAGGGCGGCCTCGTTCGGCGGCTTGGATCAGGCCATCGGCGACATCCCGCACATCGACGAAATTGAAATGGAAGTCCGGATCCAGCGCCAGCTTGCGCGCCAGCACGGCAGCGAGAAAGCCCATGGTGTCGGACAGGCGTTCGGCATGGGGGCCTATGATCGCCGAGGGCAATACCGTGACCATCGAGATGCCGTATGCCTGCGCTTCCTCCCAGGCGGCGCGCTCGGAGAGAATCTTCGAAAGGTAGTAGGGATTCTGCTGTTCCTCATTCCAGACCGTTTCATCCAGATACTGGCCGTCGTGACCCACCGCCGCGATGGAGCTGACATAGACGACGCGGCGCACGCCGGCCTCGGCGGCGGCGCGAAGGATATTGCGCGTGCCCTGTACGTTGGGCTCGATGATTTCAGCCTGTGGGTTCTGCGCCCAATGCTTGAACACGGCAGCGACCTGGTACAGCACATCGACCCCTTTTAGCGATTGGCGCAGAGAGTCGATGTCTTTCAGCTCCGCGCGTACCACTTCGCAGCCAAGCCCTTGCAAGGCAGTGCTGTGTGCGGGATCACGAACTCCGGCACGTACCGGCTGCCCGCGGGCGAGCAACTGCCGAACCAGGTTGTTGCCAAGGTGCCCGTTGGCACCGGTGACCATCGATAACGCAGTCATCAGCTATCCAGCTCCGATCTGAAAGAGAGCCGGCAGCATGCAGGTTGCCCTAAGGGGCAGGGTCAAGCATGGTCGTTGGCTTTGAAAAGCGTCATAGCACAATTGCCTGCCCACTGGACGCGCCGACTTAGCGCGGCAACTGACGACTCTCGCATCTTCCTAGTGAGATCGATGCTCGCTCTGAGCAGAGTTTTTGGGGGCTTTAGCCGCGCTAAAAAGCTCGCCGCTGAAGCGCCTCCTACAGGTGCGCGCTGGTGCCGGTGACGGCCTTTTACGGCGATGTCTAACGCTTTTGTAGTGCTGATTCGACGTGCTGTTCTCTGGGGCTGCAGTGGCCGTGCAGCCCGACATGACGAATAATCGCCGCTCCTTCCTTCACTGCCGGAGCCCCTGATGAGTGCCGTTCTGCCGCCGCTGGTTCTATCGATCCAATCCCATGTCGCCTGGGGCCACGTCGGTAATGCCGCGGCAGTATTTCCCTTGCAGCGCCTGGGTTTCGAGGTGCTGCCGATTCATACCGTGCAGTTCTCCAACCACACCGGCTACGGGCAATTTCGCGGCCAGGTATTCGGTGCCGAGCACGTGCGCGACGTGCTGCTTGGGCTGCGTGAGCGTGGCGTACTGCCGCGCCTATCAGCGGTGCTGTCGGGCTATCTGGGCGATGCCGACAGCGGTCGAGTCATCCTCGAAGTGGTCGGCGAGATTCGTCAGCACAACCCGAACGTGCGTTACCTGTGTGACCCGGTGATGGGCGATGTCGGTCGGGGCGTGTTCGTCAATCCGGCGATTCCGGATTTTCTGCGTGACCAGGCCATTCCCTTCGCCAACATCATCACGCCGAACCAGTTCGAGTTCGAGCTGCTTACCGGGGCGAAGCTGGGCAGCTTGCAGGAGGCGGTGAAGATCGCCCGGCAACTGCGTGGTCGGGGGCCGGATATCGTGGTGATCACCAGCCTGGCGACGCCGGATATTCCCGAGAGCGAGCTGGGCACCCTGGCGGTGAACGGTGAGGAGGCCTGGCTGGTGACCACACCGCGCCTGGCCCTGCATCCCTTGCCCAACGGCATGGGCGACGTGTTCTCCGCGACCCTGCTTGGCCGTTTGCTGGCCGGGCAGCCGCTGGCGCAGGCTCTGGAGCTGGCCACCGCGACGCTGTATGCGCTGGTCGAGCAGACCGCCGAGGGCGCGCGGGATCTGCCGCTGGTGGCGGCGCAGGAGCAGATCGTGGCGCCGGCTTCCCGCTTCCTGGCGCGTACGTTGGGCTGATTGCAGGCACCTGTCGTCACTGACCAATCGCCCTCAGACCAGTGGGGCGATTTTCGTGTTGGCGTTGAAACTCCTGCCGTGCCTGCAGGCTGTTTTCACTTACCTGCTTGGTTCAGACTAGCGGCCATCTTTTTTCACCCACTGATTCAGGAGAAGTTTCATGAGCCTCGTTTCCTTCGCCCGCAAGCGCTACACCACCAAGGCCTACGATGCGACGCGCCAGGTGGATCAGACGACCATCGACGAACTGCTGGAGCTGTTGCGCCTGGCGCCGTCGTCGGTCAACTCGCAGCCCTGGCATTTCGTCGTGGCCAGCACTGCCGAGGGCAAGGCGCGCCTGGCCAAGGGTACGCAGGGCGTTTTCGCCGCCAACCAGGGGAAAGTGCTCGATGCTTCGCACGTGATTCTGATCTGCACCCTGAGCGAACTGAGCGATGAGCATCTTGCCACCGTGCTGGAACAGGAGGGCGCCGACGGACGCTTCCGTGACGAGGCGGCACGCACGACTCAGCAGAACGTCCGCGGCGGCTACGTGAACCTGCATCGCGAAGCGGGCGATACGCAGCACTGGATGGAGCAGCAGGCTTACCTGGCACTGGGTACTTTGCTGCTGGGCGCCGCTAGCCTTGGCCTGGATGCCACGCCGATGGAAGGCATCGACCGTGACGCACTGGATCGCGAGCTGGGCCTGGCTGATCGCGGTCTGCGCAGCCTGGTGATGGTTTCGCTGGGCTATCGCAGCGACAGCGATTTCAATGCCGCGTTGCCGAAATCGCGTCTGCCGGCCGAGCGCGTGTTCACCCACCTCTGAGCCGGCCCGCCGCGCCCGCTCAATCGAGCGGCGCGGCTGCTCAACCCGATTCGCTATCGGTTCCCAGCGATGTATAGCTTGGCCATTGCCTGAGCAGGGTTTCGACGAACTGCTCGGCGGCAGGCGACAGCGATGAACCCCGGCGTCGTACCAGGCCCAACGTGCGGCTGATGACCGGGTCGACCAGCGGCCGTCTGACCAGAATCGGGTGGTCTTCGGCGGGCATGGCCAGGCTGGGGAGGGCGGCGATGCCGAGCCCGGCTTCGACCATGCCCAGTGACGTCGACAGGTGCTGCACCTCGTAGAACCAGCTAGGCCGCCAGTCCAGATGGGCTAGGCCATGGTCGAGCAGCACCCGGTTGCCGCTGAGGCGACCGACGCCGATCAGGCGATAGTCGCTCAGTTCGCGCCAGGCCACTTCCGGCTGCTTGGCCAGTGGATGGTCACGTCGACAGGCCAGCACGAAGGGTTCGTTGACCAGCGGAGTGAAGTCGATTTCCGCACTTTGGCCGCTCTGCATGTTGATACCGAAATCCGCTTCGCCACGGATCACCGCCTCCAGGCCTTCGTGGGCGCTGAGGTCGAGGATGCGGATGCGGATCTTCGGGTATTGCAGGTTGAACGCGCGGATTACCGTGGGCAGGAAGTAGAACGCCGCAGTCGGGATACAGGCCAGGGTGACCTGGCCGGACTGGCGCTCGGCCAGTTCGCGAATGCCGAGGATTGAACGCTCGAAATCGTCCAGCAGACGCTGCGCCTTGGGCAGGAAGTCGCGGCCTACCGCGGTCAGGCTGACACGCCGCGTGGTGCGGTCGAGCAGTTGCGTGCCCAGGCTCTCTTCGAGCTTCTGCATGCGCCGAGTCAGGGCAGGTTGAGACAGATGAATGGCGTTGGCGGCTTCGTGAAAATTGCCGAATTCGGCAATTTACACGAAAGCACGGATGTCCTGGAGTTCGTAATTCATGCGTGCTCGTTATTAGTCGTCTGTATTTTTGCCTGAAATTTACCAATGAACCCTAGTCTTTCTCCTTATGGCTGGCAAGTCAGGGGCAGCTGGCTCATGCATTAATGCGTATATTGGAATAAATATCTAAATATATGCATTTTACAGAAGAAACAAAGGCTCCTCATAATCAACGCAAAGCAACAATCAACAGTTTTAATGCGTTGGAGGCATCATGCGGACGGTACCTTGCGTACTCATGCGAGGCGGCACCTCGAAGGGCCCGGTATTTCTGGCCAACCACTTGCCCAGTGACCCGCAGCAACGCGACGAGCTGCTGATCAACCTCATGGGCTCGGGTCATGAGCTGGAGATCGATGGCATCGGCGGTGGCAGCCCGCAGACCAGCAAGGTGGCGATCGTCAGCCGCTCGCCCCATCCCGACGCCGATGTCGACTACCTGTTCGTCCAGGTCATGGTCACCCAGCGCCGTGTCGACACTGCGCCCAACTGCGGCAACATGCTCTGCGCCATCGGCCCGTTCGCCATCGAGCACGGCCTGGTCAACGCCAGCTCGCCGCTGACCCGTGTGCGTATCCGCAACCTCAACACCAACACCTTCGTCGATTCCGACGTGATGACGCCGGGTGGCCGTGTGCGTTACGACGGCGACACCGCCATCGACGGTGTGCCGGGCACGGCCGCGCCGATCCAGCTGACCTTCCTCAATGCCGCTGGCGCCAAGACCGGCAGCCTGTTGCCCACCGGCCGCTGCCGTGACCAGTTCGATGGGGTGGAGGCCACCTGCATCGACATGGCCATGCCGATGGTGCTGCTGCATGCCGAGGCGCTGGGCAAAACCGGTTACGAGTCGCCGGCCGAGCTGGACGCCGATGCAGCGTTTCTCCAGCGTCTGGAGCGCATCCGCCTGCAGGCCGGCCTGGCCATGGGCCTCGGTGACGTCTCGCAGATGGTGATTCCCAAGCCGGTGCTGCTGGCGCCGGCACGCCATGGCGGCACCCTGAGCGTGCGCTACTTCATGCCGCACAACTGCCACCGTTCGGTGGCCGCGACCGGTGCCATCGGCCTCGCGACTGCCTGTGCGGTGGCCGGCAGCATCGCCCAGGACATCGCGCCCATCTCCGGTGAGGCGCTGGTGCGCCTCGAACATCCCGGCGGGCAGATCGAAGTCTCCCTGCAGCCCGCAGCAGACGGGCAGCCCCAGAACATGCGCGCCTCCCTGGTGCGCACCGCGCGCCGGTTGTTCTCCGGCGAGGTGTACGTCCCGGTCAGCCGTAGAACCGGAACCTGACACCGCTTCACTCACCACCACATCAAGGGCTTGACCATAATGACAAGAAAGACCCTCCTGACGCTGACCACTTGCGGTGTGTCGGCACTCTCGCTGCCCAGTTTGCAGGCGGCCGGCTTCATCGAAGACAGCAAGGCCAGCCTGGAGCTGCGTAACTTCTACCTGAACCGGGATTTCCGTCAGTTTCCGGGGCAAAACAAGCGCGAGGAGTGGGCTCAGGGCTTCATTCTCAACCTGGAGTCCGGCTTTACCGAGGGTACGGTTGGTTTCGGTGTCGACGCCATCGGCATGCTCGGCCTGAAGCTCGACTCTTCCAAGGATCGCAGCGGCACCGACCTGTTGCCGCGCGACAGCAAGAATCGCCCCGAGGACGACTACAGCAAACTGGGCGTGACCGGTAAGGTGCGCTTTGCCGAAAGCCAGCTGCGCGTCGGTACCTTGTTGCCGAAGATGCCGTATCTGCAATACAGCAACGCACGCCTGCTGCCTCAGGTATTCGAAGGCTGGCAGCTGCAGAGCAAGGACATCGAGCGGGCGACCTTCACCCTGGGTGAAATCAACCGTGTCGTGCAGCGTGACGTGTCCGGCTCGGAAAAGCTGGCCCTGAACAACAAGAACGGCCGTTTCGGTGGCAGCCCGGAGAGTGACGAGTTGCGCTTCGGCGGTGTCGACTATGCAATCAACCCGCAACTGGTGGTCAGCTATCACTACGCTGAGCTGAGCGACGTCTACCGCCAGCACTTCGCGGGTGTGCAGCACACGTTGCCGCTGGGCCCGGGCAAGCTGAAGAGCGATCTGCGCTACTTCAATAACGCCGAGGCAGGTCAGGAGCGTGCCGGCAAGATCGACAACCAGGCGCTCAACGGTATGTTCACCTACAGCCTGGCCGGTCATGCACTGGGGCTTGGCTACCAGAAGATGCGCGGTGACGATGCGTTCACCTATGTCGATGGCGCCACGCCGTATCTGACCAACTTCGTGCAGATCAACGATTTCGCCGGGCCGGATGAGCGTTCCTGGCAACTGCGCTACGACTTTGACTTCGCCAGCGTCGGCGTGCCTGGCCTGAAGTTCATGACCCGCTACGTGCGTGGCGACCAGGTCGACCTCGCCGCAGGCGAGGGCCATGAATGGGAGCGCAACACCGATATCGCCTACACCTTCGGCCAGGGTGCCCTGAAGAACCTGACCGTGACCTGGCGCAACGCGACCTATCGCTCCAGCTTCGTCCGTGATCTGGATGAGAATCGCCTGATCCTTAGCTACATCGTGCCGATTTGGTAACCCAGCGTCTTTGCCTACAAATCTAATAAGAGGAACCCATCATGATCACCCGTTCCATTCGCCGTATCCTGCCGCTTTCCCTGGCTGCGCTGCTGGCCAGTGCCTCCGTGCTGGCCAACGAGCCGGCGCGTCCGGAGTGCATCGCCCCGAGCAAGCCGGGCGGTGGCTTCGACCTGACCTGCAAGCTGGCCCAGGCCGGTTTCAAGGACGAAAAACTGCTCAAGGCCCCCATGCGTGTGACCTACATGCCAGGCGGCATCGGCGCCGTGGCCTACAACTCCATCGCGGCCAACCGCCGTGCCGAGCCGGGCACCCTGGTGGCCTTCTCCGGCGCCTCGCTGCTCAACCTGGCGTTGGGCAAGTACGGTCGTTTCGATGAGAACGCGGTGAAGTGGCTGGCCGTGATCGGCAACGACTACGGCACCCTGGCCGTGCGTGAGGACTCGCCCTACAAGAACCTCGATGATGTGGTGCAGGCGCTGAAGAAAGATCCCAAGAGCGTCATCGTCGGCGGTGGCGGCAGCATCGGTGGTCAGGGCTGGATGAAGATCGCACTGCTGGCCCGTGCCGCTGGCGTGGATCCGCGTGAACTGCGCTATGCCGCGTTCGAAGGTGGTGCCGAGCACTACATGGCGCTGATGGGCGGGCACGTCGATCTGGTCACCGGCAGTGCCAGCGAGATTCGCGCGCAGAAGGGCAACAAGATTCGCACCCTGGCGATCTTCAGCGAGAAACGCCTGGACGGCGATCTGGCCTCGATCCCCACCGCGCGTGAGCAGGGCTACGAGATTCAGTGGCCGCTGATCCGTGGCTACTTCCTCGGCCCAGATGTGAAGGACGAAGACGTGGCCTGGTGGCACGCGCAGTTCGACAAGCTCAACGCCTCCAAGGACTTCCAGGCCTACCTGGCCGACCGTGACGTGCTGCCCGATTACGTGACCGGCCCGGAGCTGGAGAAGCTGGTCAAGGCGCAGGTACAGGAATACCGCAAGCTGGGCGAAGAATTCGGCCTGGTTGAGTGATAGTCCCATGCGCCGTCTGCGGGCGGCGCATCGCTGCGGAGCAACACCATGCAAGATCGTATCTTTGCAGGTATCACCCTGCTGCTGTGCTGTGTGCTGGCCGTTCTGGCCTGGGGCTACAGCGCGCCTTTTTCCTATGAGCCGGTCGGGCCGAAAGCCTTCCCATTGCTGCTGCTGTTGCTGATCGCATTCGGCTGCGTGCAGCTGCTGATCAAACCGCCAGCGCCAGCCGAAGGTGAGGAGCCGCCACTCAACCGGGCGGTGCTGCTCAAGTCGCTGACCTTCCTCGGGCTGATGCTCGCTTACGCGATGCTGTTCGAAACGCTCGGCTTCATCCTCGCCAGCGTGCTGTTCGGTATTGGCATGGCGCGCCTGTATGGCGGCCGCTGGCTGCACAGCCTGATCAGTGGCGTGGTACTCGCCATCGGCCTGTACCTGCTGTTCGACAAAGCCCTCGCGGTGCCGCTACCGCTCGGCATTCTCGCCAATCTGGAGAGCTGACCCATGGAAACGCTCGGTTATCTCAGCCATGGCTTCGGCGTGGCGCTGAGTCCTTACAACCTGATCACCGCACTGTGCGGAACCCTGATCGGCACCGTGGTCGGCCTGCTGCCGGGCCTGGGCCCGATCAATGGCGTGGCGCTGCTGATTCCGGTCGCCTTCGCCCTTGGCCTGCCGCCGGAGACGGCGCTGATTCTGCTCGCCGCTGTCTATCTGGGCTGCGAGTACGGCGGCCGTATTTCCTCGATCCTGCTCAACATTCCGGGTGAGGCGTCCGCGGTGATGACCACCCTGGACGGTTACCCCCTGGCGCGTCAGGGCCAGGCCGGTGTGGCACTGTCGCTGTCGGCCTGGAGTTCGTTCATCGGCGGCGTGATCGCCACCATCGGCGTGGTGCTGTTCGCGCCCCTGCTGGCGAAATGGGCAGTGGCCTTCGGCCCGGCCGAGTATTTCGTGCTGATGGTCTTCGCCATTACCTGCCTGGCCGGCATGGCCGGCAGTAAGCCGTTGAAGACTGCCGTGGCGGCACTGCTCGGCCTGCTGCTGTCGTGCGTGGGCATCGACGCCAACAGCGGCGTCTATCGCTTCACCTTCGGCAGCCTCGGGCTGGCCGATGGCATTCAGTTCGTGGTGCTGGTGCTGGGGCTGTTCTCGGTCAGTGAGCTGCTGGTGCTGCTCGAGCGTACCCACCATGGCCAGAAGGCGATCAAGGCCAGTGGGCGCATGCTGTTCAACCTCAAGGAGGGCGGCTTCGTGCTCGCCACCAACCTGCGCAGCGGCGTGGTCGGTTTCGTTCTTGGCGTGCTGCCAGGTGCCGGCGCAACCCTGGCCAGTGCGGTGTCCTACATGAGCGAGAAGCGCATGGCGGTCAAGGACAACAAGTTCGGCAACGGTGACCTGCGCGGCCTGGCCGCACCGGAAACCGCCAACAGCGCCGCGGCCTGTGGCTCCATGGTGCCGATGCTGACCCTCGGCGTACCGGGGTCGGGCACCACGGCGGTGATGCTGGGCGCCCTGACGCTGTACAACATCACGCCCGGGCCGCTGCTGTTCCAGCATCAGCCGGACATCGTCTGGGGCCTGATCGCCTCGCTGTTCGTCGCCAACATCATGCTGATCGTGATGAACGTGCCGATGATCAAGATCTTCACCAAGGTGCTCGCCGTGCCTTATTGGGCGTTGGTGCCTGCGGTGGCGATCATTACCGCGATCGGCGTGTACGCGGTGCATGCGACGACCTTCGACCTCTATCTGATGATCGCCATCGGCCTGTTCGGGTACGTGTTGCGCAAGCTGGATTTCCCCCTGTCGGCGATCCTGCTGGGCTTCATCCTCGGCGGGATGATGGAACAGAACCTGCGCCGTGCGCTGTCGCTGTCCAGCGGTGATATCGGTATCCTCTTCGCCAGCCCGATTACCTGGGTGGTCTGGGCGCTGGTGGCGGTGATGGCCGTGCTGCCGTTCTGGCGCGCCTGGCGTGCGCGCGGTCAGAAGGCTGGCGCCCCCAGCGTCGCCTGATACCGATAGAGGAGAAGCTGCATGCGTATCGTGATACCCGATGACTATCAGCACGTCGTGCAGCAGCTGGAGTGTTTCCGCCTGCTGGAAGGCTTCGATGTCCACGTGTATCACGATGCCGTCAGTGACCCGGACGTGCTGGCCGAGCGTTTCGCCGAGGCCGACGCGCTGGTGCTGACCCGCGAGCGCACGCGCATCGACGCCGCGCTGTTGCAGCGTCTGCCCAGGCTCAAGCTGATCAGCCAGACCGGGCGGGCAGGGCCGCATCTCGATCTTGAGGCCTGTCGCGAGCGTGGTGTGACGGTCGCTGAAGGCACCGGCTCGCCGATTGCCGCCGCCGAGCTGACCTGGGCGCTGATTCTCAACGCCCGACGTGGGTTGCGCGAGGCCATGAACGGGCTGTATGCCGGGCACTGGCAGGTCAACCTGGGGCAACGTCTGTACGGCCAGACGCTGGGCATCTGGGGCTACGGCAAGATCGGCCAGCGCCTGGCGCGCTATGCGCGGGCCTTCGACATGCAGGTACTGGTGTGGGGCAGCGAGGCGTCGCGCCAGGCAGCGGTCGCCGATGGCCATGAGGCCGCGCCGACGCGCGAGGCTTTCTTCGCGCAGGCCGATATCGTCAGCCTGCACCTGCGCCTGGTGGACGCCACGCGGCATTGCGTGACTGCCGACGACCTGACGCGGATGAAGTCCGACGCGCTGCTGGTCAACAGCAGCCGTGCCGAGCTGATCGCACCGGGGGCGCTGCTCGAGGCGCTGGATCGCGGCCGGCCAGGCCAGGCCGCGCTGGATGTGTTCGAGCAGGAGCCGATCCTGCAGGCCGATCATCCGCTGCTGACCCATCCGCGCGTGCTCTGCACGCCGCACCTGGGCTATGTCGAGAAACACAGCTACGAGGCCTATTTCGGCGAGGCCTTCGCCAACGTGCGGGCGTTTTATCAGGCACTCGCATCTCAGTAGCGGTGCAGCCGACTCGTCAGGCCAGCAGCTCTTCGAGAATGCTCAGGTTGAAATGGCGCTGCAGGGTCACGGCGAAGAACTGCTCGGCGATCTCCGGAATTTCGGCGTAGAGCTGCAGCACGCCAGCTTGCAGTTCGTCCTGCACCACCACCGCCGGCAACAGCGCCATGTCGCCGGAGTCGCGCGCGAGCAGACGCAACATCGCCATGTCGTCGACTTCGGCGCAGATGTCCGGGCGCAGACCTCGGCTGTCGCAGAACAGGTCGAACTGGCTGCGGATGTCGCTGCTGCGCCCCGGCACGATCAGACGCGCCTGCTGCAGGTCGCGCTGCAGGTCGAACTCGCCGGCGCGCGGCGGGCCGACCAGACACACGCTCTGCCGATCCAGCAAACGACAGCGCCAGGAGCGCTGGGCATCGCTGCTCACCGCCTGGTTGGTCAACACCACATCCAGCTTGTGCAGGGCCAGGCGTTCCAGCAATTCGCCCAAGCTGCCCGACTCCAGCACGATGCGCAGTTCGCCGCGACCGAGGAAGGGCCGCAGCAGGTTCTCCTGGAAATTCCGCGATAGCGTGGCGACGGCGCCGATGCGCAGTTGCTGATTGGCCTGCAGCGCACCTTGCAAGGTCATCTGCAATTCGCTGCCGAGGGCGAAGATGCTGTCGGCGTAATCCAGTACCAGTTGCCCGGCCTCGGTCAGCAGCAGGTTGCGCCCGGAGCGGATGAACAGGGCGTGGCCGAGTTGCTCCTCGAGCGCGCGGATCTGCGTCGACAGCGCCGACTGCGCCACATGCAGGGATTGCGCGGCGCGGGTCAGATTGCCTTCCTTGGCCACGACCCAGAAGTAGTGCAGATGATGGAAATTGAGACGGCGCATGGATGGTTCTCTAAAAGTGAACGTTAGATTCTTATCAATCTATTTTAAATAAATAAAGCACTACCGGAGACTATCGTCATCGCCCATCTCCGGAGATCGCTCATGCTCCCTTTGTCTTCTCAACTGGCCACCTGGCTGCCCTGGTTGTACGCCCTGGCGCTGCTGCCCGTGGCACTGTGGCCGCGCAGTCGGCAGGCCAGCCTCTGGTGGCCGGGTCGTTTGGCCGCCATCACGGGGCTCGCGCTGGTGCTGGCTGCGCTGTTGCAGGCTGGACTGGATGATCAACCGGCCGACCGTCTCGGGCTGGCCATGGCCAGCCTGATCAGCTTGCTGGCGCTGGTGATCATCCAGTTCTCCGCGCGCTACCTGCAGGGTGAACCCGGCCAGCGTCGTTACCTGCTGGCGCTGCTCGGCACCCTGGCGGCGGTGGCGATGGTGGTCACCAGCCGCGACCTGTATGCGCTGGTCGCGGCCTGGATCGTTTCCAGCCTGTGCCTGCATCAGTTGCTGACCTTCTACCGCGACCGGCCCATGGCGCTGGTGGTGGCGCACAAGAAATTCCTCGCCAGTCGCCTGGCTGACGTTTGCCTGCTGCTGGCCTGCGTGCTGTTGGTGCGGGCGGCGGGCAGTAGCGAGCTGACGGCGATTCTCGAGCAGGTGGCGGTGCAGCAGGGCAGCGGCGCACTGGGCTGGGAGCTGCACCTGGCGGCCGTACTGCTGGTGCTGGCGGTGATCCTCAAGTCCGCGCAGTTGCCGGTGCACGGCTGGCTGATCCAGGTGATGGAGGCGCCGACGCCGGTTTCGGCGCTGTTGCATGCCGGGGTGGTCAACCTGGGTGGCTTCGTCCTGCTGCGCTTCGCGCCCTTGCTGTCCGCTGCACCGGTCGCACAGACCCTGCTGGTGCTGGTCGG
The DNA here is from genome assembly GCF_057809355.1 of Pseudomonas sp. FG29. Taxonomy (NCBI): domain Bacteria; kingdom Pseudomonadati; phylum Pseudomonadota; class Gammaproteobacteria; order Pseudomonadales; family Pseudomonadaceae; genus Pseudomonas; species Pseudomonas sp. FG29. Next base: position 4,522 of record NZ_JBMDJU010000033.1, on the reverse strand, counting down.
CGGCCTGACGGCCGTGCTCGCGGCGCTGGTGATGATGACCCGGATCAGCATCAAGGTGCGCCTGGCCTGGTCGACCTGCGCGCAGATGGGTTTCATGCTCCTTGAATGCGGCCTGGGCCTCTACGAACTGGCGCTAGTGCACCTGTTGGCGCACTCGCTGTACAAGGCGCATGCCTTCCTGGCGTCCGGCGAGACGGTGCTGCAGGTGCGTCACCAGGCTTTGCAGCCGGCGCGCCCGGCGCCGGGGCTGGCCGCGTTGCTGCTGGCGCTGGCACTGGCAGCGCTGGCGGTGGTGGGGCTCGATCAGTTGTGGCGCCAAGTGCTGCCGCAGCATCCGCTGCCGCTGGAGGCGCTGGCGATCCTCGCCGTGGGCCTGGCGCCCTGGTGCCTGCGGCGCGGCAGCTCGCTGTACGCCGGCATCACCCTCGCGTTGCTGTTGGGGCTGTACCTGTTGTGGCACCTGGCGGCGAGCTGGATTCTCGCCAGCGGCACGCAGCTGCCGGGCGCGCCGCTGGCGTTGAGCCTGGTCGCCCTGGGCCTGTTCCTTGCCCTGTACCTGCTGCAGGCCTGGATCGTCGCGCGGCCGCAAGGTGCCCTGGCGCGGCGGCTGTATCCGGCGGCATTCGCCGGTTTCTTCCTCGACGAACACTTCACTCGCCTGACCTTTCGCCTGTGGCCGGTACGCCCGATGCCGGTACGCCCACTGCAGTCCACCGTCGCCGTTAATGGAGAGCACTCATGACCGCTATCGAATACTTTGCCGTGATCGACCGCGACACCCTGCAGGCCGCTGCTGCGCGGGCTTGCGAACGGATTGCCCCGACCTGGCCGCTGGATCGCCTGATCGCGGTCAGCCCCCTGTGGGAGCGCCGCCAGCAGCGCTGGGGCGAAGTGGCCGAGCAACTCTGGCGCCGCGCCGGCAGCCGCCTGACCCTGGCTGCTGCAGACTATCGCCAGGCCTGGGCCAGCGGCGAGATTGGCGAGCACCACCTGCAGCAGGTGCTGGCCGACGAGGCTAATGGCTGGACGGTGGCGCAGCTGGTGCAGGCGCTGCAGGACATGGATGAAGATGCGCGCGGCCTGCCGTTGCTGGAGGACATCGCCGACGCGGAGATCGCGCTGCCGGGCTGGCCGACGCTGATCACCCAGCAGATCGGCCAGTGCTGCGCTGCCTGGTTCGATGACAGTCAGGCGGACTGGCATGTGGATCGTCAGGGCGGTCTCTACCAGGCCTGGCGCCAGGCCATGCAGGATGACCGGGGCCTCAGCGTGCTCAGTGCCTGCCCGGAACTGGGCGCCCGTATCGCTGAACTGCCGCAGCAACCCCAGGCGGCCCTGGAAGTGGCGGTGCAGCGCCTGGGGCTGGAGGCGGCGGAGCTGGAGGAGTGGTTCGATTGCCTGCTGCTGCGCAACCTGGGCTGGGCCTCGTGGTGCGCCTACCAGCGCTGGCAGGCTCGGCAAGGTGGTGGCGACGATGCCACGCTGTTCGATCTGCTGGCCATCCGCGCCGCCTGGGAATGGCTGGTGGATGATCGCCGGCGTGAGCCGGGCAGTCGCTGGGATAGCTGGCGCCGTGCCTGGCAGGGCGCCCGCAGCCAGGCACCCTCAGCGGCCTGGCAGGCGCTGCAACTGTGGCAGCGCGCCGAAGAGTTGGCCTGGCAGGCGCATCTGCAAAGGCTGCTGGGCAGCCAGTCGGCGCAGCAGGCAACCGAGACGCCGCTGGCCAAGGTGTACTTCTGCATCGACGTGCGCTCCGAGCCGCTGCGCCGTGCGCTGGAGTTCGTCTGCCCGCAGGTGCAGGCCGGCGGCTTCGCCGGCTTCTTCGGCCTGCCCATCGCCTACACGCCGCTGGGCACCAGCGCCACGCGTCCGCAGCTGCCCGGTTTGCTGGCGCCGCAACTGACCGTCAGCGACAGCTGCGCAGATGCAACCTGCAATGCGCAACTGGCCGAGCGGCGTCAGACCCGCTTGACCCGCCAGGGGCGCTGGCGCCTGTTCGAGCGTTTGCCGGCCTCCGGTTTCACCCTGGTCGAGTCCCTCGGCCTGGGCTACGCCGCCAGCCTGCTCGGGCGTACCAGCGGCCTGCTGAGCGCAGGCCTGCCGGCCGAGCAGGTGGGCTGGAAGCCCGGCGAGTGGCAACGCTTGCGTCCGGTGCTGGCGCCCCAGGCCGATGCCCAGCGGGTCGAACTGGCTGCGCGCATCCTGCGGGCGATGAGCCTGACGCGGGATTTCCCACCGCTGATCCTGCTGCTCGGCCATGGCAGCCAGAGCGCCAACAATCCGCAGGCTGCCGGGCTCGATTGTGGCGCCTGCTGCGGGCAGAGTGGGGAGGTGAACGCCCGCGTGCTGGCCGATCTGCTCAATGATCCGCAGGTGCGTCAGGGGCTGGTCGGGCAGGGTATCGAGCTGCCGGCCGAGTGCCGCGTGCTGGCCGGCTTGCACAACACCACCACCGACGAGGTGCAGGTGTTCGACAGCCAGGCGTTGCCAGCCGCGCTGGTACCCAGCTGGCAGCGCCTGCGTGAGGCACTGGATGCCGCCGCGGTGCGGGTGCGCCAGGAGCGCGCGGCGCGCCTGGGGCTGGAGCACCTGGCCGAGCGCCCTGGGCGGCTCTTCGCCGCGCTGCGCCGGCGCGCCAACGACTGGTCGCAGACGCGGCCAGAGTGGGGCCTGGCCGGCAATGCTGCCTTTATCGCCGCGCCGCGTGCGCGCAGTCGCGGCCTCGACCTGCAGGGTCGTGCCTTCCTGCATGACTATGACTGGCGTCTGGACGAGGGCGGCAAGGTGCTGGAACTGATCATGACCGCGCCCATGGTGGTGGCGCACTGGATCAACCTGCAGTACCTGACTTCGACCACCGACAACCTGCGCTTTGGCAGCGGCAACAAAGTGCTGCACAACGTGGTGGGCGGGCATATCGGCGTGTTCGAGGGTAACGGCGGCGACCTGCGCATCGGTCTGGCACGGCAGTCATTGCACGACGGCCAGCGCTGGCTGCATCGGCCGCTGCGCCTGAGTGTGGTGATCGCCGCGCCTTGCGCGATGATCGACCGGATCATCGCCGAGCATCAGGTGGTGCGTGAACTGGTGGAGAACGACTGGCTGCACCTGCTGCGTCTGGACGATCAGCCCGGCGCGGTGTTGCAGGTTCGCGATGCGCGGGGCTGGCGGTCGCTGGCCGCAGGCTGAGCAGGCAGCAGCGCTACTGGGTGGTCGCGCGCTGCAGGCGTTCGTGCACGGCGGCCCAGGCAGCGCCCTGCGGTGGCAGGGCGATATGCAGGTGGCGCAGTCGCAGGGCGTCGAGCTGGTACAGGGCCGCGTACAGGCCGGCGGCGTAGCGCTCAGGGTCTGCACTCAGATCGATGGCCGGGCCTCGGGTTGGCCGGGCCTGGCCGCACCAGATCCAGCCGCAGTCGGGTGCGTCCAGCGCCGCCTCGGGCACTTCGACGAAGGTGCTGGCCAGGGTGCCTGGGGCATAGTGGCGGCGGTGCTGGCCCGGTGCGCGCAGACCGCCGTTGCGGGTTTCCAGCTCCTGACCGAGTACCTGTTGCAGGCGCTGCTGGTCGAGCATGCCGTGGCGCAGCAGGCGCGAGGCGTCGCCGGGGAGCAGGGCGACGATGCTCGACTCCAGGCCGACCTGGCAGGCGCCGCCGTCGAGGATCAGCAGCTCGCTGTCAGCGAACTGCTGGGCGACGTGGGCGGCGCTGGTCGGGCTGATCGACATGTAGCGGTTGGCCGAGGGTGCCACCAGGCCGCCGCCGAATGCCTGCAGCAGGGCGCGCGCGCCTGGGTGGGCGGGTACGCGCAGGGCGACGCTGTCCTGCCCGGCGGTAACGCTGCGCAACACCTCGTCACGCGCCGGCAGCACCAGGGTCAGTGGCCCCGGCCAGAAAGCGTCCATCAGAGCCTGGGCTTGCGGCGGAATCTGGCTGACCCAATCGGCAGCCTGTCTGGCATCGGCCAGGTGGACGATCAGCGGGTTACTGTCCGGGCGCTGCTTGAGCTGGAACACCTTGGCCACGGCGTCGCCGTTGCGGGCGTCGGCGGCCAGGCCGTAGACGGTCTCGGTGGGCATGGCGACCAGCTCGCCGCTCTGTAGCTGCTGCGCGCAGCGCTCGATGTCGTGGGTGATGGTGGGCATGGGCGACAGTGACTCGTGGTATTCATCCCGTAGGCAGCCGGTGATTCTAGGGGATTTGAGTGGTCGATGGGCAGTTTCAAGAGCACTTCTAAGAGCGGCCTCGGTGTTCTACCTCTTGTATCCATGTAGTCGTGCATTGCTATCGCGGTGTTAAAACGGGTTCTTCGGATTTTTGGGGGGGGGAAGGCTTGGTTGATACCGGACTGGCAAGTTTGTGTGTTGGCGTGTTGTTCGGTGTCTGTTCCGGATTGCCGCGATTTTGCGGATGCTTTTGGTTTCGCCCTCCCGGGCGAGTAACTTTTGCGGGCAAAAGTCACCAAAACCCTTCCGCCCGTTCATCCGGCCCTGGCTTCGCCAGGGTTCGCTCACTCCATCGTCGTT
>NZ_JBMDJU010000032.1:0-41777 GCF_057809355.1 Pseudomonas sp. FG29 | reverse complement strand
AGACAATGCAGCCAACAGCAACCCGCGTCCTGGGGGGTTGCACCCGCCCTAAAACACTGCGCGGCAGTCCGCTTCAGCCGCGATGAATAGGCACGTCACACCTGCTGCAAATGCCCATACAGCTTGGCGTACAGGCCGCCCTCGGCGATCAGTTGCTGGTGGTCGCCATCCTCGGCCACGCTGCCGCCATCGAACACCAGCACACGGTCGGCCTGTTTCACCGCGCTCAGGCGGTGGGCGATGATCAGCGTGGTGCGCCCTTCGAGGAACTGCGCCAGCGCCTGATGCAGGGCGTATTCGGTAGCCGCATCCAGCGCCGACGTCGCTTCGTCGAGGATCACCACCTTGGGCTCGGCCAGCACCATGCGGGCGATGGCCAGGCGCTGACGCTGGCCGCCAGACAGGCGCACGCCGCTGCGCCCGACCACACTGTCCAGCCCGTGCGGCAGCGAAGCGATGGTGTCGTACAGCTGGGCGATACGCAGCGCCTGCCAGCAGGCTTCATCGCTGCGCTCGCGGCCCATGGTCAGGTTGGCGCGCACCGTGTCGTTGAACAGTGCCGGATGCTGCAACACCACCGCGACGTTGTCGCGCACGCCATCCAGGCCGATTTCCTCCAGGCTGCTGCCACCGAAGCGGATGGTGCCGGCCTGCGCCGTATACAGCCCCAACAGCAACTGCACCAGGGTGCTCTTGCCGCCGCCGGAGGCACCGACGATGGCCACCTTCTCGCCCGGCGCAATGGACAGGTCGAGGCGGTCGAGCACCGGCTCGTCGCCATAGGCGAAGGTCAGCCCCTGGATCTCGATGCCAACCGTATCGCGCCCCTTGAACGGATCGACACGGCCGTCGTACTGCGGCTCGTCGCGCCGCGCCAGCAACTCGTTGATGCGCGTCAGCGCGCCACCGGCAGCGTAGAAGGCGTACTGCAGATTGAGCAACTGCTCCACCGGGCCGATCATGAACCACAGGTAACTGAACACCGCGAGCATCTGGCCGATGGACAGATCGGAGAACAGTACGGTGAGCATGGCGGCGGCGCGGAACACGTCGATGCCGAACTGGAACAGCAGGCCGCTGGCGCGGTTCGACGCATCGCTCTTCCACTGCGAGGCCACGGCGTAGTCGCGCACCTCCTGCGCACGCGCGCCGAGGCGCCCGAGGAAATAGCCCTGGCGGTTACCGGCACGCACTTCCTGAATGGCGTCGAGGGTCTCGGTCAGCGCCTGGGTGAAGCGCCCGGTGCTATCGTTCTCCAGCTTCTTCAGGTGCTTGACGCGCTTGCCCAGCTGCACCGTGGCGTAGATCACCAGCGGATTGAACAGGAGGATCAGCAGCGCCAGCTTCCAGTGCATCCAGAGAAGGATGGCCGAGGTGCCCAGCAGCGTCAGCATGGCCACCAGGAAGCGGCTCAGGGTGTCGCCGATGAATTTGTCCAGGGTGTCCAGATCGGTGACCAGGTGAGTGGTCACGGTGCCACCGCCGAGGCTTTCGTACTCGCCCAGGGCGATACGCTTGAGCCGCTCGATCAGGCGAATGCGGATACGGTAGACGATGTCCTTCGACAGCCGCGCAAACAGCCGTGCCTGCAGGACGTTGAAGATCAGCGCCGAGCCACGCAGCAACAAAGTCAGCAGCAGCATCAGGCCGATATAACCGGCGGCCGACTGCCAGGCGTCGGGCAGGAAGTGATCCATGACCTTGAGCGCCGAGTCGCCATCGCGCAGCAGCACCTCGTCCACCAGCAGCGGCAACAACAAGGGGATCGGCACACTGCACAAGGTGGCCAGTACGGCGACCAGATTGGCCAGAATCAGTGCCTTGCGATGACGCAGGGCCAGGCGACGGATTTCCGCCCAGCTCAACCGATCAGGCATGCGCCCCCCGCTCCAGCCAGCGCGCCAGCAGCGGCGCCAATACCTCCAGCGGCTGATAGCCGTTGGTCAGCAGGGCCAGTTGACCATCGCGCTCGGCCAGCAAGGTGGGGAAACCGGCGATGCCGAGATCCTGCACCCAGGTGAAATCGGCAGCCGTGGCCTCACGCATGGCCAGGCTGTCGAACGCCTCGGCGAATTCGATACGCGGGATGCCGGCATCCTGCGCCAACTGCGCCAGTTGCGCGCCCTGAGTGACGTCCGCTCCTTCGGTATAGAACGCCTGCTGAATACGCCGGGCCAGCGGCCAGGCGCTCTCGGCATCCAGTTGGCGAGCGGTGACCAGCGCCCGGCAGGCCGGTTCGGTGTCGTAGACCATCCCTTCCGGCAGGCCGCGCTCGAAATCGAAGAATTGCCCGGTGCTGGCATTGACCGCCTGCCAATAGCCCAGATAGCGCACCCGCGCGGCGGCATCGATGGCCACCTGGTCGCGGCGCAGACCGCCAGCCACCAGGTGCATCGGTACGCCGTGGGCAGCCGCCTGCTCGGCCAGCGCCTCCACTACCGGAGCGAACCCCCAGCACCAGGAGCACATCGGATCCATTACATAAAGCAGGCGGCTGGCCATGCTCACACCTCGTTGAGTTGGCGCGGGTTACGGCCGATGGGATGCGGCTGGTTGCGCGCGCGCGCCAGCTCGATCTGCTTCTGCCGCTCACGGGCACCTTCGCGGGTCTTCTCCGGCAGCGAGTCCCAGCAATGCGGGCAGCTCACGCCGGGGCTGTAGAACTCGGACTGACGATCTTCCACGGAAATCGGGTTACGGCAGGCATGACACTGATCGTAGTCGCCTTCGGAGAGGTCATGGCGCACGGTCACGCGGTTGTCGAAGACGAAACAGTCGCCCTGCCACTTGGTCTGTTCCTGCGGCACTTCCTCGAGGTATTTGAGGATGCCGCCCTTGAGGTGATAGACCTCCTCGAAACCCTCGCCCAGCATGTAGCTCGATGCCTTCTCGCAGCGGATACCGCCGGTGCAGAACATCGCCACCTTCTTGTGCTTGCTCGGGTCGAAGTGGGCCTTGATGTACTCGGGGAACTCGCGGAACGACTTGGTCTTGGGATCGATGGCGCCCTCGAAGGTGCCGATGGCCACTTCGTAGTCGTTGCGCGTATCGATCAGCAGCACTTCGGGATCGCTGATCAGCGCGTTCCAGTCCTGCGGCTCGACATAGGTGCCGACGCGCTGGTTGGGATCGACGCCCGGCACGCCGAGGGTGACGATTTCCTTCTTCAGCTTGACCTTGGTGCGATAGAACGGCTGCTCGTCGCAGTAGGATTCCTTGTGGTCGATATCGGCCAGGCGCACGTCCTGACGGAACCAGGCGAGCAGCGCATCGATGCCGGCGCGGGTGCCGGACACGGTGCCATTGATGCCTTCTTCGGCGAGCAGCAGGGTGCCTTTGATGCCGTTATTGATGAGGGCTTGCAGCAGGGGCTCACGCAGCGCCTGGTAGTCCGGCAGGGAGACGAACTTGTACAGCGCCGCGACGACGATCTTGTCAGTCATGAAGATTCTCTCAGTGGTCGCCCACGTAAAGGGCGGACTGTTGGGGGCATGAAAAACGCCGGCTCAGCAGGCCGGCGCGGGGCGATTGTAGCAAAGCGGCCAATCGCCGGGGGTGAGTTGGCGACAAGGCGCGACAGCCTGTCGCGTCGCTTGAATGCATTCCGGAGCTGGGCATCCAATCGCTCCGGATTGCATACGCGCTACATCAATGGCCGCCGCGACAGGTCGGCGAGTCGGGTGCCACACCCTGCGCCGCCCACTCCTCCGGCGTGTAGGTGTGCAGCGCCAGGGCATGGATCTGCCCCATCAGCTCACCCACGGTGGCATAGACCTTCTGGTGCCGCTTGACCGCATTCAGGCCGGCGAACACCGGGCTGACGATCACCGCCTTGTAGTGAGTCTCCAGGCCACGGCTGTGCATGTGGCTCTCGTCCAACACCTGCAGGTGTTCAGGTTGCAGGGCGCTCAGGGACTGTTCGATCAGGGCTTGCTTGGACATCCGTCACTCCGCGGATTGCTTGATACCGAGTTCTTTGCTCATGTCCGCCAGCAGCTTGTTGACCTCGGGCACCGCCGTTTCCAGCTTGCCCTGGGTGATCTGCGCGGACTGCGCCGTGAGCATCGGCATCTTCTGCAGCACTTTCTGACCCAGCGGCGACTGGTAGAAGGCGATCAGATCCTTGAGCTCCTGCTCACTGAAGTTGCTGGTGTATAGCTTGACCATGTCCGGCTTCAGCTTGTCCCAGCCGACGGCCTTGTCCAGCGCGGCGTTGGCCTTGGCCTGGTAGCTCTCGAGCACCGCCTGCTTGCCATTCGGCGCCTGGGCAAAACGCTGGGCGAACATCTGCTGCACCTGGCCGTACACCGGTACGGTCAGCTTGTCGGCATGCGCCAGCTTGAGGAAGCGCTCAGCGTCAGCGGCATGGCTGGCTGCATCGGCCATGGCGAAGGAAGCGGACGTACCGAGCAGGATCGCGGCGCACAACTGGTGGAAACGGGGCATGGAGGATTCCGACTGTGATGAATGAGTCTGGGTAGACTGCGGTGGCGGCATTTTGTGCCCAATGCGGCTTTCTCTCAAGCGATGTGCGCCAGCGCACAGGTTCTGCGCCTACTGGCGCACTCCATTGATCGGTTGCCAAACTGCCAGCACTTGCCCATGCTGAGCAGCCATCGGCATGCTGTGCGACATTGCGCCGCGAACTCGCAACAGACTCCGATACCGGAGCGACTCGCCGACCGGCACACACATGGACGTGCTCGATGAACAGTTTCGCCTCTCCCCTCGCCTTCACGCCGCAGCCGCTGTGCGACAGCAAGGGTCGACTGCTGCTCGAAGCCATTGGTCTGTCACCTCGGCCGCAGATCGACTGCGCCCTGCATGGTCATGCCGGGCGGCGCAAACGCTGGAACCACTGGTGCATCACCAGCCCGCATTGGATGCTCTCGCTGACCCTCGCCGACCTCGACTACGTCGGTTATGGCGCCGCCTACTTCCTCGATCTGGAAAGCGGCGAGGCGATGGCGCACACGCAGGTTCGCCCGTTCGGGATGGGTTGCAGCCTGCCGGACAGCCCACTCGACAGCCATGCGTTCCTGCATCCGCGCCTGCAACTGCGCATCGACGAACACCCTGGCCGTCTGCGCCTGACCGCTGCCGCACCGGATATCGGCGGCCAGCCCTTGCAGGTGGCGCTGGACATTCAGCGCCCGGCCCATCTGGACTCGCTCAACCTGGTAGCACCACTCGCCCATGGCGGCTTCCACGCCTGCAGCCGGCAGGTTGGCTTGCCGGCCGTCGGCAGCGTGCAACTGGGGCAGCGCCGCTACGACTGCACACCGGGGCAGAGCTTCGCCGCCCTGGACTTCGGCCGTGGCGTCTGGCCCTTCAACAGCCACTGGCAGCGCGCGGTGTTCGCCGCGCCTGGCGGTATCGCCGGCAATTTTGGTTCCGGCTGGCTGGAATACAGCGGCCTGTCGGAAAACACCCTGTGGTTTGGCGGCAGCCTGTCGCCGCTGGCCAGCCCGCTGCATATCGAACAATCGGCACTCACCGGCCTCGCCCCCTGGCACCTGCACAGCGAGGATGAACGAGTGGCGCTCACCTTCACGCCGCGCCAGTTGCATCGTGCGCATCCCAAGTTCGGCCCCTTCCATGCCGATACCCGGCAGTGGTTCGGTCACTACTCGGGCGTGCTCAAAGGCCCCGAAGGCGAACGCGTGCCGGTGGACGGTGCGCTGGGCTGGCTAGGTGAGACGCACGCGCGCTGGTAATCGCCGCGATAGAGAAGTTGCGGAACCAGTCCAGCGTGGCGCGACCTAAACTGCCAGCCATCCTGCCATTGCCTGGAGAACGCCATGAGCCGCACCGAGACCGACAGCATCGGCCCCATCGAAGTCCCCAATGACGCCTACTGGGGCGCGCAGACCCAGCGCTCGCTGATCAACTTCGCCATCGGTACCGAGCGCATGCCGCTGGCGGTGCTGCATGCCCTGGCGCTGATCAAGAAGGCTGCTGCGCGGGTCAACAGCCGCAGCGGCGAGCTGCCGGCGGACGTCGCCCGCCTGATAGAACAGGCCGCCGACGAGGTGCTCGATGGCCAGCATGACAGCCAGTTCCCCCTGGTGGTCTGGCAGACCGGCAGCGGCACGCAGAGCAACATGAACGTCAACGAGGTGATCGCCGGCCGCGCCAACGAACTGGCTGGCGGCCAGCGTGGCGGCAAGAGCCCGGTGCACCCCAACGACCACGTCAACCGCGCGCAAAGCTCCAACGACTGCTTCCCCACCGCCATGCACATCGCCGCCGCGCAGGCCGTCAAGCACTGCCTGCTGCCAGCCCTGGCCGAGCTGCGCGATGGCCTGCAGGAGCAGGCGCAACGCCATGCCAATCTGGTCAAGACCGGCCGCACCCATATGATGGATGCCACGCCCATCACCTTCGGCCAGGAGCTGTCCGCCTTCGTAGCCCAACTCGGCCATGCCGAGGCGGCGATTCGCGCCGCCCTGCCCGCCGTCTGCGAGCTGGCCCAGGGCGGTACGGCCGTCGGCACCGGGCTCAATGCCCCAGCCGGCTTTGCCGAAGCCATCGCCGCCGAGCTGGCCGCCCTCACCGGACTGCCCTTGACCAGCGCGCCGAACAAGTTCGCCGCACTGTCTGGCCATGAGCCGCTGGTGCAGCTTTCTGGCGCGCTGAAGACCCTGGCCGTGGCGCTGATGAAGCTGGCCAACGACCTGCGCCTGCTCGGCTCCGGCCCACGCGCCGGCTTCGCCGAAGTGCGCCTGCCGGCCAACGAGCCGGGCAGCTCGATCATGCCCGGCAAGGTCAACCCGACCCAGTGCGAAGCGCTGTCGATGCTCGCCTGCCAGGTGCTCGGCAACGACGCGACCATCAGCTTCGCCGCCAGCCAGGGTCACTTGCAGCTCAACGTGTTCAAGCCGGTAATCATCCACAACCTGCTGCAATCGATCCGCCTGCTGGGGGACGGCTGCCGCAACTTCCAGCAGCACTGCGTCGCCGATCTGCAGCCGGATGCCAGGCAAATGGCCGCACACTTGGAGAACGGCCTGATGCTGGTTACCGCACTCAACCCGCACATCGGCTACGACAAGGCGGCCGAAATCGCCAAGAAGGCCTATGCCGAAGGCAGCACTCTGCGCCAGGCTGCGCTGCAGCTTGGCTACCTGACCGAAGAGGAATTCGACCAATGGGTACGACCGCAAGACATGCTCGGAACCGGGCGGCATGACTGAGGGCAAGAGCGGCGCCACGCCGCTGGAAGGCGACGGCAAACGCATCCTGCTGGTGCTCGGCACGCCGAAGCAGGACAGCCTCTGCCACGCCCTGGCCGACGCCTACAGCCATGGAGCCCGCAACAAGGGCCATGTAGTGCGCCAACTGAAGCTGGGTGAACTGCAATTCGACCCGGTGCTGCGCGATGGCTACGACCAGAGCCAGAACCTGGAACCGGATTTGCTCGAAGCACAGCGCCTGATCCACTGGGCCGAGCATCTGGTGTTCGTCTATCCGGTCTGGTGGGGCGGCGTACCGGCGCTGCTCAAGGGCTTCTTCGACCGCGTCTTCCTGCCGGGCTTCGCCTTCAAGTACCGCGGGCGCTCGCAACTCTGGGACAAGCTGCTCAGCGGCCGTAGCGCCGATCTGCTGGTGACCCTGGACACCCCGCCCTGGTACTTCCGCTGGATCTATGGCGCGCCGGCCCATCGGCAGATGGTGCGCACCATCCTCGGTTTCTGCGGGATTCGCACACGCCGCCTGAGCGAATTCGCCCCCGTGCGCCCCTCCAGTGAGGAGCAGCGACAAGCCTGGCTGCGCAAGGCAGAGAAACTGGGCAGCAGCGTTTAACTCACGTCGACTCGCATAGCACACGCCTGGCCCGGCGAGCTCTCAGGCTCGCCAGCAGCGAAGGGCCCAGCGCCGTCAGCGCCGACCCCAGCACCACCAACAGCGCGCCACCGTAGGCGACCCAGTTGACCTGCTCGGGCTGCACGTGATCCGGCCACCAACTCGCCGCCAGGGCCACCGAGACGAAGGTCACCAGCGGCGTTAAGGCCAGGGTCGCACTGACCCGCGACGCCTCCCAGTGCGCCAGCGCCTCGGCAAAGGCGCCATAGGCCACCAGGGTGTTGAGGCAGCAGGCCAGCAGCAGCCAGCCCTGTATCGGGCTCAGTTGCAACGCCTGCAACGGCTGCGCCCAGGGTGTCAGCAACAGCGCACAGGCGAGGTAGATCACCATCATCACCTGCACCGAATTCCAGACAGTCAGCAGTTGCTTCTGCGCCAGCCCGTAGAACGTCCAGACGAAGGCCGCCGCCAGCACGGTCAGCACCCCGGCCGTATAGGCGGTCAGTGAGGTGAGCAATTCATCCAGACGCTGATTGAAGAACAAGGCGAACCCCACCAGCATCACGGCCAAACCCAGCCCCTGGCCGACGCTGAAGCGCTCGCGGAACACCCACACGCTGCTGATCAACAACAGGATGGGCGCGACCTGGATGACCAACTGCGTGGTACCCGGGCTGAGCAGGTTGAGCCCCATCAGGTAGAGCACGTAATTGGCGGTCAGTCCGCCGATGGCCAAGGCCAGCAACCAACGTCCCTTGCGACCGAGCTGACTGAAACGCGGCACGCGACGGGAAGCGGCGAGATAGGCCAGCAGCAGCGAGCCCGCGACGGCCAGGCGATACCAGGTGACGGTGACCGGATCCATCACCTGCAGGACTTCTTTCAACTTGATCGGCAGGATGCCCCACAGCAGCGAGGTGGTCAGGGCAAGCGACAGGCCGTACAACCAACGGCCAGAGGAGATGTGCATGGAGACCTCGAACGGACGGCCGAGCCTGATGCCGCAGCCGCAAAGCACCATTCTAGTGCACGCCCGCTGGCCGACACAGTAACAGTTGCCACTGGCCCTTCACCCGAACTGTACCGCCCGCACCGCTAGAGCTGCCATTTTACCGGCGCCACTTTTCCGAAAAACCCAGTAAAAACAGGCGTTTGAGGGCCATTTTCAACCGTCCGTCGTCTCGCCTGACAGCCTCCGCGCCGCCCAGTAGACTCAAGACAAAACACCTTTGCGACAGTGGGGAATTGATCATGATCGGCCAACGCAGTGTCGACCCGCAGCCCGGAACCTACTACCGCAGCTCTCGCGTCAGCTCGGTCAACGGTCAGTATTTCTTCTCGACCCGCGAAGGCACGCTGGAAGGCCCCTACCGCTCCCGCTACGAGGCGGAGCGCAGCATCGCCAACTACATCGAGCGCGTCTGCATGTCCGAGCGGCTGCTCAAGCACAGCAACGAGCACATCGACAGCCTGTACCGGAGCGCTCGGAGCAAACCGGAGCTAAGCGACTGAGGCTCTCGTCTCACAGATGCGCCAGCGGCGCGTCGTCACCCCGATGTACCGCCAGGTAAGGCAGCACCGCTTCGAGCAGCGGCTCCTTGAAGGCGTCCTGGAATCGATGCGCCAGCCCCGGAATCAACTTCAACTGCGAGCCCCGGATATGAGCGGCCACGTGCACACCGTGCATCACCGGCAGCAAAGGATCGGCCGTACCGTGCACGACCAGGGTCGGCACCTGCAGGCGGTTGAGCAGATCCACCCGGCTCGGCTCGGCAAGAATCGCCAATAACTGGCGCTGCACACCTTCCGGATTGAACGCCCGGTCATAGGCCACCTGCGCCTGCGCCAGCAGTGCCTGGCGATCATCCCGCACCTCCGGGCTACCCAGCGCCGCCAGCAGATCTGCCTGCTGCTCCAGCGCCTGCTCGCGGCTACTGGCCTCGCGCCGCGCCAGCAGTTGCAACAAGGCATCGCTCGGGGCTGGCAACCCCTGCGCGCCGGAGCTGGTCATCACCAGCGTCAGGCTGAGCACACGCTGCGGCGCCATATCGGCCAGGTGCTGGGCGATCATGCCGCCCATGCTCGCGCCCAGTACGTGAAAGTCGCCGATGCCCAACGCGTCCATCAGACCCAGCGCATCGCCGGCCATATCACGCAGGTGATAAGGCGCGCCCAGCGACAAGCCCAGGCGATAACGCACCACTTCGTAGCCCAGATTGATGCTCGGCACCGGCTTGCGCCAACTGCTCAGGCCCACGTCGCGATTGTCGAAGCGAATGACGCGAAAGCCCTGCTGACACAGGCGCTCGACCACTTCATCCGGCCAGTGGATCAACTGACCGCCCAGGCCCATGATCAGCAGCAGCGCGGGATCCCCCGCACTACCGACGCTCTGGTAAGCCAGGCGCACGTCACCGACATCCGCGTAACGGGTCGGCTCGGACAGGTCGCAACGATTGGCCGCAAAGGACGGCAGGCCGCATAGCAGCGCGGCGATGAAAATGAATGCACGCATGGAAAACACCAGAAACGCAGAACCCCACTGAAACGCGATTCTGGTGAAAGTCGTTCGACGGCGCTGCCACACAAGCGTGACAGTTTGATGAAGGAGGACGAGCGGTCGTCCTCGCGGTGACAAGAGGTCGGCGACAGAGCGTCTGCGCCGCCTCTCGATAGTTGAAGATCAGGCCAGTTCGGCACGCAACTGCCGGGCGGCAGCCACCATGTTCACCAGCGCGGCCTCGGTCTCCGGCCAGGCACGGGTCTTCAGCCCGCAATCGGGGTTGACCCACAGGCGCTGCACGGGAATGCGCCGCGCCGCCTCGCGCAGCAAGGCTGCCATCTCCGCCGTGTCGGGCACGCGCGGCGAGTGGATGTCGTACACGCCAGGGCCGATCTCGTTGGGATAGGCGAAGCGTTCGAACGCCTGCAACAGCGCCATGTCCGAACGCGAGGTCTCGATGGTGATGACATCGGCGTCCATCGCCGCGATCGACTCGATCACGTCGTTGAACTCGCTGTAGCACATGTGGGTGTGAATCTGCGTTTCGTCGCGCACGCCGCTGGCGGCCAGGCGAAAAGCCTCGGTGGCCCAGTCCAGATAGCCCTGCCAGGCGCTCTGGCGCAGGGGCAGACCTTCACGGAACGCCGCCTCGTCGATCTGGATGATCCGGATACCAGCGGCTTCGAGATCCACCACTTCATCGCGAATCGCCAGAGCCAACTGGCGCGCCTGCACCTCGCGGGGCACGTCCTCGCGCGGAAACGACCACATCAGCATGGTCACCGGGCCGGTCAGCATACCCTTGACCAACTTGTCAGTCAGGCTCTGGGCGTAGCGGATCCACTCCACGGTCATCGCCTGCGGGCGACTCAGATCGCCGACGATCACCGCCGGTTTGACGCAGCGTGAACCGTAACTCTGCACCCAGCCGAAACGCGTGAAGGCATAGCCGTCGAGCTGCTCGGCAAAGTACTCGACCATGTCGTTACGCTCGGCCTCGCCATGCACCAGTACATCCAGCCCGAGGCGCTCTTGAATCTCCACGGCATGGCGGATCTCGCCTTTCATGGCCTCGTTGTAATCGGCAGCGCTCAGCCTGCCCTGCCTGAAAGCCTGCCGCGCCTGGCGGATCGCCGAGGTCTGCGGGAAGGAACCGATGGTGGTGGTCGGCAGCAACGGCAAGCTCAAACGCTCGTGCTGCAACTCGATACGTGTAGCGAACGGCGACTGGCGCTGCGCGTGCTGCGGACGAATCGCCGCAACGCGCGCCTGCACCTCGGGCTTGTGAATGCGTGACGACGCAGTCTGCGCAGCCTGGATCGCACGGCTCTGCGCCAGTACGGCCTGCACTTCGGCCGATTCGGGCGCTGCCAGCGCGCGCGTCAGCAGCGCCACCTCCTCGCACTTCTGCACGGCGAAGGCCAGCCAACTCTTCAACTCGACATCGAGCTGATCCTCGCCGGCTACATCAACCGGGCTATGCAGCAGCGAGCAGGACGGCGCCACCCACAGCCGCTCGCCCAGGCGCTCATGAGCATGCCGCAGCACGCCGAGCACCTTCTCCAGATCGCAGCGCCAGACGTTGCGGCCGTTGACCACACCCAACGACAACACTTTATAGGCAGGCAGACGGTCGAGGATGGTCGGGTACTGCTCGGGCGCGCGCACCAGATCGATATGCAGACCATCGACCGGCAGGTTAGCGGCCAGGCCGAGGTTGTCCTGCAGCCCGCCAAAATAGGTGGCGATCAGCTTCTTGCACGGCTCACGCTGGATCAGGTTGTAGGCACGCTCGAAGGCGTTCTTCCAGTCCTGCGGCAAGTCCAGCACCAGAATCGGCTCGTCGATCTGCACCCACTCCACGCCTTGCTCCGCCAGGCGCCGGAATATCTCGCCATACACCGGCAACAGGCGCTCGAGCAGCTCCAGCTTGTCGAAGTCGCTGCCCTTGGCCTTGCCCAGCCACAGATAAGTCAGCGGGCCGATCAGCACCGGTTTCACCCGGTGGCCCAGGGCGTGCGCCTGCTCCACCTCCTCGAACAGTTGCTCCCAGCTCAGGGCGAACTGCTGATCAGCCGAGAACTCCGGCACCAGATAGTGATAGTTGGTATCGAACCACTTGGTCAGCTCCTGCGCGACCTGGGGCTGATCATGCGCCCCGCCACAGCAGGCATTCGTACTTCTGCCGGCGCCACGCGCCATGGCGAACAGCGTCTCCAGGGTCGGCTTGCCCGAGGCCGGGCGAAAACGCTCGGGGAGCACGCCAAAGGTCAGTGAATGAGTCAACACCTGGTCATACCAGGCAAAATCGCCGACCGGCAGCAGGTCGATACCGGCCTCTTTCTGCATCTGCCAATGCTCGGCACGCAGGCGCTCACCAACAGCGCGCAGCCCGGCTTCATCCAGTTCGCCTTGCCAATGGGCCTCAAGGGCTTTCTTCAGTTCGCGGTCGCGACCGATACGGGGAAAACCGAGGGAATGGGACAGGGACATGGCTTGGCGCTCCAAAATGAATCGAGATGGCGCCATTCTCCGCAGGGCTTTTGATTGAGACAAACTCAAGATTTTCGTCTTGATATACAAATTTACTCATGTAGGCTGTATGAACAGCTTTCATCCAAACAAGCAAAGCGGATGAATCAAACCTGAACGAGACCGACATGCTTGAGCTACGCCACCTGAAGACCCTGCACGCCCTGCGCGAAACCGACAGCCTGGTCGAAGCCGCCGACCGCCTGCATCTCACCCAGTCCGCCCTCTCCCACCAGTTCAAGGAACTGGAAGAGCGCCTGGGCCTGCAGCTCTTCGTGCGCAAGACCAAGCCGGTACGCTTCACCAGCGCCGGCCTGCGCCTGCTACAACTGGCCGACGCCGTGCTGCCGTTGCTGCGCGGCACCGAACGCGACCTCGCGCGCCTGGCCGGCGGTACTGCCGGCCGACTGCACATGGCCATCGAGTGCCATAGCTGCTTCCAGTGGCTGATGCCGACCATCGACCAGTTCCGCGACGCCTGGCCGGAAGTCGAGCTGGATCTGGCCTCCGGCTTCTCCTTCGCCCCGCTGCCCGCCCTGGCACGCGGCGACCTCGACCTGGTGGTGACCTCCGACCCCATCGAACTGGCCGGCATCACCTACGTGCCACTGTTTACCTACGAAGCCATGCTTGCCGTGGCCAACCAGCACCGCCTGGCGCACAAGGCCTTTATCCAGCCGCAAGATCTGGCCACCGAAACGCTGATCACCTACCCCGTCGAACGCGACCGCCTGGACATCTTCACCCGCTTTCTGGAGCCCGCCGACATCGAGCCCGCCCAGGTACGCACCTCGGAACTCACGGTGATGATGATGCAACTGGTGGCCAGCGGCCGCGGCGTATGTGGCCTACCCAACTGGGCGCTGCACGAATACAGCTCGCGTGGTTATGTCAGCGCCAAGCGGCTCGGGGAAAAGGGCCTGTACGCCACGCTCTATGCCGCTATTCGCACCGACATGCTCGACGCGCCTTTCATGCGCGACTTCCTGCTCACCGCCAAGGACACCTCCTTCGCCAGCCTCGAAGGCGTCAGCGTCGCCCGCTGAACCAAAGCCATCCGCCAGACACACAAAAGCCCTCGCGAAGAGGGCTTTTGCATATCTGGCATACCGGCAGGCGGACCAGGGAAATTAGTACCGAGCTAACGAAGTGCATGGGGTCGGCATCCTGCCTGTTGGCCACTTCGTTAGCCCGGTAACCGGAGAGTATTTCATCGTATGTCCATGTGCCAAGCCTAAATTTTCCGGATTGTGTAACGGCTGGCGGGGCTGAGCTTAAGCCAGGGGAAATGAGTGCTTTCATAAACCCCAAAAACAAAAGCCCCGGATCGAATACGATTCGGGGCTTTTCTGTATGGCGGGAAGATAGGGATTTGAACCCTAGGTGCCATTGCTGACACAACGGATTTCGAATCCGTCCCGTTCGACCACTCCGGCATCTTCCCAAGCGGCGCGCATGATAACAGCTCAATGCGCTTTGGCGAAGCTTATTTTGAAAAAAATTCTTGTTCTATCAGTCGCTTGTGAAAGGCCGAGGATTGTTCGACCTTTCCTTGGCTCGCTTCAGCGCTTTCAGGCGGTGAGGCGCGTCAGGGCTTCGCGGTATTTGTCGGCGGTTTTCTGCGCGACATCTGCCGGTACGGCCGGGGCCGGCGGCTGTTTGTTCCAGCCGGTGGATTCCAGCCAGTCGCGCACGAACTGCTTGTCGAAGCTCGGTGGGTTGCTGCCTTCGGCGTAGCTGTCGGCCGGCCAGAAGCGGCTGGAGTCCGGAGTCAGCACTTCGTCCATCAGGGTCAGGGTGCCGTCTTCGTCCAGGCCGAATTCGAACTTGGTGTCGGCGATGATGATGCCGCGCGTGGCTGCGTATTCAACCGCTGCGCTGTACAGGGCGATGGCGGTGTCACGCACCTTGGCGGCCAGTTCGGCGCCGATGATGGCTTCGCACTGCTCGAAGCTGATGTTCTCGTCGTGGTCGCCGACGGCGGCCTTGGTCGAGGGGGTGAAGATCGGTTGCGGCAGCTTGGCCGCTTCCTTCAGGCCTGCCGGCAGGGCGATGCCGCAGACGGTGCCGCTCTTTTGGTATTCCTTCCAGCCGGAGCCAACGATGTAGCCTCGCACGATGGCTTCTACGGCGACCGGCTTGAGGCGCTTGGCAACGACTGCACGGCCTTCGACCAGCGGCAGCTCGGCTGCCGAAACCACATCTTCGACCTTGTCGCCGGTGAAATGATTGGGCACCACGCCGGCCAGCTTGTCGAACCAGAAGTTGGAGATGGCGGTGAGGATCTTGCCCTTCTCCGGGATCGGCTGCTCGAGGATCACGTCGAATGCCGACAGACGATCGGTCGCCACCATCAGCATGCGCTTGTCGTCGATTTCGTAGAGGTCGCGAACCTTGCCCGAGTAGATCTTCTTCAGGCTCAGGGTGGTAGGTGTGCTCATGTCGGCATTTCCGTTTCTGAGAAACAAAACAGGCGAAACCCTGTGCGGGTTTCGCCTATCGGTGATCGGCTGGGCTGGGCCTGTTAGCCGAGGTTGTCCTGAAGCAGGCTCAGGATGCGGCGCGCAGTGTCGGACGGCGCCACGGTGTTGAGGTCTTTGTCCACGGTCACCTGAACGCTGTCGCCGACGGTGGTCAGGCGTACCTGATAACGCTCGGCACGGGACTCGATCTCTTCCTTGCTCGGCTCGCTGCCAAACAGGCGGCCGAAGAAGCCAGGCTTCTCGTCACGCTTCTGGGCACGCTCGGCCAGGTTGATGTAGTACACACCCAGGCTACGGTTGAGGTCGTCGACACGAATGTCGGCCAGCTCCAGCGCTCGCCCGACGCCCGACCAGGCGCGGTCGAAATCGGCGCCCAGGTTGAGTACCGGGTTGCCGTTGCCGTCTGCGCTCAGGCTGACACGGCTCGGCGCATCGTAGTCGCGAGCAGCAAGCAGGGAAACCGAACCGCCCTGCTCCACGCTGCGCGCCATGCTGACGAGCATTTCGTCGAGCAGAGCCCCTTCGAGGCTGGCATTGCCGCCAGCAGTGAAGGCGATGTCGGCGCTGCTGCCTGCAGGACGCTGCACGCTGCTGACGAACACTTCACTGGTGTTGCGCTGCACACCCGGCTCGATACGGACGCGCACACGGGTCTCGGCATCTGCATCGACGCCGGTCACGCGACTGCTCAGGCGACGTGCCATGTTTGCGGAAAGATCGTCGAAGCGCTGCCAAGTGGTGGTGAACTCGCCGACCTGCGGGCGCTCTTCGGCGATACGGAAGCCGTTGTCCTCAAAGAACTGACGCACCAGCGGCCAGACTTCGGCCGGTACACGCTGAGCCACGACCCAGCGCGAATCACCACTGCGCTGCAGGCTGAACTCGCGCTCATCGGCGCGCACCTGCAGGGCCATTGGGCGCGGCACCTCGAACTCGCCAGAGGTCTGAGTGTCGCTAGGCACCTGCGCCGGAACCGGCAGCAGCGGGTCAAGGCGCTTGGCATTGACGTCGGCAGGCAGCTTCATGGGCGCGGTTTGGCGCGCCTCCAGGTAGTCGCTGCCACGATCACGGAAATAGCCATTTTCACCCCAGAGCCAGCCACAACCGCTGGTGCTGGAGATGATCAGAGCAAGGGCGGAGAATCCGGCCAGTCGCTTCATGCGTAGAATCCTTAGGTTAAGCCAGTACACCGCACTGGCGCATGGCCTGGCGCAGCGGTTCGTGACAACGCGGGCTGAGCCAGGTCAGCGGCAGGCGGATGCCATCGCCCATCATGCCCATTTCGTGCAGCGCCCATTTGACCGGAATCGGGTTGGATTCGAGGAACAGGGCTTTGTGCAGCGGCATCAGACGATCATTGATGGCACGTGCGATGGCGGCTTCGCCACGCATGGCGGCGGCGCAGAGGTCGCTCATGGCGCGCGGGGCGACGTTGGCGGTCACCGAGATATTGCCCTTGCCGCCGAGCAGCATCAGCTCGACTGCAGTGGCGTCATCACCGGAGTAGACGAGGAAGTCCTTGCCTACGCGATCGAGTACGTCCTGGGCACGCTGCAGGTCGCCGGTGGCTTCCTTGATGCCGATGATGTTATCGATCTTGGCCAGACGCTCGACGGTCTCCGGCAGCATGTCGCACACGGTGCGGCCCGGCACGTTGTAGAGGATCTGCGGAATGGCCACGGCTTCGGCGATGTGGCGGAAGTGCTGGTACAGGCCTTCCTGGGTTGGCTTGTTGTAGTACGGCGTCACCAGCAGGCAGGCATCGGCGCCGACTTCCTGGGCTGCGCGGGTCAGCTCGACCGATTCACGGGTGGAATTGCCACCGGTGCCGGCGATCACCGGAATGCGCCCGGCAACCTGTTTGACCACGCGTTTGATCACGTCGATGTGTTCACCCACGTCCAGCGTGGCGGACTCACCCGTGGTGCCGACCGCGACGATGGCATTGGTGCCCTCCTGCAGGTGGAAATCCACCAGTTTGCTCAGGGCGTCCCAGTCCAGATCCCCCTGCGCATCCATGGGCGTGACCAGTGCCACCATACTGCCCGCAATCATGCAACCGCTCCTGCCGGAAAAATTGAGCCGTAATGGTACTGGCGCCTCTTGTCCGGCACAAGCAAGTAACACGGCCTCGGCCTGTCCGTTTGCCGAGCCCGCTCGGCGCACTCGGCATTCCCCTAGGCGGCGCTTTTCGCTACCCTTCTGCCTTTGGTTCGTCGCCTTGGTGCCCGGGCCCTTCATCGCTTTAGGAAGGCTGCATGTCCACCCCCCCCGTTCGCGAACAGTTCCTGCTCATCAGCGCACTTGGCTCCGACGCCATGGGCCTGACCAACCTGCTCAGCCGCACCGCCCACGAGAATCGCTGCGCGGTCATCAGTACCCGCCTCAGCCGCCATGGCGAATACAGCGCACTGGTGCTGCAGGTATCCGGTAGCTGGGATGCCCTGGCCCGTCTGGAGTCCGGCATGCCGGCACTGGCCAAGAAGCACGATTTCTCGGTGAATATGATTCGCAGTGGCGCGGCGGAAACGCGTCCGCAGGCGCTGCCTTACGTGGCTTATGTCAGCGCGGTCTATCGCCCGGACATCCTCAACGAGCTGTGTCAGTTCTTCCTCGACCATCGCGTCGAGCTGGAAAGCCTGACCTGCGACACCTACCAGGCACCGCAGACCGGCGGCACCATGCTCAACGCCACACTGACCGTGACGCTGCCAGCCGGCACGCAGATAAGTTGGCTGCGTGATCAGTTCCTCGATTTCGCCGATGCTCTCAATCTGGATGCACTGATCGAACCCTGGCGCCCCCAGAATCCGTGACGATCTGCTGCGCGTCGGCCCTGCTGCGTTAGAAACAGGCTCGGCCTGCTCATTTACAGCTCGTAAACTCCGCGGCCTCACCTGTTTCTGCCTTGCACGGCTCTAGCTCGCGAGATCGTCGAAAACCTCTAAGTGAAGGAGTTTTTATGTCCGTAGCGCTCGACAAAGCCGTTGCCGATTTCCAGGCCGCCGCCACCAGTGGCCAGCAGATCAAGCTGTCCGAACTGAAAGGCCGGCAAGTGGTGCTGTACTTCTATCCCAAGGACGCAACCCCAGGCTGCACCACCGAGGGCATGGACTTCAGCGCCCGCTTCGAACAGTTCAAAGCCGCCAATACGCTGATCTTCGGCGTATCCATGGACAGCCTGAAAAAGCACGAGAGCTTCAAGTGCAAGCAGGCCTTCCCCTTCGAACTGATCAGTGACGAAGAGCACCAGCTGTGCGACCTGTTCGGCGTGTATCAGCTGAAGAAGAACTACGGCAAGGAATACATGGGCATCGTGCGCAGCACCTTCCTCATCGACAAGGACGGCGTGCTGCGCGAAGAGTGGCGCAACGTCAAGGTCGCCGGGCACGTCGACAAGGTGCTCGCGGCTGCCGAGGCGCTGAATCAGGCCTGAGCCCCAGCAAATGAAAAACGCCGCGATACCCGTGAGGATCGCGGCGTTTTTGTTTCTGGGGTATTTACGCGGCTATCGCATTTTCGCGGCTGAAGCTGCTCCTGCCACCCCGACCTTCACTGGCCAGAGACCGGCTCACTCCTTGGCCAGGCGTTGATCACGGCCTTGAACAGGGTCGCCAGAGGAATGGCGAAGAATACGCCCCAAAAGCCCCACAAGCCGCCGAACAGCAGCACCGCGCAGATGATCGCCACCGGGTGCAGGTTGACCGCCTCGGAGAACAGCAACGGCACCAGCACGTTGCCGTCGAGCGCCTGGATGATGCCGTAGATCACCATCAGATAAATGAACTGGTCGCTCCAGCCCCACTGGAACAGGCCGATCAACGCGACCGGCACCGTGACGACCACCGCGCCGATGTAGGGCACCACCACCGACAGGCCCACCAGCAGCGCCAGCAGCGCGGCATAGTTGAGCCCCATGTAGGCGAAGGCGATGTAGGTGACCACACCACAGATGATGATTTCGATGAACTTGCCACGAATGTAGTTGGCGATCTGCTGGTTCATCTCCTGCGCAACCTGGCTGATCAAGGTGCGCTCGCGTGGCAGATAACCGCGGAACCAGCGACCGATCAGCTCACGATCCTTGAGGAAGAAGAACACCAGGATCGGCACCAGCACCAGGTAGATCATCAGGCTGACCAGTATCGGCAGGCTGGAGAGGGAAAACGACAGGGCCCACTGGCCGAACTTGCCGACTTCGCCGCGCATGCTGTCGATCAGCTGCACCACCTGGGCATCGGTGATCAGGTTCGGGTAGCGCTCCGGCAACAGCATGAACACGGCCTGCCACTCGGTCGCCATACGCGGCAACTCGTTGAAAAGGGTACTGAGCTGTTTCCACAGCAGCGGCATCAACACCAGCATGAAGACCAGCAGGCCGCTCATGAACAAGGTAAACACCAGCCAGACGGCCAGCGTTTGGGGCATTTTCAGGCGCTCCAGCGCATTGACCAGCCCCTGCAGCAAAAACGCCAGCACCAAGCCCGTCAACACCGGCGCCAGCATGCCGCCAAACGTCAGCACCACAGCGAAGCCCAGTACCAGCAGCACCGCCAGCACCACCGCCTGCTCATCGGAAAAATAGCGGTAAACCCAATCCTGCAGAACCTTGACCATCAGAAATCCTTTAAAAATCGCTCGCGCTTCGGCGCGAACCTTGGCCGTCAGGCCTTGCGCAACCAGTAACGATAGACACCTTCTTGTGTCTCCTCATGCAGCAGCTCATGCCCGGCCAGCGTCGCGAAGGCGCGAAAGTCGCGCTGTGAACCCGCATCGGTGGCGATGACCTTGAGCACGGCGCCACTGGCCAGACGATTGAGTTCAAGCTTGGCCTTGAGCAGGGGCAAGGGGCAATTGAGCCCAGAGGCATCGAGTTCGGCATCGAACGCCGTTGTGTCTGTCATCGTCTACTCCAATAAAGGGGCTAGGGTCTGTTGCCGTTTCGCGCACGGCCGCGACGGAGCCCGTTTTTGCGTGGAGCTAGGCGCGAGACGCGAAGTTTGGTAGCCCAAATGAGCCGTCGAGTAACGACGCACCACGCAAAAACGGGCCCGTCCCTTCGGGTTGCGCGGCAAATTGCGCCATGCGTCGTTGCGGGATTTGGCAAGGGAACGACCATTACCTGCATCCCGCGCCTCGCCTGGCGCAATTTGGCGCAGCAACGCGGCTCGCGTCGAAACGGCGACAGACCCTAGGATACCGAACGCTTCCGATCCCTGGCCAGCACGGCACCCGGCCAGCTACAGTAAGCCCTTTCGTCAGACAAGAGCCTCAGTTGCATGACTTTTCTGCGCCCTACCCTGTTGACGCTCGCCTGCCTGTTCGCCGCCCACGCCGGTGCCGATGACCTGCCCTCGCTCGGCGACGCCAGCTCATCCATCGTTTCGCCGCAGCAGGAACACCTGCTCGGCCGTGCCTGGCTGGCCCTGCTGCGCGGCCAGGTTCCCCAGCTCGATGACCCACAACTCAAGGAATTCGTCGAAAACAGCGTCTATCGCCTGGCCGAAACCAGCCAGGTGCAGGATCGGCGCCTGGAATTCATTCTGCTCAACAGCAACCAGCTCAACGCATTCGCCGCCCCTGGCGGGATCATCGGCGTCAACGGCGGCCTGTTCCTCTATGCCCAGACCGAAGCCGAATACGCCTCGGTTCTGGCGCACGAACTGGCGCACTTGTCGCAGCGCCACTTCGCGCGTGGGGTCGAAGCCCAGCAGCGCATGCAGCTACCGCTGATGGCCGCGATGCTCGCCGGCATCGTCGCCGCTGCGGCCGGCGCTGGCGATGCCGGCATGGCCACGATCTTCTCCGCCCAGGCGGCAGCCATTCAGGAGCAGCGGCGCTTCTCCCGCCAGAACGAGCAGGAGGCGGATCGCATCGGCCTGGTCAACCTGGAGCGAGCCGGCTACGACCCGCGCGCCATGCCGAGCATGTTCGAACGCCTGATGCGCCAATACCGCTACGACGCCAAGCCGCCGGAGTTCCTGCTCACCCACCCGGTGTCCGAATCGCGTATCGCCGACACCCGCAACCGCGCCGAGCAGTATCCGGCCAAAGGCGTGGAAGACAGCCTGCGCTATCAGTTGATGCGCGCGCGCGTGCAACTCACCTACGAGGAAACACCCGGCGTGGCGGCCAAGCGCTTTCGCGCGATGCTCGACGAGAACCCCAAGCTTGATGCGGCACGCTACGGGCTGGCACTCGCACAAATGAAGAATGGTCAGTTGAGCGAGGCCCAGCAAAGCCTGCAGCCGCTGCTCAAAGGCACGCCCGACGACCTGACCTACAACCTGGCGCAGCTCGAGCTGGACATGGCGCAGAACCATCTGGACGACGCCCAGCGCCGCCTGGGTCATCTGCTGCCCCTCTACCCCGGCAGTTATTCGCTGCAGCAATCGCGCATCGACCTACTACTCAAGCAACGTCGCATCCAGGATGCCGAGCGCGCCCTGGATGAGCTGCTGAAGTCCCGCGACAAGGATCCGGACGTTTGGTACCAGGTCGCCGAGGTACGTGGCCTGAGCGGCAACACCATCGGCCTGCACCAGGCACGCGCTGAGTACTTCGCATTGGTGGGTGACTACAAGCAGGCGCTGGAGCAACTGGACTTCGCCAAGCGTCGCGCCGTCAACAACTTCCAGCTCGCGTCGCGCATCGATGCTCGCCAGCGCGAACTGGAAGACGAGAAGCGCATGGTCGATCAGATGCTGCGCTGATTCGCGCTAGCCGTTCACGGCGAGGGCGCAGCGGCATGCTGCGCCCTTTTCGTTTGCGCCAGGGCATCCCAAGCGCGTCCGGCAAAGCCGTAGCCGTCTGAATCTCAAAGGCCGCAATGAAAAACGCCGTGCCCATAGGCACGGCGTTTTGCTGAGCCATCCGCGCCAGTGGCGCGGGATGATCAGTGAGCCAGCAGCGAACCGCCCTTCTTGCCCGCCAGTTTCTCGGGCTTGATCAGGAAGCGCGCCAGCGCCGGCAGCAGGAGCATGGCGCCGAACATGTTGACGATGAACATGAAGGTCAGCATCAGACCCATATCGGCCTGGAACTTGATCGCCGAGAACATCCAGGTCGCCACGCCGATGGCCAGGCACAGACCGGTGAACAGCACCGCCTTGCCGGTCGATTTCAGCGTCTGGTAGTAGGCCTCCTGCAACGGCAGCCCGGCACGCAGGAAGCTCTCCAGGCGGCTGTAGATGTAGATGCCGTAGTCCACACCGATACCCACGCCGAGTGCGATCACCGGCAGGGTCGCGACCTTCATGCCGATGCCGAGCCAGGCCATCAGGGCGTTGCCGAGGATCGAGGTGAGGATCAGCGGCAGCACGATGCAGATCATCGCCGGGATCGAGCGGAACGTGATCAGGCACATCACAGCCACCCACAGATAGACCAGCGACAGCATCAGCAACTCGGAGGTGGAGATCACCTCGTTGGTCGCTGCCTCGATACCGGCGTTGCCCGCCGCCAGGAGGAACTCCAGGCCATCGCGATTGTGCTCATCGGCGAACGCCTGTACTGCCGCCACTGCGCGCTTGAGGGTCTGCGCCTTGTGGTCTTCGAGGAACAGCAGCACCGGTGCCAGCGAGCAATCGGCGTTGTACAGACCATCGGCACGGGCGATGGAGTTGTTCAGCACGTCCTGGTTACGCGACAGGGTTTCCCACTTCAGGTTGCCCTCGTTCATGCCCTTGATCAGCTGTTTGGACACCGTGACCATGGAAATGGCGGATTGCACGCCGGGCGTGTTCTCCATCTTCCACATCAGCTCATCCATCGCCGACAGCGAATCGTAACGCGAGCAGCCTTCGCGGTTGGTCTTGACCATCACCACCAGCACGTCGGAACTGGTCGAGTAGTTCTGGATGATGAAGTCGTTGTCCAGGTTGTAGCGCGAATCCGGCCGCAACTCCGGCGCCCCCTGATCAAGGTCGCCAACCTGCAGATTCGCCTTCTGGTAAAGGAAGCAACCGACCCCCGCCACCAGCGCGATGACCACCATGAACGGCGCCACGGTTGGATGAGCGGCATTCGACAGCAGGCGCCACATGGGTTTTTCCAGTGTTTCTTCACGCTTGCTGCGGGCGACGGCCCTCTTGCTGATACCGAGGTAGGAAATCGCCACCGGCAGCAGGATCAGGTTGGTGAAGACGATGACCAGAACACCGATGGAGGCGCCAATGGCCAGCTCGTGGATCACGCCGATATCGATGACCAGCAGTGCGATGAAGCCCACCGCATCGGCCAGGATGGCGATCATGCCCGGCAGGAACAGTTGCCGGAACGTCAGCCGTGCAGCCATCAGCGAATTTTCCGCGCCACTGGACTGCAAGGCGATCCCGTTGATCTTCTGCACGCCATGGGACACGCCGATGGCGAAGATCAGGAACGGCACCAGCATGGAATACGGGTCGATACCGAAGCCGATCAGGTGAATTAGCCCCAGTTGCCAGACCACGGCGATCAGGGTGGTCACCAGAACGCCGATGGTGCTGCGGATGCACCAGCTGAACCAGTACAGCAGAGCGAGCGTGATCAGCAGGACGATGCCGAAGAAGCCCACGACCATGATCAGGCCATCGATCAGATCACCGACCTTCTTGGCGAAACCGACGATATGCACCTGCACGTTCGGGTTGAGCGTCTGGTACTTGTCGCGGATCTTCTCTTCCAGCTCATGGGAAAATTGCTGGTAGTCGAGCTTGATCAGCTTGCCCTGGTCGTTCGGATCCGGATAGGACTCCAGCAGGGGCACGTCGACGATGCTGGACTTGAAGTTGTTGGCGACCAGGCGACCGATCTGGCCGGACTTGAGCACATTGCTGCGCAGCTCGTCCAGGCTCTCGGCACTGCCGTCATAGGTCTGCGGGATCACCTCGCCACCGGCGAAGCCTTCCTCGGTCACTTCGGTCCAGCGCACGCTGGGGCTCCACAGCGACTTCAGGTTGGAGCGATCCACACCATTGATGTAGAAGACCTCGTCGTGGATCTGGCGCAGCGTCTCCATGTATTCCTTGGAGAAGATGTCGCCGTTCTTGGCCTCCACCGAAATACGCACGGTGTTGCCCAGGTTTGCCAGGTCGTTACGGTGCTCCATCATGTTCTGGATGAAGGGGTGCGACAGCGGAATCATCTTCTCGAAACTGGTCGAGGGACGGATCTGCATTGCCTGGTAGAACAGGAAGATGGTGGTCAACAAGCAGAGCAGGATAACCGCCGGCCGATTGTTGAAGATCAGGCGCTCCAGAAAGGTCGCCTTGTTCATTTGATGGTCGGACATCGAACGCTACCCCTTGTTATTGTGCGGCCAGATCGGCACCCGCTGCGGTAGCCAGGCGTACACCGCCCTGCCCCACCAGCACCAACTGACCCTTGTCACCGGCTGCCACGGCGGCCAGGGACTGACGATCCGGACGATTGAACAGACTGAAGCTGCGTCCACCATCGTCGCTGCGCAGCACGCTGCCGCCATTGCCGACGATCACCAGCGAGCCATCGGCCAGGCGCGCACCGCCGGACAGGCCGAACTCCAGCGGGCCGTTACCGGCTCTTTGCAGGGGAATCTGCTGCCAGCTATCACCGAAATCGGTGGAGCGGAACAGGTGACCACGCAGGCCGTAAGCGAGCAAGGTAGCCGGCTGATCAGTGCCCATGACACCGAACAGCGATCCCTCGTAGGGTGGCTCCTCGATACGCTCCCAGGTCTCGCCCCAGTCAGCCGAGCGGAACATCACGCCCATCTCGCCGACCACGAACAACCCACTATCCTTGACCGCCGCGATGGCGTTGAGATGGTAAGCGTCCTCGTTGTCCAGGCGATCACTGATGTCTTCCCAGCTCTTGCCGCCATCGAGGGTTTGCAAAAGCGCACCATAGGCGCCGACCGCGAAGCCGGTCTGCAGATCCTTGAACCAGACGTCGAGTAATGGCGCTTCGCGCTCCAGATCCTCGAATTGCTTGGTCCAGGTTTGACCACCATCGGTGGTCGCAAGAATCTGCGCATCGTGACCGACGGCCCAGCCGTGCTGATCATCGACGAAGTACAGGGCGGTGAGCATCTGCCGGGTCGGCACCTTGGCCTGAACCCAGTTCTGCCCCAGATCATCCGAATAGAGGATATGGCCACGGTCGCCAACAGCGACGAGCCGTTTGCCGGTGTTGACCACATCGAGCAGCAGGCTGTGCAGCGCCTTGGGCGACTCGATGGCGAATACGGAAGGTGCAGCGGAGGTTTCTGCGTGCAACGGCATGGCACCAAGGGCCAGCAAGGACATCACACCGCACAGCGAGAGCGCTCGGGTCAGCGGCGAATGAAAACGGAGCGTCAGCTGGCGTTCCTGATTGGACGCACGGCTGCATGGGGTGCGCCGCATGACGGGCTCACTCATAGATTTCCCCCTTTTTGTTATAGGCGGTACTGTCAGTTGACAGACAGCCCATCCTAGCGAGCTTCGGAAAGCCCTGACAATCGGTGCGACGTTATGTTTTGTTAAGGCAAACCCGCGTGATTGAGCGCTATTCGTCAGGCTGATACGAAAAGGCCGCTACTACTGTAGCGGCCTTTTCCTTCAACTACATCGCAATCAGCGTGTACCACGGCGACGCAGGGCGGCCGGTTTGAAGTAACCGTCGTCCGG
Organism: Pseudomonas sp. FG29; assembly: GCF_057809355.1. Lineage (NCBI taxonomy): Bacteria > Pseudomonadati > Pseudomonadota > Gammaproteobacteria > Pseudomonadales > Pseudomonadaceae > Pseudomonas > Pseudomonas sp. FG29. The sequence goes on along the minus strand of NZ_JBMDJU010000032.1, from coordinate 15,822 downwards.
AATCGGCTGGCTGAAGTCGATGGTGCTGTTCTCCTCGTTGTCGAGGTTCTGCACGTGGTAACGACGCGCCTGCAGATCGTGGAACACGTCGAGCGCCGTCCAGGTGGTCGGCAGGTCGTAGTAGTTCTTCAGGTAGGCGATGGATACGCGCCACAGCTCGCCACGGCCGTCGTACTGATCGACCACAGCGGCTTGCCAGCTGTCCTCGTCGAGGAACAGGGTGCGCTTGGAGTAGATGTGGCGGGCGCCGGATTTCAGCGTGCCCTCGACGACCCAGACGCGGTGCAGTTCGTTGCGGGTGTATGCCGGGTTGATATGGCCAACCTGCAGCAGATCCTTGTACTTAACCTCGGGGCTGGTGACCTTGTAGTTGTTGTACGGGATGTAGATTTCCTTCTTGCCCACCAGCTTCCAGTCATAACGATCCGGCGCGCCGTTGAACATGTCGGTGTCGTCGGCGGTACGCAGGCCGTCGGCGGCAGCGATCGGGGTGTCATAGGCCAGGTTCGGGGCGCGACGTACGCGGCGCTGACCGGCGTTGTAACCCCAGGCCTGACGCGGCTCCTTGACCTGATCCAGGGTCTCGTGCACCAGCACCGCACCACCGGCCAGACGTGCCGGGCTGGTGGTGAAGGACAGGTAGTAGAACATGATGTTGTTCAGGCCAGCGAACGAGCCGTTCTGCACGTAGTACTTGAACAGCGCTTCCTGCTGCGAGGTCACCAGGGTGTAGGCACCATTGCGCTGTACCGCGACTTCCGAAGCACGACGCACCACGTAGGTACCCCGGTAGCGGGCGATGTGGTTCCAGAGCGCCTCGACACCGCTCTGCGGGATCGGGAACGGGATGCCGCCATAGGCATCGGTGAAGCCGTTGCCACCATCGACCAGCTTGGCCGTGGTCGCGTTCTTGATGGTGTTGTCATAGACCCACTGCGGCGCGGAACCGGAGCGACGGGTCTGGTAGACCGGCATCTGGTAGGTGTCCGGATAGGCCTTGAACAGGGCGATCTGGCCCGGAGTCAGATTGGCCTCGTACTGGCTCAGGTTGGCCGCGGTGATGGTGAACAGCGGCTTGTCTTGCGGGAACGGGTCGACGTGGTGATGACCCGAACCTTGATAGCCAGCCGGGGCCTGGGTGATACCGCCAGTCCATTCCGGGATGGTGCCAGCGGCATTGCCGGCTTTTTCGGCACCGAAAGGAGTCAGGGTAGTGCCGAGCTTGGCCGCATCCTGAGAGGAAACGGCAGCCATTGCGCTACCGGCAGAAAATGCCAGGGCAACGGCTACAGCCATGAGCCTGCGCTTGATCAGCATGGTATTTCTCCGTGAGGGATTGCAGCCGGGCGCACCTGGCGCCCGGCCCTTTTCTGTTTATAAGGCTTAGAAGGAGTACTTGACGTTGACGCCGATGTTGTCGCGGTCACGCATCGCGTTGTTCTGGCCGGCGCCATAGAACTCGGTGTACTGAATCTCGGCTTCCAGGCTGCTCAGGTAGCTGGCACGCAGACCCAGGGTGTAGGCCTTGCGGCCTTCGACGAAGTTGCCGGTCTGATGCGAGTTACCTTCGAAGTCGTGCTTGAACACGGCGAACGGCGACAGGTTGACCCCTGCGTAAACGTCATTCCAGGTACCCGACATCATCAGGGTGTAGCCGTAGGCGTTCTTGTTGACCTGATCGTCGCGATCGTAGCCAGAGATGTAGGAGCCATTACCACGACCAGCGAAGTAGCGGTTACCGGTCGGCGAGCTGTACTGCAGGCTGTCGCCGCGCAGGTGCTCGGAGGCCAGTTCGGCAATACCGAACAACGAGTCGAAGCTCATGGTCGGGCCAAAGTTGTAGATGGTACCCAGCGAGGTATTGAAGGCCTCTACACGCTTGTAGTTATGGATCTGGTCGCCCAGCTGCACCTGCTGACCACCGATATTGACGACCTGGCCGTTTGCCAGCTGCGGAGCCTGGGTCAACAGATCACCCAGCAGGTCGTTGGTAGCTGCGATGCCGATCGGCAGATTGGGGCGATAGGCCAGCTCACCGAATACCGAGGCATTGCCCACGGTGGTGTTGAAGCTCATACCATACATACGGACGTCTTCGGCGTACTCGCGGCGAGCGTTGACTTGGTTGGCTACGTCGATGGTTGCGAGGCCGCCTGCAGCATTGGTCGCAGCGCTACCCAACTGAGTCTGATACTGCCCAAGAATCGCCTGCTCGGTTGGTATGCTACCCAGCGTAGTACCATCCGCACCTGCACTGATGATGCTGTCCAGCATCCCAGCAGTAAATGCCGGGTTTATATTCTGCTGTACGCCAGCAACTACACCCTGACGAACTAAAGGATCCAACTGAGCGCCTGCAGCAGCGCCGATAGCCGCAAGATCCAGCCCCTCATAAGCGCCCAAATCCGCGTAGATGGTCGGCTCTTTAGCGTGATAATTGACGAAGTAGAAGCCGAACTCAGTGGAGTTGAGCTCTTCCGCGATATAACGGAAAGCGACACCAAACTGGCCATCATTCTTTGCGTTGATGTCGGGGCCGACACTCGCAACTTTGATGTTGCCATTTGCATCAACGGTTCGCCCACCCTGTAGTCCACCTGCCCCAGCGTTGCTAAGGCCGGAGTACAAGCCCGCCAAGGGGGTCAGTCGAGGCTGAGTGGAATAGGCAGTATTGCCGCCATCCGCAAACAGATCGGTCTCGGAGAAGTAGGTGCCCACCGGATCGATAGCCGATTCTTTCCAGTTGAACTGATAGAAAGTCTCCATCGACAGGTTGTCGGTCAGGCCGATGTTGAAGCTCAGCGCCTCAACCGGCACCAGCACTTCCTTCACTTCCGAGCCCGGCAGGCGGAACTTGGCAGCGTCCACCGGGTTGGTGGTGTTGATGCCGCCGCGATAGAACAGGCCTTCACCCCAGTTGAACACCTGACGACCCAGGCGACCGGTGACCGGCATCTCGGCGACATCCCAGTTGCCGTAAACATAGGCATCGAGAATCTGCGCGTCACGACCTGCCTTGTGGCGGGTTTCATAGGTGAAGCTGCTATCGCGCGGGTAACTCTGGCTCGGCTGGGCCGGGGAGTTGGCGTCGTAATAGTCGTTGCGCTTGTCCATGATCTGGGTGTCATAGAACGCCGTGCCACGAACGAACATGCCGTAGTTCTGGTAGGACATTTCCAGATCGGAAGTCACCTTGAACACTTCGGAAACCAGGCCGGTATCGAAGTTACGGTTACCGTCATTGGTGTTGATGTCGTCGTTGGTCTTGTCCTGGCCCTGGACGCGCCACAGCTGGCCGTAGGAAACCGTGGTATCGATGGAGCCGGTCACTTCGTTGTCGGCGAAGCTGAATTCCACAGCCTGCGCCTGAACGGCCACCAGCAGCGGCAGCACACCAGCGAAAGCGAAGCCGGCCTTGGCCGGCGCGAAACGCAAAATGGGTTTACGGGTGGTGATTTCCATCGAGACATTACTCCGCGGGTAGTTCTTTTTGTGGGCCCATGATCAGTGGGCGCTTTGGACCGCACTGCGGCGGCTTGATCGATCCGATTCATTGTTATTTGTCCGTCAGCCCTCGAAGGCCACTCGAACCAAGCGTCGCTGACGCTGCAACCATGATGCCAAATCAAACGTTCGTATTAGCGCCAGGACGCATGCCAGAGCCTGTCCGTATCAATGACAGGTGTGACTGATCATTCACTGACCAATCAGCCAGTTTTTTCTGTCGAGACGCCGATTATTGTCCGACGATCCGACAGCCTTCCCCCTCCTCATCATGCTTTAGCGCGATTCGCAGTCACGAGAAACTGCGCGGGTCAAGCGCCAGCCCCCAACCTTAAGCGAGCAGGACGTATTTCGCTCGTAAGCTTATTCGATTAGGTAACAAAAAAGTGTTACCAGTCAGAGACCGGTAACACTTTCTCGAATTGCAGCGCGGGGTAGCGGCTAACGAATCAGGCGAGGCTCTTGCTCACCACTTCGTAGACATCGCTGGACAGCTCACCGGAGGCGAGAATGCGCTCCAGCTCGACCTTCATCAGTGCCTGGCGAGCTGGCGCGTACTTGCGCCAGCGGGTCAGCGGCGCCAGCAGGCGCGAGGCAATCTGCGGGTTGAGGGCGTTGAGGGTGATCACCTGATCAGCCAGGAAGCGATAGCCCGACCCATCGGCCTGATGGAAGTTGATCAGGTTCTGGTTGGCGAAGGCGCCGATCAGCGCGCGCACCTTGTTCGGGTTCTTCAGGGTAAAGGCTTCATGCTGCATCAGCGCCTGTACGCGGGCCAGGCCGCCCGGCAGGGTGCTGGACGCCTGCACGCTGAACCACTGATCCATGACCAGCGCGTTGTCCTTGAAGAACTCGGCGAAGCTCGCCAGCGCCTGGCTGCGCTCGACCTCGAACGGTGAGTTGACCAGCACCGCCAGCGCGGTCAGGCGTTCGGTCATGTTGTCAGCGCTATCGAACTGCTCGACGCAGGCCGCCAGCACTTCAGGCTTCTCGCTGAGCATCAGGTAGGACAGTGCGATGTTCTGCAAACTGCGACGGGCGAAGTGCGCAGCCTCGGCCACATATGGCGTGGTTTTGGAGATTTCGCGGTTGGCCTGGTAACGCGCGAGCAGCGGTGCATAGAGCGCATCCGCCAGTTGCAGGCGGGCGAACTCACGCGCGGCGTGGATGGCCTCGACATCGGCCACTTCGCTGATCTCGGTGAGATAGGCTTCGCCCGGCAGCGAGAGCATCTCGGCGACCATCGCCTGATCCAGCGAATCGTCTTCCAGCAAGGTGCGCAGCGCGGCGACCAGGCGCTGATCGAGCATCATCTCCTCACCACGCTGGTACTGGCCGATCAGTTCCTGCAATACCTGCACGGACAACTGCTGGCCGGCCTCCCAGCGGTTGAAACCGTCGCTGTCGTGCTGCATAAGGAACATCAGTTGGTCGCGGCTGTAGGGGAAGCTCAGCTTGACCGGCGCGCTGAAGCCGCGCAGCAGGGACGGCAGCGGTTGCTCGGCGATGCCTTCGAAGATGAAGGTCTGCTCGGCTTCGGTTACCGACAGTACGCGGCTGGTGCCCTGTGCGGCGCTTTCACCCGGCAGGCGCAGCGGCAGCTCGTTGCCCTTGGCATCGAGCAGGCCGAGTGCCACGGGAATCACGAACGGCAGCTTCTCGCTCTGCCCCGGCGTCGCCGGGCAACTCTGGCGGAAGGTCAGGCTGTAGGTCTGTGCGGCGGCATCATAGTCTTCGCTGACTGCCAGGCGCGGCGTGCCGGCCTGGGTGTACCAGCGCTTGAACTGGGTCAGGTCGATGCCACTGGCATCCTCCATGGCCTTGACGAAGTCATCGCAGGTCACGGCCTGGCCGTCGTGGCGCTCGAAGTACAGATCCGAGCCCTTGCGGAACAGCTCCGGCCCGAGCAGGGTGTGAATCATGCGCAGCACTTCGGCACCCTTCTCGTAGATGGTCAGGGTGTAGAAGTTGGAGATTTCCATGTACGCATCCGGGCGCACCGGGTGAGCCATGGGGCCGGCGTCCTCGGCGAACTGGTGGGTGCGCAGGTAGGCCACGTCCTCGATGCGTTTGACCGTGCGCGAGTGGGTGTCGGCAGAGAACTCGCTGTCGCGGAACACGGTGAAGCCTTCCTTGAGCGACAGCTGGAACCAGTCGCGGCAGGTCACGCGGTTGCCCGACCAGTTGTGGAAGTACTCGTGCGCCACCACCGCTTCAACGCGCTGATGCGCGGCATCGGTGGCGGTCTCGGCCTTGGCCAGCACGCAGCTGGAGTTGAAGATGTTGAGGCCCTTGTTCTCCATGGCGCCCATGTTGAAGTCGTTGACCGCAACGATCATGAAGATGTCCAGGTCGTATTCGCGGCCGTAAACCTCCTCGTCCCACTTCATCGAGCGCTTGAGGCTGTCCATGGCGTGCTGCACCTTGTCGATGTTTTCCGGCTCGACATAGATGCGCAGCGCCACTTCACGGTTGCTCATGGTGGTGAAGCTGTCTTCCACGCACCAGAGATCACCGGCGACCAGGGCGAACAGGTAGGCCGGCTTCTTGAACGGGTCTTCCCAGGTCGCCCAATGACGACCGCCCTCCTCGCTGCCGCTGGCAATCGGGTTGCCGTTGGACAAGAGCACCGGGTAGGCATGCTGCTCGGCGCTGACCGTGGTGGTGAACGTGCTCATCACGTCCGGGCGGTCGAGGTAGAAAGTGATCTTGCGGAAACCCTCGGCCTCGCACTGGGTGCAGAACATGCCGCTGGACTTGTACAGCCCCTCCAGTGCGGTGTTGCTTTCCGGGTGGATGCGTACCGTGCTGTCGACTACAAAGCTGTCTTGCGTCGGCTGCAGGGTCAGATGGCTGTCGGTCAGGGTGTAATCGCCCGCGCTCAGCTCACGGTCGTCGAGCTTGAGGTGCAACAGTTCAAGCTGCTGGCCATCCAGTACGAGCTTGGGCAAGCCGGCGCCCGCCTCCGGGTTGCGCCGCATTACGAGCTGCGCATGCACCAGGCTGTGATCCTCGAACAGCTCGAAGGTCAGGTGGGTCTCGTCGATCAGGTAATCGGGAACCTGATAGTCCTTCAGGTAGATAGTCTTGGATTGTTCGGTGCGCATGGCTCTTGGCCTCTCGTCTGCGGCGCCTCGGGCGCCGGTGGCAATCGGGTGTCAGGCGGCGATCTCGTGGATGGCCAACTGATAGGCGGTGTACTTGCGGATATTGATCACGCCGGTGTCGAACATCAGGTACTGGCCCTTGATACCGAGCAGGGTACCTTCGGCCAGGGGCAACTTGTCCAGGTTGAAGCTGCTGATCTTGGCCGGGTAGGCCTCGATGGGATAGCGAATTTCCAGCACCTCGGCAGCGGACAGCGGCTGAATGGCCTGCAGGCCGAAGCGCTGCTGCAGCTCGCTGATGCCCGCGCCACAGCTGTCGAACAGTTGCTCACGAATCGCCAGCAGATCGACCGGCGCGGCGTCGCCCTTGAGCAGCGCGCGCCAGTTGGTCTTGTCCGCCACCTGGCTACGCAACAGATCTTCGACGAAGCCGGACTGCTGCCGGGTGGCCACGCGCAAAATGGGCAATGCCTGGGTCGCGCCCTGGTCGATCCAGCGCGTCGGCACCTGAGTGGCGCGGGTGATGCCAACCTTCACGCCACTGGAGTTGGCCAGGTAGACGATGTGGTCGGTCATGCAGAACTGCTCGCCCCAGCTCGGCTCGCGGCAGGTGCCGGCGTCGTAGTGACACTTCTCCGGACTCATGATGCAGACGTCGCACTGCGCCAGCTTCTGCATGCAGGGGTAGCAGTAGCCCTGGCTGAAACTGGTCTTGGTCTTGCGCCCGCAATGGCTGCAATGGATGGCGCCGAGGTATTCCAGGCGCAGGTGCTTGCCCACCAGCGGATTGACCGGCACCTCCTCATCGCCCAGGCGAAAGGCGTACTGCACCGGCGCATCCAGATGCGCCTTCATCTTGCTCAGCGAGCCACGTCCCAACTCAGCCATCAGTGCAGGGTATCCGAAGAGCTGAACAGCAGGTTCGGTACCGGCTCGGACTTGGACTTGCACGCTTGCTCACCCATGTAGCCGGTGCGCTCTTCCTCGGGCAGGTTCTGCATTTCCCAGGCGATCATCGCCTGCAGGCTCAGCTCCTTCTGCTCCTGAGTCAGCTTGCGGCCGTCTGGCCATTTGCCGATTTCCACGGCCAGCTTGAGGCTCTCGTAGATTTCCGGGGTGATGTTTTCAATCGCATCGAGAAAGGACGACATACAGGTCTCCAGATAAATCGTAGGGCGGGTGAAACCCGCCGAAACACTGAAGAGGCGGGTTGTACCCGCCCTACAGGTCTAAAGTCGGATCAAGCGCTACGTCGGGCCAGCATACCGCCAAGCAGCCCGGTCAGGCAGCCGGTGAGCAGGCCACCGACATGCGCGCCGTTGGCAATGGCACCCACACCCAGCGTTTCGAAGATGCCGGTCATGCAGACCACCAGCCAGATCAGCATCATCACCAGCACGCCGGGCGGCAAACGATACGCAGCGTTAGGCGCCAGACGCTGGTAGATCCAGCAATGCCCGAGCAGGCCGTAAAGCACGCCGGACAAACCACCGAACAACGACGGGCCGGCCCACCAGTATTGGGCGAAGTTCGACGCCAGGCCGAACAGCAGGGTCAGCCCGAGCAAACCGACGGCGCCCTGGCGAAACTCGATACGCCGCCCCAGCTCCCAGTACCACAGGCTGTTCATCGCCAGGTGCAGCCAGCCGAAATGGATCAGCATCGGCGTGATCAGCCGCCACCACTGGCCGCTGCTCAGGGTCGCATCCAGGTAATTGAGGTAGAGGCTTTCACCGTCGATACGAAAGTCGACGAAGCTCAGCCAGCGGATCGCGGAAAAATTCTCGCCTGCCAGGGTCACAGCGAAGACGATAAAGGTCGCCAAAAGCACCAGCGCCGTGACCGGACTGCGGCGCAGCTGGCTGAAGAAGCTCTCCCGCACAGGCGCAACGCTTGCCGGCAACTCGGCGCCGGCATCGCCCTGCGGGTGACGGGCATACAGTTCGCGCACCTGCACGGCGAGTTCTTCGCCAGGTACCCACAACACCTGCTCACCACCCTCTTCCGCCACCCGGTGCGGCACGCGCAAACGTTGCAGCAGCGCGACGAATCCGCTCAGATCGGTATCCAGCGGTGCCCGTAGTACAACGATAGCCGTCATCGCGGCGCCTCCTGCGGGTCGACGTCGACCCAGACGAATTTAGCCGCATCCAGACGCGTTTCCTGATCCAGGCGGTAAGCCACCAGCCGGCCGCCCACCACTGCGCTGTAATCCAGGCAGGCCAGGTTGGGCCGAATCGGCGCGGGTTTGCCACGTCGCCAGTAGTGGCCGACGAACAGCAGCGGTTCGTGCGCGCCATAGCGCAGCAACTCGTCCTTCTGCAGTTCGGTGAGCGGCGTCTGCGCGGCAAGTTCCGGCAGGGCATCGGGCTGGAAGACGATATCGCCATAGGTCTGCGGGTCTTCTTCCCAGAACTTGGTGCGGAAATAGGAACGGGTGAAACCGTCACCACTGGTCAGGGTCAGGCCGTGCGGCAGGCGCATGTCGGTGCCGCGCAGCAGGCGATCCAGCGCCATGTTGGCAAAGCTGCCGGGCACGGCGGAGGCCTGGAGGAAATGCTCGTCGATGCAGCCATCGGGGAATTGCGCCTGCAATGGCGCGATCAGTTCGGCATCCCAGCAGGCATGTACGACGCGGAAGCGCCCGGCGTCGAGGAACAACGGCATCTCGTAGAACCAGCGCAGGAATTCGCGCCATTCCTGCGGATGGGCCTCGAACTGCGCCAATGTCTCGCGCATCAGGCGCTGATGCCGTGGGCTGTGATCACGCACGTACTGGCGGCCACTACCCGGCGGCGCCGGCGTGCTCCAACCCAAGGCGTTGAATTCGTGGTTGCCCATGATGCACAGCGCCTGGCCGGCGCTGACCATATCGTGCACTAGGTGCAGGGCTTCGCGAATGCCGGGGCCGCGGTCGACCAGGTCACCGAGGAAGATCACCATGCGCGTCGGATGGCGCCACACACCGCTCTGCCGGCTGTAACCCAGGCGTTCGAGCAGGCGTTCGAGGGTGCGCGCACAACCGTGGATATCACCGATCAGGTCATAGCCACGATGGGGGTCGAGGGACATTCAGTCCTGCCCTCCCAGGCGGCTGCCCCAACCCAGCTTGGTGCGGCAGACCTCGTAGTAGTTGTGATCCAGCGGATGGATCAGGCGCAACTTCTGCGCCTTCTTGGCCACGTGCAGAGTGTCGCCCGGCGCGCAGGTGAAATGGTTCTGACCATCGCAGGACACCTGCGGGTAAATGGTCATGTCCGCCGACACCACCACCTTCAGCTCGCTGTTGCCGTCGACCACGATGGGCCGGCTGGACAGGGTGTGCGGGTACATCGGCACCACCACGATGGCGTCGAGCTTGGGGTGCATGATCGGCCCGCCAGCGGACAGCGCATAGGCGGTCGAGCCGGTGGGCGTGGCGACGATCAGGCCGTCGGCCTTCTGGCTGCAGACGAACTGGCCATCGATGTACAGCTCGAACTCGATCATCCGCGTCGACTTGCCGGGGTGCAGGACTACATCATTGAGCGCGTCGCCCTGGCCGATGGCCTCGCCCTGACGGCGCACTTCGGCCTCGAGCAGGAAGCGATTTTCGGTCAGGTATTGCCCTTCGAGCACCTGCGCCACCTTGAGTTCAAGCTCGTCAGGGCGGATGTCGGTGAGAAAGCCCAGGCTGCCACGGTTGATCCCCAGCACCGGCACCTTGTGCCGCGCCAGGGCGCGCGCTGCGCCGAGCATGCTGCCATCGCCGCCGACGACGATGACCAGGTCGCAGACCTCGCCGAGCATCTTGCGCGACGAGGTCTGCAGGCCGTGGCCGGGCAGCAGGTCGGCGATGGTGTCTTCGAGGATCACATGCAGATGGCGGTCGATCAGAAAGCGCTTGAGCCGCCGCACGGTTTCCAGCACCCGCGTGCTACCCAGGCGCCCGATGATGCCGACATTGCGAAATTGCTCCATGGGACTCCCGCCAGACAGATAAGAAACGAACAGGGATTATCGGCCAAAGCTCTGGGCCGCAGCAAACCGCGCTATGCTCGGGCCCATGATAGCCACCTCCTTGTTGCAAGCGCTGCACACGCCTGCCGTGCGCGATCTGGTCTGGACGCTGCTGTCGCCGCCCTTGCTGAGCCAGACTGCCAGACCGCAACGCCATCCGCTGCAGGCCAGCCGCTGGCACCGTGAGCCCGAACGCCTGCTCGACTGGCTGCATGAGCAGGATCGCGCGCCCGACGAGTTGCTGGCCTGGCTGGCGCACAAGCCGGCCCATCGCCTCGGCCTGTATTACGAGCGGCTCTGGCAATTCGCCCTGCGCGCCGCGCCTGACGTGGACGTCGTTGCCTACAACCTGCCGATTCGCCAGAACGGGCAGACGCTGGGCGAGCTGGATCTGCTGCTGCGCGACGACGAAGGCGAGCACCACCTGGAGCTGGCGGTGAAGTTCTACCTCGGCCCCAGCGATGGCAACGGTGGCGATGCAGCGCGCTGGCTCGGCCCCGGTAGCCACGACCGCCTCGATCTCAAGCTCACTCACCTGGCCCAGCACCAGCTTCCGCTGTCCTCACGGCGCGAGGCGCGCAGCGTTTTGCACGATGTGCAGATGAACGCAACGACAGCGGCCTTCTGGCTGGGCGGCTACCTGTTCCAACCCTGGCCGCAAGGCTGCACACCACCGAACGGCGCCAATCCCGCGCACCTGCGCGGCCAGTGGCTGCATCGGCGCGATTGGGCCACCTTCACGGCGCCTCATCCTGATGCCTGCTGGCAACCGCTACCCAGGCTGGCCTGGCTGGCGCCTGCACGGGTGAACGCCAGCGAGCGCTGGTCAGGCGAGACTTTTCAGCCATGGCTGGACACGCTAGCGGCACAGGCCGGCGCGCACCTGCTGGTGCGCCTGGAAGAGGATCAGGCAGGCGCCTGGCAGGAGGTGGAGCGGGTGTTTCTGGTCAGCGACCAGTGGCCAGAGGCCTGAGCCAGTTCAGCGGCTGCGCTCGGTACGCCCACCCGAACGCGCCAGATAGCCCGCGCCACTCTCGCACAGCAGCGCATCGCGCTGTACCGCTGGCAGGGCATCGAGCCCGTCACGCAGGGCATAGACGCTATAGCCGAGCTGCGTCAGCAGGAACACCGCACTGGCGCTGCGTTTGCCGCTGTCGCAGTAGCACAGGTAGGTACGCGAGCGATCCAGCAAACGGGCTTTCAGGCGCAGCAGTTGCAACGGCATGTGCAACGACTCCAGGGCATGCGCCCGCTCGTATTCTTCCTGCAGGCGCACATCCAGCCACTGCCCGCCCTGGCTGAGCAGCCGCGAGGCTTCACCCAGTGACACTTCGGCCACCACCGGCGCCTTGAGCAGGGCGAAGAAGTCCTGGCGATCGAGGCGCAGCACGCTGCCCTCTTCGATCATGGTCACCGTTGCGTTGCGCGGACGGTCCGACAGCAGCGCTTCTTCACCGAAGCAGGCACCCACTTCCAGCTCGGCCAGCACCTGGCTATCGCTGCCGGCGCCACGCATCACCTCGGCACGACCACTGCGCAGGAAAAAGCAGCAATCCCCCGCCTCACCCTCGGCCAGTACCTGACTGCCGGCGGGTAGCTCCAGGCGCTGCAGGCGGGCCAGCATGGCCTGGATATTGGCCGGCGGCACCTTGGCGAACAGCGGATTTTCCAGCAGTTGTTCGAGCCATTCGACCTCTTCACCGCCCTGCTCCAGCGCCAGCAGCAGATCCTGATAGCTCAGGCGCCAGGTCAGCATGCGGTTGAGCACGACACTGTCGATCGCCAGCACGCTGGCATCGGTGATGGCCATGGCCTCATGCAGACGTGGCAGGCTGGGCGAAATGGGGTGGCAACTGGCGGCACTGCCCGCCACCAGATGCTGCGGCAGACTATCGCCCTGCAGCGACAGCTCGCCGGCCAGCAGGTAATAAGTCATGCGCGCCTGATCGCCCCGCCGAAACAGCAACTGCCCGGCCAGCAGGGGCTGCGGCACGAGCTGGCCGCGCAATTCACGCCACTGCAGCTCGGAGAGTACGTTGAGCGGCGTCAGGCTGCGCAGTTGTTCAGGGGTGAGCGGGTCGGTCATATGATGGCATCCAGGCTCTGGATTTCAGTGTAGTCAGCGCGCGGGGCAAGCGATGCCCGTCGCCCTTGCAAACCACCGGTATGGACGAAGATCAGGCGGCTGCCGCGAGCAAAGTAACCGGCCTGCACCTGCTGCCGCAATGCCAGCAGTGCCTTGCCGGTATAGAGCGGCTCCAATGGCAGGCCGCCAGCGCGCTCGGTCGCGACGATAAAGGCCACGAGCTCCTCGTCCACCCGCGCAAAGCCGCCACGCGCCGCCTTCAGTAAACGGTAGCCCAGGTCATCCTGCCCGGCTGCCTGCAGCAGAGTACGAACCTGTTCGGGCACGCCGTAGGAGGCCGGCACGGCCAGCGCGCCATGCACCTGTCGCCGCCCCTGCTCGGCCAGCACCAAGCCGGCCAGCGTGGTACCGGTACCGGCAGCCAGCCACCAACCCTGGAAATCCGTCCACCCGAGATCGGCGAGCTGGGCCTCGGCCATCGCCACCAATTGCCGGCACCCCTCGGCGCCGGCGAGCCCCAGCCCACCCTCGTTGATCGCCTGATAGCGCGGATAACGCGCCAGCCACGGCACCCAGAAATCGGCGTCATGGCGCTTGCGGTAATCGCCGTGGCTCAGCCAGTGCAGGCGCATGCCGAAGGCCTGCAGGTCGCGCACGGTCGGCGTGGCCTGCGCATCACCACGCAGCAGACCGACTGTGGCAAAACCGAAACGCCGGCCCGCCGCCGCCAGGGCATGCAAATGATTGGAATGCGCGCCACCCAGGCTGATCACGCCCAGCGCGCCAGCGGCGCTGGCCTCGCGCAACTGCAGTTCGAGCTTGAACCACTTGTTGCCGCTGATCAGCGGATCGATCAGATCCAGGCGCAGACAGGCCAACTCGATGCCAGCGGCGTCGAGCCAATCGAGACGGATGCGTTGCAGCGGCGCGTGGGGCTGCCAGTCAGGTAGCGAGAGCACCAAGATCAGCTGACGGTACGCAGTCGGCTGCTGGCCCTGTGCCGGGAGCAGCAATTGGATTCGCCGACCACGAAGCGACTGGGCGTATCCACCCGGTCGATGGGGATCGCACAGCGCTCACCGCTGGCCAGCGCGGCATCGCAACTGGGCTGCTGATAGTGATCGAGCCAGCGACGATATTGGTCTTCGGAAACGAAGCATTTGGCGGCAGCGTAGGCCATGGGGTTGTCCTGGTAGCGGGCGACATCCTGCAGGGCGATGGTCAGGTGCCCTGCGCCCGGATGATAAACCACGAACACCACGCCCAGCCGGGCCAAACGCTCCAGCACCTGATCCCCGCTCTGGCCGGCGAGGCTGTCACGCTCGGCTTGCAGGCGCGTGATTTGCGCCTGCAACTGCGCCTCGAGTTCGCTGCAATAGGCCAGCTCGACATCGCGCACCGACACCTGCTCGCGGTAATCGGCCACCGCCGCCGCCACCTTGGCCTGCAGCTCGGCCTCGAACTGGGCCCGCAGGATATCGCTCTCGGTACGCCCATGGCGCTGCACCGCCTGCAGTTGCTGGGCCAGTTCCTCCCGACTGCGCTGATAGCTATCGGCCTGCGCCGCCAGTTGCGCCTTGAGGCTGGCGTTGAGTTCCTCCTGCTGCCGCAGTGCCTGCTGCATGCCCTGCAGTTGCGCCCGCAGCCGTGCGGTCTGCTCCTCGGCGGCCAGCTTGAACTTGGCCAGTTCCTCTTCGTGCTGCTGGGCCAGGCTGGCGATGCGTAAGCGCTGCTGCTTGATCAGTTGCGCGGTCTTGGCGCGGTGCTCCTGATCCATCTTCTTGGCCAGTTGCTCGGCCACTTCCTTGGCCGGATCGGCCGCGTACCACTTGTCTTCGGAGGCGACCTGCAAACGCTCGGGGGCCACTGCGGGCGCATCCTCCTCGACCAGCAGGCCAAGCTGATTGCGCTTGACCGCATCGCGCAGCAGCACCAGGTCGTTCTGCCCCGGTGCCAGGCTGGGATCCCACAGATGCATCTGATGCCAGGACACCGGGCACTGACTGCGGCACGCCAGGCGAATCGGCCCGGCGCCCATGTCAGGTCCGCGCCCAGAGCGGTCGGCCAAGTGCTGCAGTGGCAGGTTCCAGCCGCGATCCGGACGGCCGTCCTCGTCGAAGTCGAGATAGAAGAACACCGCCGCCTTGACCATCAGGCGCGGGTTGATGACCGCATAGACCACACGCATCTGCTCGTCGGCGAACTCGGGCATGTTCACCACGCCATCGAGCAAGGCCTCGAACTCCGGGTAGAGCATCTGCTTGCAGATGCCGCGATCGCTGAAGAACATCACGGCTTCCACCATCTGCGGCTTGTTCTGCATGCTCATCGATGCCCCTCTGACCCAACCGGGAAATATGCGCGCACGGCGCCATGCGCCAGGGCAGCATGGGCTCTGGCGCAGACGTCGTCCTTGAGTGATGGGGCAAGTCTAGGGGAAAACGCAACCGCGGCAATGTGACTCGGTTAGCACGAACTCGGCGCGCTGGCGGAGATTGACCGACGGCGGCGCAAAACTGTGATGAATCCGCTATGCAGAGTGGCGGCCAGGGACGTCCGTCAACCCTTGGCCGCCTTCAGAAACGGCGCCAGGCGTTGCGCCATCTCCGCGCCCAGGGCCTGCAGCCCACTCATCGGCCGCACCATCACCTCGAACTCGACGATGCGCCCTGCCTCATCGAAACGGATCATGTCGATGCCCTTCAGCTCACGCTCGCCCACGCGGGCGGAGAACTCCAGCACCACATTGAGGCCATCAGCCGTGGCCAGCTCGCGGTGATAGGCAAAATCCTCGAATACCTGAAGCACGGTATTGAGGATCAGATTGACCGCCTGCGCACCCGGGTACGGGCTGTATGCCATGGGTGAGCGGAACACCGCCTGCGGATGCAGCAACTCGGGCAAGGCGCTGAGATCCTTGGCGGCGATGAGCTGGTGCCAGCGTTCGAGGCTGGCTGCTGCGGCGGGTTGCAATTGTGCGTTGAGGGACATGGGCTTCTCCTTGTTATTGTCAGCCACATAGAACGCGCCCCGCACAAGGCCACTTCTAAAAACTACCTGCGTTGCCATCGTGAGAGGGAACGAGATAAACCCAGGGGAGTCCGTGAGATAAACCTGGGATAGGCC
>NZ_JBMDJU010000031.1:0-47438 GCF_057809355.1 Pseudomonas sp. FG29 | reverse complement strand
GTCAAGCTCCTATACGAAACCCCAGATCGCCTAGCGGTCTGGGGTTTCTTCTTTGCGCGGCGGAAAATGAATGCGGAAAGCAGGTTGGGTCAGGACTGCATATCGGATGATTATTTCTACATTATCCCCTTCTCTTGTTAAGGATTTATCCTGGCGCAGAAGAT
This sequence comes from Pseudomonas sp. FG29, assembly GCF_057809355.1. NCBI lineage: Bacteria > Pseudomonadati > Pseudomonadota > Gammaproteobacteria > Pseudomonadales > Pseudomonadaceae > Pseudomonas > Pseudomonas sp. FG29. The sequence goes on along the minus strand of NZ_JBMDJU010000031.1, from coordinate 47,274 downwards.
ATATTGGCGCCATAAATCCAATAGTCAGGGGTGTGATATGAAATGGAATATTCGCAATAAAGTCCTGCTGTTATCCCTTATCCCTGCCTTTCTTACTGCGCTCGTCGTGCAGTTATTGGCGTTCTCCGAACAGCAATCACTGAGCGAACGCACGCTCGAGGAGACGCGGCAGACCTTGCTGAAAACGCGCAAGGACGAGCTGCTGAGCTACCTGGATATCGCCTTTGCCGCGATCAAGCCGCTCTACGACAGCCCCGATGCGCAAACACCCGAAGTCATAAAGCAAGCGGCGGATCGCTTGCGTGAGTTGCGCTACGGTGCTGAAGGCTATTTCTTCGGGTACAACGACAAGGGCGACCGTATCTTTCTTGCCGGAAAAGACGAGGGCAAGAACTTCTGGGATCTGCAGGATACCCAGGGCACTTACCTGATTCGCGAGCTCATAGCTGCGGCCAAGCGCGGTGGTGATTTCGTTACGTACTACTTTCCGAGACCCGGTAGCGACACGACCTCCTATCCGAAGCTGTCCTACTCCCGTTATCTGGAGAAGTGGGGTTGGACGGTAGGCGCAGGCTTTTATATCGATGGCGTCGACACGCTGATCAATGATCAGTTGAAGCAGCAGCAAAAAGCGCTGGATGAGTTGCGCCTGAAGCAGTGGTTGACCCTGGCTGTTCTCTTGTCCGTCCTGGCGGGTGTGGCTGTATGGGTGGCCGCGTCGATCGTGAGGCCGATACGTCAGCTTACGAGCAGTTTGCAACTGCTGGCTTCGGAGGAGGGTGACCTGGCTCATCTTCTGCCTGTCGATGGCAACGAAGAAACGGCTTCGATGGCCGGTGCCTTCAACCTTTTTGTCGGCAAGATCCGTGACATGATTCTGGAGCTGACACGTTGTGTGCATGCTCTTCAGGAGCGTAACGAGCAACTGCGTCTCAGTACCCAGCAAGCCGCCGATGCTCTGGTGCGGCAAACCGCCGATGCCGAGCATGTCACCCATGCGATGGATCAGATGGCCCTCGCGACCCACAACGTCGCCGAATCGGCGCAAAGTGCCGCTCAGCTCACGCGTGATACCGATGATCAGGCCCGTGCCATGCAGCTCAACGTCGACGAGACCATCGAGGCGATCAGTGGCCTGGCCGGTGATATCGAGAAGGCAGCCGAGGATATCCAGACGCTTGGCAACGATGTGGAGTCCATCGGCTCCATTCTCGATGTGATCCGCGCCATCGCAGAGCAGACCAATCTGTTGGCATTGAACGCAGCGATCGAAGCCGCTCGTGCGGGTGAGCAGGGACGAGGCTTTGCTGTCGTCGCTGACGAAGTGCGTTCGCTGGCTTCTCGTACTCAGCAGAGCACGCAAGAAATCCAAGCCAAGATCAGTCAGTTGCAACAAGGTGCGCGTGCTGCTGTGGCGACCATGCAGGGTAGCCTCAAGGGTAGCGAGGCAGCGGTGGCCAAGGCCAACGGCACGGGGCAGATCCTGGCTGGCGTGAGCCAGGCGGTCTCGGATATTACCGGTATGAACAATCAGATCGCGACGGCAGCCGAAGAGCAGTCGAGCATCGGGGCTGAGGTGAACCAGAGCGTTGCGCAGATCTCGCGTCATATCAGCGAGACGCAGAGCATGACCGCGCAGAACAATGACATGAGTCGCGATCTGGATCGCCTGACGCGTGAACTGGATCAGTTGATCCGTCGCTTCAAGGTCTGAGCCGTCGCTGGCCCTGATGTTCAGGGCAACGCTCCGATATATACGCCAGGCCTCTCTGAGAGTCCTGCGCTCGGTTAGAATGGGCCTCCCCGTGTGGAGGCTCCATGGCCGAATCGCCCCATGACATCTCATTGTCCTCGCTGCCGATAAGCGCGCTCGTCGCCTGCCACGAGTGCGATTTGGTGATGCGCAAGCCTCACCTGAAGGATGGAGAAAGCGCGCAATGCCCACGTTGTGGTTATGAGCTCTTCAGTCACCGTCACCATGTGGTCAGGCGTAGCCTGGCGTTGGTGCTGACGGCTTTACTGCTCTACGTGCCCGCCAACTTTTTGCCAATCATGCAACTGAACCTGCTGGGTCAACGCTCGCAGGACACCGTCTGGAGTGGTGTACTCGGTCTGTATGAGAGCGGCATGCAAGGCATTGCCGTGGTGGTGTTCCTCTGCAGTATGGCCGTGCCGTTGCTCAAGCTGTTGTGCCAGTTGCTGGTATTGCTGAGTATCCGTCTGGATTTGGGGCGTAGTTACGGCTTGTTGCTGTACCGGATCTACCATCACCTACGCGAGTGGGGAATGCTCGAGGTCTATCTGATGGGCATTCTGGTAGCAATGGTCAAACTGATGGATCTCGCTGACCTTAGTCTGGGCGTTGGTCTGTTCTGCTTCGTCGCACTGTTGCTGGTGCAGGTCTGGTTGGAGGTGACGATGTCACCACACCAGATCTGGGCAGCCCTTTCCGGGGAGGACGTGCATGCGTGCGATTGATGCCGGCTTGCTGATTTGCCACGAGTGCCATCAGCTCAATCCCGAGGAGCCTGAGGCCGAGCACCAGTATTGCAGCCGTTGTGGCGGGCAGGTTCATGCGCGCCGACCGAACAGCCTGGTGCGCACCTGGGCCTTGCTGCTGACTTCGGCGCTGCTCTATATCCCGGCCAACCTGTTGCCGATCATGACGGTGAACAGTCTGGGCAAGGGCTCGCCCGCCACCATCATGGGGGGGGTGGTCGAGTTGCTTCATCACGGTATGCTACCGATCGCCGCCGTGGTGTTCATTGCCAGTATTCTGGTGCCCACCTTCAAGTTGGTGGGCATCGTCCTGCTGCTGTATTCGGTGCAGCGTCATCAGCCGATGTCGGCGCGCCAGCGCATCATCATGTACCGCTTCATCGAATGGATCGGCCGCTGGTCGATGCTCGACATCTTCGTCATCGCCATTCTGGTGGCCGTGGTTAATTTTGGCAGCCTGGCCAGCATCGAAGCTGGAGCGGGTGCTGCCGCCTTCGCCAGTGTGGTGATCCTGACCATGTTGGCTGCACTGACTTTCGACCCTCGCCTTATCTGGGATAACACGGAAACCGATCATGACTGACCTTCCTCTGGCCAAGACGCGTCCCGCTTCGAACTGGTCGGCCATTTGGGTGTTGCCCCTGATCGCCTTGATGATCGGCGGCTGGCTGGCCTGGCGTGCCTACAGCGAAGCCGGTATTCAGGTGGAGTTGGTGTTTGCCAGCGGGGAAGGCATTCAGGCTGGCAAGACCGAGCTGATGTACAAGGGCATGGCGGTCGGCAAGGTAACGGCCATCAGTCTGGACCCATCGGATGACAAGCGCGGTGTGTTGGCGCAGGTCGAGGTGAACAAGGAAATCGAGCAGTTCCTGCGCAAGGAGACTCGTTTCTGGCTGGTCAAACCCAATGTCAGTCTGGCCGGTATCAGTGGTCTGGAGACGCTGGTTTCCGGCAACTACATTACCTTCAGCCCCGGCGAAGGCGAGTCGGCGCGCAGCTTTATCGCCTTGGATCAGGAGCCGCCGATGGGCGACGACGTTCCGGGGCTGCACATCACGTTAAAGGCCGACCGACTGGGCTCGCTCGATCGTGACAGCCCGGTGTTCTATCGACAGATTCAGGTCGGGCGGGTCAAGAGTTACACCTTGGGCGATGACCAGAACACAGTAGAGGTGAAGGTGTTCATCGAGCCTGCTTACGCGCATCTGGTGCGCAAGCACACGCGCTTCTGGAACGCCAGCGGCATCAGCGTCGATGCAGACCTGTCCGGCTTCAAGCTGCGCAGCGAGTCGCTAGCCAGTATCGTCGCCGGGGGTATCGCATTCGCCACGCCCGAGCACCGTAAGGACAGCCCGCCCACCGACCCTGCGTTACCGTTTCGTCTTTACGAGAACTACGACGAGGCCCAGGCGGGTATCAAGATCGTCGTTACGCTCAGCGACTTCGAAGGCTTGCAGGAAGGCCGTACGCCGGTGATGTACAAAGGCATCCAGGTAGGCTCGCTGAAAACCATGAAGGTCGACCGCGATCTGAAAAATGCCACGGCCGAGCTGACCATCAACCCGCAGGCCGAGGAATACCTGGTAGAGGGAACGGATTTCTGGGTGGTCAAACCCTCCATTTCTCTGGCCGGCATCACCGGTCTCGAGGCGTTGGTCAAGGGTAACTACATTGCCGTACGTCCCGGTGAGAAGGGCAATCCGCCGGCACGCAATTTCGTCGCCCGCAGCAAGGCTCCGCCTCTGGATCTGGGGGCGCCAGGCCTTCACCTGGTGCTGTTCACCGATCAACTGGGCTCCATCGAGGTCGGCAGTCCAGTGCTCTACAAGCAGATCAAGGTGGGCTCGGTGCAGAGCTATCAGCTGGGACGCGATAACCGCCAGGTGGTGCTGGGCGTGCACATCGAGCCGGACTACGTGCACCTGGTGAACACTTCCACGCGGTTCTGGAACGCCAGCGGCATCACGCTCAAGGGCGGGTTGTCGGGCGTCGAGGTCAAAAGTGAATCCCTGCAGACGCTTTTGGCAGGCGGCATTGCCTTTGAGACGCCGGATCTGCAAGCCGCCAGATCCGACCGTCAGGTGCAGCGCTTCGCGTTGCATGCGGATCGCGACAGCGCCTTGCAACTGGGCAAGCAGATCACCATCCGCGTGGCCGATGGCGATGGCCTGCAACCCGGCACACTGCTGCGCTACAAGGGGCTGGAGGTCGGCAAGGTCGAGAATCTGAGCCTGAGCGATGACCTGCAGACGGTGATCCTGAATGTACGGATCACCCAGGCAGCCGATCAGATCACCCGTGAGGGGACGCAGTTCTGGGTAGTGAAGCCGGAGCTGAGCCTGACGCGGGCCGCGAACCTCGGCACGCTGGTCAGTGGCCAATACCTGGAAGTGCAGTTGCCGGCGCAGAAAGGCGCCCGCCGTACCGAATTCACCGCGCTGGCCAGTCCGCCGAACCAGGCGGTGCGCGAGGAGGGTTTGCACCTGGTGCTGAGCACGCCACGTCGGGGGTCGATCAAGCCGGGTGTGATCGTCAGCTACCGCGAAGTGCCGGTGGGCAAGGTGGTGGATTTCGAACTGGGGCCGACCTCGGATCGTGTATTGATCCACGTACTGATCGAGCCGCGCTATGCGCCATTGGTACGCTCGGGCAGCCGCTTCTGGAATGCCAGCGGTATCGGTGTCGACGCTGGGCTGTTCAAGGGCGTCAAGGTGCGTACCGAGTCGCTGGAGGCGTTGCTCGAAGGAGGCATCGCCTTCGCCACGCCGAACAACCCGGAGATGGGCGGGCCGGCTCAGCCGGGGCAGACGTTTGCACTGTTCGACGAGCCGCAGGAAGCCTGGATGCAATGGGCGCCTAAGATCGTGCTGGAGCAGTAAGACAGTCATAGAAATGAAAGGGGCCGCAGTGAGCGGCCCCTTTCATTTTGGCGGCTATAAAAGCTCGCGGCTAAAGCCCCTCCCACGGTCATGGTATCCGTAGGAGCGGCTTCAGCTACGATGCGTTCAGGCCGGCTCGGTGGCTTCTTCCTGCTGAGGCGCTTGAGCCTTGGCATTCTCGCGTGGCTTGATGAACTTCCAATCCGCCTCGTCGATGTAGATGCCGTTGGGGCCGCTGCCGCCTTCCAGGTCGATGGCCACGTGGGCCGAGACCTGCGGCTTCACCGAGGCCAGGATCGGCACGAAGCCGAGCTGCAGGCTGGTTTCGATCAGTGCCTGCTGGTTACGCTCGTCGATGTCCGCTGCCTCGTCGAGGTAGTAGGGCAGGCGCACGCGACCGGCCTGTTCGCGATCCATCAGGTGCAGCAACAGGTACATGTTGGTCAGCGCCTTGATGGTCATGGTGGTGCCGTTGCTTGCTGCGCCATCGATGTCGGTGTGGATGATCGGCTGGCCATGCACCTTGGTGATCTCGAAGGCCAGTTCGAACAGATCCTTCAGACCCAGCTGGTTGCCGTTAGCGGCGACCAGGCGCGACAGGTAGTCCTTGGCTTCTTCGTTCTTGGCATCCTGATCGGCCGATTGCGACAGGTCGAACACCGACAGGGTTTCGCCTTCCTCATACTGGCCGGCGCTGTGGATGATCTGATCGATGTGGCGCAGGGCTTCCTTATTCGGCGCCAGGACGATACGGAAGCTTTGCAGGTTGGAGACCTGGCGCTTGTTGATCTCGCGGTTGAACAGCGCCAGTTGATGTTCCAGGTTGTCGTAGTCGCTGCGGATATTGCGCAGGGTACGGGCAATATCGGTGACCGCTGCACGGCGCGCCTTGGCCAGCGTCAGTGCCTCGTCCTGGCGGTGGGCGTAGGCGTTGACCAAGAGTTGCAGGCGGCGTTCGACGTCGTCCTCGCTGTCGAACTTGGCCACGCCCTTGAGGCGTACCTGGGCGTAGAGCGCTTCGATCTGGCCGTCGATGCGCTGCAGTGCCTGCCAGGTGTCCTGGTAGTCGTTGAGCAGCGGCAGCAGGTTGTCCAGCGAGTCGTCCACAGGCTCCATGAACGGCGTGCCGAAGGGCAGGTCGGCCGGCAGCAACTGGCGGCGACGCAGGGCGTCTTCCAGGGTGCGTTCCTTGGCTTCCAGATCGGCCAGTTGACGGCCAACCAGTTGCAGCTTGGCGGACAGTTGCTGCACGCGCTCGGCGAAGGCATCGCTGGCGCGCTTGAGTTCGTCCTGCGCGCCTTCCAGTTCGGCCAGGCGCTCCAGCTTCTGCGGCTCCTCGGCGGCCAGGGTCTGGCTCTTGCGGAAGTCTTCCAGGGCCTTCTGCGCATCCAGCACGGCCTGGTACAGCGTCTCGGCCTGGGCCTTGCTGGCGGCGCGGTCGGCGGCGACCGACTGCTGGGTCTTGAGCTGCTTGAGCTCGCGCTCCAGGCGATCTTTCTGGTCGCGCAGGGCGGCGCGGTCGGCCAATGCCTGCAGCGCCGGTGGCTCGATATGACTGAGGTCGATGGACAGGCCCGGCACGGCGAAGTTGTCGCCCTTGAAGCGATCCAGCACCGCTTCGACCGCCTTGACCCAATCGTCGCCGTCGGCCTGGATGCCTTTCTCGCCGAGCGGCAGGCTGAACAGCTGGCCGTTGAACAAGCGCATCAGGCGATCGACATCGGCCTGGCTGAATTCCTCGCGCAGGCGCGAGTAGCTGTTGTTGTCGGCATGATCGAGTTGCTGCTTGACCGACTTGAGGCGTTTTTCCAGATCGCGCAGACGCTCGTCCAGGTCTTCGCTGGAGAACTGACGGGACTGCGCCAGGGCGCCGGCCAGTTCGTCGTGGGCGTCCTTGGCGGCGAGCAGTTGCTCTTCCAGCACCTTGGCATCGTTGACCAGGGCGAAGCGGTTCTTCAGCACGGAAAGCTCGCCGAGCCAGCGCTGGATCTCGCTGATCTCACGCTCCAGGCGCATCAGCTCACTGGTGCCGCCGCGCTGCTCGTTCTGCAGGCCATCCTGCTCGTTGCGGTAATGCTCGGCCTGGATCACCAGTTCTTCCTTGCGCGCATCGGCGTAGTCGTGCCAGGTGCCAAGCAGGTTGTCGAGCAGCGGCGAGAGGCGGTGCAGCTTGCCGCGCAGCACTTCGCGTTGAGTCACGCCGGCCGCCAGTGCCTCGATCTGTGGGCCGGCAGTCACCAGCGCCTGGTAGTCCTGCTCCATACGGCGCACATCGCGGAAGGCTTCCTCGGTGGCGGCGATGTAGTCGACGCTGCCTGAGCGCAGGCTGTGCTCGAAGGCATCGAGGAACAGCTGCTTGAGCTTGGCGGCGGTAATCTCGCGCATGTGCAGCAGGTTGATGAACAGCGCGCGGAAGGTCTTCAGGCTCTGCTCGCTGGTCGAGCGCAGCGGGATCAGGGTCAGATCCAGCGGGATGCTGGTGTGGCCGCCGACCAGCAGGCGACGCAGTTCGTCGGGCTTGAGCTCGTAGGCGGTGATGCCGGCCTGGCCGAGGTTCTTGAACAGCTCGCGCTGACGCAGGCAGGTGCCGTTCTGCTGATAGTGCTCCAGATCCAGCTCGCCGGCGTAGGCGAAGAACTGGTGGCCGAAGCCGCCCCCCGGGCCGCGACCGGCCACGCCGATCACGTGCGGGCCATGGGGCAGGGCGACTTCGACGAGGATGTAGCTGGTGTCGCTGGCGAAGTAGAACTTGCGCGAGGCTTCCAGGCTGTACTTGCCGAAGCTCATGTCTGACATGCGCGCCAGGATGGGGAACTGCAGGGCGTTGATCGAGGCGGATTTACCCAGGTTGTTGGCGCCGTAGACCGACAGCGGGTTTTCCAGCGGGAACAGGCCGAGGCTGTAGCCGGCGGTGTTCAGCAGGGCGAAGCGGCGGATGCCGAAGCGTTCCTGGCTCATGCGTCCATCTCCTGTGCGGCGCGTTCTTCAGCCATGGCGCGGGCCAGGGCGTCTTCCTCGGATTCTTCGACGTCCATGGCTGCGAGCGGATCGGCGTCGCCGTCATCGTCCAGCAGCACCGGCGCCGGCAGCGGCAGGTCACTGCTGTGCAGGCTGGCGGCCAGGTCACGGTCATGCTGCACCGACAGGCAGACGTCGAGGAAACGGTGCATCGGCGGCAGGAAACGGTACACACCGTTGCTGTCCTCGGCGAAGCCGAGCTGGATGAGGCGGCGGATGATCTTGTCTTCCAGCTCCTCGACGGTGGTGACTTCGGCCTGCAGGAACAGATCGCGGTACTTCTCCAGCAGCGCCGGCAGCTCGTCACGGCCGATGCTGCCGCCGTCGAGCACGGAAAGCGGATCGCGGCCCTGGTCGGCCAGGTGCTCGACCAGAATGAAGGTGAACAGCGCCAGACGCTGGGCGGTTTTGTTCACCTGCGGCGCCACCTGCTCGGGGACGAAGTAGTAGAAGCCGCGCGGATCACAGACCAGCTCGAAACCGAGGGCGCGGAACAGCGCCCGATACTGATCCTGCATGCTCGACAGCTGGGCGTAGCACTCCGGCTCGCTGCGCGAGATGTGGTAGCCCTTGAACAGGTCGCGGAAGGCCGCCGCGAGCTGGGTCATTTCTTTCAAATCAATGTTCATACGTCGTGCTCACGGGCAAGCGTAGGGTGGACGGCGCTTTATCCGTCCACCGCATGGCAATCAACAAGGTGGACAAAAGCAGGCGCTGGCTGCGCGCCCCGATCCACCCTACGTAAAAATCAGGCACTGGGGCGACCCACCAACGCGTAAGAGCTGATGCTGATTTCATGCTCGCGGGTCAGGTAGGTCTGACGCTCCAGACGGTCGCGCTGGAAGCGGCCTTCACGCGACAGGCGCGAGAACCAGTAGAGCAGCTCGTCGGTGGCGCCTTCCGGTTCCTGCTCCAGCAGCCAGGTCATCAGATCCGGCAGCGGCAGGGCCTGTTCGCAGCGCTCGATCATTTCCCGCGCGGTCTTCGGTGCCTTGGGCGCGCCGCCCTTGCGGCTGCCACTGGCCTTGGGGAAATGCGCCGGCTTGGCTTCGAAGCGCGCCAGGGCGTAGACGTAGGCCTCGACCTGGCTGGCCGAACCGAGGAAGTTGCTCTGCGGCCGGGTGAACAGCGGCATGGCTGCCTGCGGCACGGCGTCGATGCCCTTCTTGCGGATCACCGACAGTGCCAGGGCGGCGCCGCGGGTCACTGCGTTGTGCCGCCGCGCCTCTTCGCGCAGCGGCAGCAGCAGCTCGCGGGCCTTGCGCAGGGTCAGCTGGGCGGTGGTCTGCATTTCCAGGATGCGCGCGTGAGTACGCAGCAGCAGGTCGTCGTCGACCAACTGGCCGAGGCGCTGTTGATCGCCGAGCAGGCGCAGCAGCACCTGTTCGACGCGGCGCACGCCCTGCTCGAAAGCGCCGTCGGCGGCGACCAGTTGAATCATCGGCTCGACGTATTCGTCCCAGGTGGCCAGCACCTCGGCGTAACGTTGGCGCAGGGGAATCTGCCGGTCGCTGGTCTTGGCCCGGTCGGCCACGCTGACCAGCGCCTGTTCGTCGTTGGCCAACTTCTTCAGTACATCGCGCACGCGCATATCGAGCAGGCGCAGTTGGCGCGCCAGGTCGTTGGCGTCGCGCACCTCGAAGGCGTCCTGGATATAGCCAGCCAGGCGTTCCAGGTGGCGCAGGTAGGCTTCGATCTCCAGACACAGGCCGAGGCGGTGCTCGCGGCGCAGGTAGGCGAGAAAGTCGTGGATCTGCGCATTGAGCTCGAAACGGTTGGGGCTCTTGGCCACCGGCACGAGGATGTCCAGACGAATCCAGGTGTCGAGCAGGGCAGTGGTGTCGCTGGGCGTGGCGTCTGGCAACTGCGTGGCGAGCTGGCCGCGCAGCTCGACCAGACTCAGGGTGCCGGCGTCGAAACGCTCGCAGAGCGGTTCGAGCAACGTCCAGTGTTCGGCGAGGGCGCGCAAAACGCGCTTGGGATCGATCATCGAGGCGCCGGGTTCCAGGCAAGTGAAAAGGAGAGATTGTACTGCAAGCAGTGGGCCGGGTTTGAGTCCGAATCGATCAGAGGCAGGTGCCGGGTGAGTTGTTACGTCGATGGGGCCAGCGGTAACACCTGGCGTCTCGAGTGGCTGGCGCAAGATGCGTTGGCCGGTATTTTCTCGACTATGGGTCGGGCCGCTTGCACGCTGATGTCCCTATAGTGGCCACAAGGACTCGAGTCGGAATGCTCGACAGCCATTACAAGAAAAGGGGTTTTGCCATGCGCCAGTCCTTTCGTTTCGCCAAACACGCTCTGGCACTGGTCTGCGCCACGCTTTTGAGCGGCCCGGCTCTGGCCAAGATGGTCGAACTGGAGGACGGAGAACTGTCGGATATCACCGGGCAGGCTTTCATCAACCTGACCACCGACACGGCCGGACAGATCAATTACACTCGGGTCAACTTTGGACTCAAGGTCGACACCCAGCTCAATATCAAGAAGTTGGAGCTGGGTAGCTATGCACGGGCCGGTGAGACTCGCCCCTCGGACATTCTGATTAACAACTTCGCCTTGGGTACGGTCGGTGCCAACGACAGCATCAACCCGTTTCAGATTGTCGACCCTTATCTGGAACTGGCTTATGAGGGCAATCAGGTCGTAGGCGTGCGCATCGGCTTCGGCCAAGCCAAGGGCGTGTTGTCTGGTGACATCTCCCATCTGACTGGCAAGATCGCAGTGGACTTAGAAGGTAAGGCCAAGCCGCTGCTCGACGAAGCGAATTTCTTTCAGCGTCTGCTGCTTGGTGCGACGGTGAACGAGAACTCCACCATCCGCTCCGAAGCAGAGCTGGTCAGCAATGGGACGCCTGATTCAGTGCGCGCCAGTCAGGCCGGGCTGAAAAACGGCTCGGTCGTACAGTGTGTGGCCAACTGCAACCTGCTCGGCGGACTGCTCACTGCTTTCCCCTCGCAGGGTTGTCAAATCATCGGCATTGCAACCTGCTTCAACCTCAGTCAGTTCCAATCGCTGAATATCGGTAACGTAAGCGCCCCCGGTATGGAGCAGGCCGCCAAGGGCGTTTTCATCTCGCTGCAACTCAAAGACTTGCAGTGGCGCGATATGGATACCTCTGAACTGATCAATACCGTCGCGGGTGCTTTTCTCAATATCCCCAAGTACCGCGATGCCAATGGCAACCTGGTGGCGGGTATCAAGTTCGATTTCGATCAGGCGCTCAACGGCATTCCGCGTCAGGATACCTGTTTGGGTAGCGCCATCTCGGGATGCTGAGCATGATCAGTCGTAGTCTTTCACTGATGATATTCGCAGGGCTTGGCGTCTCTGCCCAGGCCATGGAGCCGTTGAGCGACCAGGAAATGTCCGCCGTGCAGGGCGAAGGCCTGGGCTTCGTGCTCGACCAGGTGTTGCTCGACGGTTCCGGCGCGCAGATCGTGATCAACGACATCACCGACGGCCAGGGGCGCAACGTGCCGATCTCGGTGAAGAACCTCTACCTCGGCGCCGCCGGCAGTAACAAGGGCAGCAACCTCAATCCGGTGACCATCGGCAGTCTCGATCATCCGTTCGAGCTGGAACTGGCCAAGGGCGAGGAATTGCGCACCCTGCGCGATGACGGGCAGTGGGTGCAGACCACGCCGAACAACATAACCGTGCTGTCGTTCAAGTTCCCCGAGCGCCTGGTCGCCGGTGGCAACCCCTGTATCGATGGCTATGCGGCGGCCGGCTCGAACTGTTCGACCGCCCCCAGTGGCCGCGCCGACCTGGGCGTGCGCTTCGATTTCCAGGTCGCGGCGGGGCGCACCGAGATGCTGGCGCTGGATTTCCACCAACTGGTGATGGATGGCTCCTACCTGCGCCTGTGGGGCGATCCCGGGCAGAACGGCAATGGTGAGCTGGTCGGTGAGGCGCGCATCAATATCTTCGCCAAGACGCTGGAAATCATGTCCTGCGCCCAGGCCAGTTGCGATATCACCGGCGAGACCGCTGCCCAGCGCGGCGCTCGCACCCTGTATGTCACCAATGGCTACGCCAACATCGCTCTGGGCTACGGCAAGTCGCAACCCTTGCGCCTGCGCTCCAGCGCCGATGGCCAGTTCGTCCTGGAACTGCAGAACCCCACCGCCAGCGGTACTACCACCGTGCAACGGCAGGCACTGGCCAGTGATTTTTACGCCAATGCGCCACGCACCAATCTGGTCTTCGAGAACCTCAACGTCGGCGGTGTGCGCAGCAGCGCCACCGCCTTGCCGACCGGGGGCTACAACTTCGGGCGCAACGAGATTTCCGGGCTGAGCTTCAACTACCTCAAGGTGAGCAGCTATGACTTGCGCTAACGCGGCAGCCGTCCTGCTGGCGCTGTTGCCGGCGCTGGCGCTGGCCGAGCTGCAGCCGATGGATGATGGCGACCTCAGCCAGATGAGCGGGCAGGGTGGCGTGTACCTGTCCGGTGAGTTCAGCATCAACAAGAACGGTGGCGTGCTCTGGGATACGCCGACCACGAACAATCCGGCGCAGTGGACGGCCAATCAGCGCAGTTGCGCCCTGGCCGGCGCCGCTACGCCCGAGAGCTGCGGCATGCGTGTGGCCGTGCGCACCGGGGCCACGTCCGGCTGGTACGTGCTGGACAATATCAAGGGCATCTTCAGCTTCGAGGGCCTGACCCTGGACACCCGCTCGCTGACCGCTGCCAATGGCGAGCGTGAGGTGCTGGCCATTGGCCTGCCCAGCCAGGTGCGCTTCAAGGACGGCAACCTCACCTTTGCCGTGGCCAGCCAGGGCGGTTGGAAGAACAAGGCGCTGAGCACGGCCGCGGGCGGTGATCCGAGCTATCAGCAGACCACGCTCTTCTCGGCCAAGATCGACGGCAGCGTGCGCATGCAGGGCAGCGTGCTGGTCTTCCCGACGCCCTGAGGAGCCCATCCATGACACGTCACTGGTTGCTGTGCGCCGTACTCTTCAGCCCGCTGCTGCAGGCCATGCAGGCGCTGGATGACGAGGGGCTGGCGGATGTCAGCGGGCGCGGCGGCATCAGCTTGGAAACCTCCGGCGGCGGCTGGTCGGCCGGCAGCCTGGATTACACCCAGGATGGCCAGACCCTGCGCCTAGAAGGTGTCAGCAACCGCCCGCAGCAGGCTGGTAGCAGCTCCAGCACGCAGATCGACGTGGTCGACGATCAGTTGCGTGTCGAACATCAGGGGCGTGCCGAGCAACTGAGCGTCGAGCGTGTCGGCTTCGTTGGCAGTGAGCGCAGCTTCGGCGCCTTCCGCGCCTTCTACACCCTTGGTGCCAGTCTGCGCCTCAGCGGTGGCGGGGCCAGCGGGGTGAGTGGCTTTCGCCTCGATGAAAGCCGTCTGTCCCTGGATGCGGTGACCTTCTATTACCGCGATAACGGTTTCGACCTGATCGTGCGCGACGCCTCGTTCGATGCCTACCTGCACAACGCCTATCTGGACATCGTCAGTGGCGGTGATGGCTCGGCCGTGCGTCTCGACCTGGGCGACAGCCGCTTCCTCGCCCATATCGGCGGCATCGGTCTGGATCTGGCGCAGGGCGACCCTGCTGGCGTGAGCATCACCCCTGGCGTGGCGGATACCCGCTACGCCGACCAGGCCCGTAGCTTCGGCCAACTGGACATGGACTTGCGCCTGGGCGGCAGCATCCGCATCGCCGCCGGTGGCGCCAGCGGCGAAGGCTTGCGCCTGACGCCCAATATCACCATCGCCAACAGCCTGTTCCAGTACAAGGACGACGGCGTGCTGCGTGCGGAGAACTTCAGCGGGGTGCTCAGCAGCCAGAATGGCATCACCCTCGACCTTGGCGAGGACGGCAGCGGCCGTTACGTGCAGGTGGCGTTTCAGGATCTCAAGTTCAGCGCCAGCCTGGGCGGCCTGATCATCGGCAACCCGAGCAACCAGAAGATCGGCAGCCTGGCCATGGAACTCAACTTCCGTGACGAGGGCGCCTGGCGCAACCAGCTCAAGCTGCGCCCAGGCGCGGCAGCCAATGCCGGCCAGCAGGGGATTGGCGGGGATGTGTCGTGGAACATGGTCAGCAGCTCGGTGTCGCTCACCGATAACGGCAATAGCATGTGGTTCAGCGGCCTGCGCACCCATGGCAGTGGCCAGTTCGGCATCGACCTGACGCGCAGTTGCCTCGCCGGCGCTGCGTCCGGCTGCTACGCCGGTAGCCTCAATACCCAGGTCGACAGTGGCGGCTATGACGGCCACTTCGACGGGCTGCGCCTGAGCCTGCAGAACGTCAGCGGCAGCTACAGCTTCGACGGGCTGCGTGTCGGGCGTGCCGATGCACCGCTGCAAGGTGGCACCGAACTGCTGGTGCTGCTGGAAGTGTTCCCCGCCTACGACTTCAACCTCAACGGCCAGCTCACCCTGCGCCCCGGTGGCGCCAGTGGCGATGGCCTGCGCTACAACGCCGATTTCGTCGTCACCAACGGCAATGCCGCCATCACCGTTGACCAGACGGGCAAGGGGTTGTGGCTGGCTGGTACGCGCTACGACATGCACTTTCGCGAGGGCTCGCTGGACGTGACGCAGAACGGCATCCAGCTCAACCGTGGCACCTACTGGTCGACCCTCGATGTGCACGATGTCCGTTGGGGCGACCGCAGCAGCGGCGACAGCCTGGGACGCATCGTGCTGCGCCGCTACGAGCAGGGCTCGACGCTCAGCCTCAGCTCTGGAGGTGCCGGAGCGCTGTGCGTCGGCGGCAGCGGTAGCAACGCCACGGCCTGCACGGCCAGCGGCGGGCGCTGGGAGGATCGCGGCAACGAAGGGCTGACGGCGGGGCTGAAGAACGTCTTCGTCCGTGATACCTCGGGCAACCCGGCAAACAGCGTATCGACCAGTGAGAAGCGTAACCAGCTGATCGTCGAGACGGATCGGGTGGGCGGCGTCAACGGCACTGGCGCGCAACTGGTGGTGGACAACTTCTACACCTCCGACGCCAACCCGAGCGATGCCAATGCCAACACTTACGGCGTACGCGTCGGCCTCAACCTCGATGTGGCGCCGACCAAGGTCTGCGACAAGAGCGCCAGCGGCTGCCCGCAGGTGTCGCCCGACCCGCTGGGCTTTGCCGTCAACGGTCAGGTGCAGTTCAAGGAAATCAACGTCGACCGCATTCAGAACGTGCATCCCACGGGCGGGGCGGTTACCTCCATGTACGGTCTCAAGCTGCAGAACGCCGATATCCGCGCCAACCTGACCGCCACGCCGATCAACTGACGGGTCTGTGGGTTGCGGCTGTCGCGGCTAAAGCTCCCTCCCACAGGTGCTTCCGCATCCAGCCGTCATACCGCTGTAACCGCTCTGTCTTAAGGTCTTCGTCCTGGCGGGCCAGGCTCCGGTCATTACCGGTTGTACAAAAAATCTCCAATGCCCTTTCGATATGCGCCGGTTATCGGCACAATTCGCGTCCACTTTTTTCCGGGGGGCTGAATGTCCTCCTTTGGCCGACCTTGCTGGGGCGACGAGATGATCCAGACGCCGTACTACCTCATCGACAAACAGAAGCTTCTGGTCAACCTGGAGAAGATCGCCTACGTGCGCGAGAACTCCGGTGCCAAGGCGCTGCTGGCGCTGAAATGCTTCGCCACCTGGTCGGTGTTCGACCTGATGCAGCAGTATATGGATGGCACCACGTCGTCGTCGCTGTATGAGCTGAAGCTGGGCCGGCAGAAGTTCGCCGGCGAAACCCACGCCTACAGCGTGGCCTGGGCCGACGACGAGATCGAAGAGATGGTCGCCAACTGCGACAAGATCATCTTCAACTCCATCGGCCAGCTCGAACGCTTCGCCGAGCGGACGGAAGGCACCATCCGTGGCCTGCGCGTCAACCCGCAAGTGAGCAGCTCGGATTACCTGCTGGCCGACCCGGCGCGCCCGTTCAGCCGCCTGGGCGAGTGGGATCCGGCGAAGATCGAAAAGGTCATGGGGCAGATTTCCGGCTTCATGTTCCACAACAACTGCGAGAACGGCAGCTTCGAGCTGTTCGACAAGATGCTGACCACCATCGAGGAGCGTTTCGGCCACCTGATCGCTCAGGTCGAGTGGGTCAGCCTCGGTGGCGGCATTCACTTCACAGGCGAGGGCTACCCGATCGATGCCTTCTGCGCACGGCTGAAAGCCTTCTCGGAAAAGTACGGCGTGCAGGTCTATCTGGAGCCGGGCGAAGCGGCGATCACCCTCAGCGCCTCGCTGGAAGTGACCGTGCTCGACACCCTGTACAACGGCAAACACCTGGCCGTGGTCGACAGCTCCATCGAAGCGCACATGCTCGACCTGCTGATTTATCGCCTCAACGCCAAGATGGCGCCGAACGATGGCGAACACACCTACATGGTCTGCGGCAAAAGCTGTCTGGCCGGCGATATATTCGGCGAATACCAGTTCGACAAGCCGCTGCAGATCGGTGATCGCCTGTCGTTCATCGACGCGGCCGGTTACACCATGGTCAAGAAAAACTGGTTCAACGGCCTGAAGATGCCGTCCATCGTGGTGAAACAACTCGACGGTAGCGTCGAGGTGGTGCGCCAGTTCGAGTTCGACGACTACCTGTCCAGCCTGTCCTGACATCGCTGCGGTGGGCTGAAGCGGAACGCCGCCCGGCCCATCCTACGGCTTATGCCTTGCATGGCTGGTAGGGTGGGCTTCAGCCCACCTTCGTGACACACATCAAACGCTTTCAACAACGCAGTTCCCTGGAGGTGAAACAATTGAAGAAGAATGTCCTGATCATTGGTGCAGGAGGTGTTGCCAAGGTGGTGGCCCATAAGTGCGCGCAACACAACGACGAACTCGGTCGTATTGCGATTGCGTCGCGCAACATCTCCAAATGCCAGGCCATCATCGACAGCGTAGAGGCCAAAGGCGGACTCAAGCAGCCCGGCGAGATCAAGGCCTATGCACTGAACGCCCTGGACGTGGAAGCGACCAAGGCGCTGATTCGTGAAACCGAGTCGCAGATCGTCATCAACGTGGGCTCTGCCTTCCTCAACATGTCCGTGCTGCGCGCCTGCATCGATACCGGCGTGGCGTATCTGGACACCGCGATCCACGAAGACCCGAGCAAGATCTGTGAAACCCCGCCGTGGTACGGCAACTACGAATGGAAGCACCTGGCCGAATGCCAGGAAAAAGGCGTGACCGCCATCCTCGGTGTCGGCTTCGACCCGGGCGTGGTCAACTCCTACGCCGCTTTGGCGCAACAACAGTACTTCGACAAGATCGAGTCGATCGACATCCTCGACGTCAACGCCGGTTCGCACGGTAAGTACTTCGCCACCAATTTCGACCCGGAAATCAATTTCCGCGAATTCACCGGCACGGTCTACAGCTGGCAGAACAGCCAGTGGGTAAGCAACCGCATGTTCGAAGTCAAACGCACCGACGATCTGCCGGTGGTGGGTGAACAGAACCTGTACCTGACCGGCCATGACGAGGTGCACTCGCTGTCCAAGCACCTCGACGTACCGAATGTCCGTTTCTGGATGAGCTTCGGTGATCACTACATCAACGTCTTCACCGTGCTGAAGAACCTCGGCCTGCTCTCCGAGCAACCGGTCAAGACCGCCGAAGGCCTCGAAGTGGTGCCGCTCAAGGTGGTCAAGGCCGTGCTGCCCGATCCCGCCTCGCTGGCGCCGGGCTACAGCGGCAAGACCTGCATCGGCGACCTGGTCAAGGGCACCAAGGATGGCCAGCCGCGCGAGCTGTTCATCTACAACGTGGCCGACCACGAAGACGCCTTCGCCGAGACCGACAGCCAGGGCATTTCCTACACCGCTGGCGTCCCTCCGGTTGCCGCCGCGCTGCTGGTGGCGCGTGGCGAGTGGGATGCCAAGCGCATGGTCAATGTCGAAGAGTTGCCGGCCGAGCCGTTCCTGGGCCTGCTGGATGTGATGGGCCTGCCCACGCGCATCAAGGATGAGCACGGCGACCGTCCGTGGAATCAGCCTGCCTGATTCGCTGCGCAGCATGAAAAAAGGATCGCCTCGGCGATCCTTTTTTCTTTTCAGTGGCCTGGTTTCAGACCGTGACCACGCCGAAGAGCACGGCGGCTGCCAGCATCACCAGGCTGATGCCCCAAGCCCACAGCGCGGTATAGCGGATGTGCTTGTACAGCTCGACACCCGCCAGACCGATGGCCAGGTACACGCTGGGCACCACCGGGCTGACGCCGAAACCGGTGTTCTCGCCGATCAGCATGGCCTTGGCTACTGCGGCCGGGTCGACACCTGCCGCCACCGCGACATCGCGGATCACCGGCAGCAGGGCGAAGTAGTAGGCATCCGGCGAGAACAGCATGCCCAGCGGCACGCCGAAGGCGCCGATGATCACGTGCAGCCAAGTTGCCGAGCCTTCCGGCAGTACGTTGATCATCCAGTGCGCCATGCCCTCGGACATCCCCGTACCGGACAGCACGCCGAGGAGGATGCCGGCAGCGAGCATCACCAGGGCCATCTGCAGGGCGTCGCTGGCGTGGCGCATCACCGCTGCATTCTGTTCGTTCAGGCTGGGATAGTTGAGCACCAGGGCCAGGCCCAGGCCAACCATGAAACAGGCGAACAGCGGGAAGGCGCCGGTGAACAGGCAGGCGAGAATGGCCAGGGTGAGGGCCAGGTTGCCCCAGTAACGCCAGGTGCGTGGGCTGAGCAGCGCCGCATCGTCGCTGGCCGAGGGCGTGGCCGCGTGTTCGTTGATGTCGCCAATGCCGACCAGGCTGCGCTGTGCGCGGCGGCCGAGGAATATCGCCAGACTCATCACCAATGCCAGGCCGATCAGTTGAATCGGGATCAGCGATATCCACAGGTGCGAGGCGTCGATGCTGGTCACCGCCGAGGCGCGGGCGGTGGTTCCGCCCCAGGGCACCATGTTCATTACCCCGGCACTGAGTACCACCAGGCACAGCAGCATTTCCCGTTTCATGCCCAGGCGCAGGTACAGCGGCAGCAGGGCAGGAATCACCAGCAGGAAGGTGGCGGCGCCGATGCCGTCCAGGTGGGTGACCGCCGTTACCGCAACCGTGACCACCGCTACAGCCAGCGGCTTGCCGCCGGTGCTGCGCAACAGGAAGTTGACCAGCGGGGCGAACAGGCCGCGCTCGCGCATGATGCCGAAGTAGAGGATGGCGAAAATGAACAGCGTTGCCGTCGGGGCCACGGACTTCAGCCCCTCGGTGATGAACTTGCCGATTTCGGCCGGGGTGAACCCGGCCAGCGCACAAGCAATGACCGGCAGCAGGGTGAAGGCGACCAGCGGGGTGATACGTCGCATCAGGATCAGGGCGACGATGACGAACATCAGGGTAAAGCCGAGGGCAGTGATCATGCCGGTGTCTCCGGTTTTATTGTTGTTGGAGTCGAGGTGAGCGGGGAAGGGCGAATCAGCCTGGCGGCGGCAGCCTCAGGTCGAGCAGCAGATAGCTCAGGCTCTTGCCGTGTCGGTCGATGCCGGGGCTGGCGTTGACGCCGCCTTCCAGGGCGTCCTCGACGACAAAGTTGAGGCCGCCCAGGTTGGGCAGCTCGTAACGCCGCACCTGGCCGATGCGCCGATGCGCCAGGCAAGCGGCGACGCGCTCGGCGGTCAGCTCGGCTGCCAGCCAGGGGTAATGCGCGGCGTCATAGGCGAATACCGCGACGCTCAGGGTGTTGCCCTTGTCGCCCGCGCGGGCGTGGGCGTAATCGCACAGCAGCACTTCGGCGCTCATCAGAACCACTCCACGTATTGTTGAACCTGGTCGCGCTCGATGAGAAAGCTCGCGGTGGACAGCGACTCGCTCAAGTAACGGCGCACGCCGCCACCGCCGGCCGGGCCGTTGGTGTAGAGCGACTCGGCGTCGAGCAGCAGGCGTTCGAGCTGTGCCTTGTCGCGGTCGATGAAGCTGATGCGCAGGCGCACGTCCTGCGCCTCCCGCGTATCCGCCAGGCGTGCGTCCAGCCACTGGCCGGCGCGGTCATTGAACAGGCTGGCGACGCCGATCAGGTCGATCCAGGGCGTCAGTTGTGGCGCCAGGCGCGCGCTGCGTTGCAGCAGGATGTCGCGGGCCAGGGCGGCGCGGGCCAGGGCGCCGGGGCCGGCGTAGGAGATTTCCGCCTCGGCGAACCATTTGCCGCGCAGGCCGACCAGGCCCTTGAGGCGCGCCGGGCGGGGATGACCGCGTACCCCCTCGACCGCGACCTGGTCGGCGGCCACCTGGCGCACGCGCACCTGGCTCAGGTCGAGGGTCACATCCGGGGTCAGGTAGGCCGCCGGGTCGTGGACTTCATAGAGCAGTTGCTCCTTGACCGTCTGCTCGGTGACGCAGCCGCCGGTGCCGGTGGCCTTGCCGATGATGATTTGCCCATCGGCGGTCACCGTGGCGATGGGGCAGCCAGGGTTGGCCGGATCCGGTACGTCCTTGAGGCCCGGATGGGCGAAGTAGCCGCCCGTGACCTGGGTGCAGCATTCGAGCAGATGACCAACGGTGGTGGCCAGCGCCAGGCGATCCCAGTCATCGGCCTGCCAGCCGAAGGCGTGGCACAGCGGGCCGACGGCCAGGCTGGGGTCGGCGACGCGGCCACAGAGTACGATATCGGCGCCTTCGTTCAGCGCCTGGGTGATGCCTTCGGCGCCGCTGTAGACGTTGACCGACACCACCTCGCCATCCAGGGATTCGGGTAGCCACTGTTGCAGGTCGATGTCGCTGGCCAGCAGGTCGTCACCCAATACGCAGGCGATGCGCGCCGTCGTGTGGCATGTGCCCAGCAGATGCTGGCGCAGGCGTCGGGCGGCCGCTGCCGGGTTGGCCGCACCGCCGTTGCTGATGATCGGAATGCCGGCGTTCAGGCAGGTTTCCAGCACCGGTTCGAGAAACTCGAACAGACGTGCGGCGTAGCCGCTGTCGGCATCGTTCAGGCGGCGCAGTTGCGCCTCGGCCAGGGTGCGCTCGGCGAGCAGTTCGAAGAACAGGAAGCGCCGTCCGTCGCGACCTGCCAGGTCGTTGGCGAGCGCCAGAGCGGCATCGGGGCGGTCGTTGGCAAAGCCAGCGCCACAGCCGATATGCACGGTTGTTGTCATTGTCGAGCCCGTTGGCAATTCGGTAGGGCACCATCCTGAGCGGGCTGTATTAAGTTGTGAATTCGAAATGTGGTATCAATTGATAAGACATTTTTATAAGGGGTGGCGCCGTGGACGTCAGCTTTCGCCAGTTGCAGGCCTTCGTGCTGATCGCTGAGCATCGGAGTTTCAGTCGTGCCGCCGAGCGTATTCACCTGTCGCAGCCGGCGCTCAGCTACAGCCTGCGCAAGCTGGAGGACGCCCTCGGGCTCGCCTTGCTGGCGCGCAATACGCGTAGCGTGGAGTTGACCGAGGCCGGGCTGCGCTTTCTCGAACAGGCAAGGCGGCTGCTGCGCGACATGGACAACGCCGTGCACGATGCACGCGAACAATTGCACCTGGAGAGCGGCTCGCTGCGCATCGCCGTGCTGCCCTCGGTGGCCATCGAGCCGCTGCCTCGGGTGCTGCAGGAGTACCGGCGGCGTTATCCCGGTATCGACATTAGCCTCAGCGATGGCCGCGCCGGGGAGATTCGCCAGTGGGTCAGCGCCGCCGAGGTGGATTTCGCCATCACCTCGGCGGTGGACGATCTCGGCGCACTGGATTTCCAGCCGCTGTACGACGACAGCCTGGTGTTGCTGGTGCGCGGCCATGAGCGTCTGCGCGGCAAGGCGTTGCTCGCTGCGCTGCGCGAGCAGGACTACATCGCCACGACGCGCGACACCAGCCTGCGCGGCATGGCTGATGAAACGCTGCAGCGCATGGGGTTGCTGCGTGAACCGGCGTGGGAGGTGGCGTACATGAGCAGCGCCGCCGCATTGGCCCGCGCGGGGTTGGGCTTCGCGCTGTTGCCGGCCAGCGTTGCCGACACCTTCAACAGCGATGGCAGCCTCGCGGTGCATGTATTGAGCGAAGCGCCAGCGCGCAGCATCGGCCTGCTGCAACGCAAGCCGTGCTATCTGAGCCCACCGGCACAAGCCTTCGTCGGCCTGCTGCGACAGCAGATGGGCGGCGCTCAGGGGCTATCCGCGACCGTCGATTCACGCGACAATCGCCCCCCACTCGAATGACCCCACGGGATACTGCTGCTTTGAACGCCGAGCTGCGCCGCCGCGCCTACCTCGATGCCATGCAGGTAGCCACCTGGTTGCCGCGCACCGAACTGCCCTTCGCGGCAGCGTCGCGTGCCGAGTTGCTGGCGCCGCCGCCTGTCGACGTGCCGCAGGAAGTCATCAGCGAGCCGCTGGCCGTCGTTGCCGAGGTGGTACGCGAGGCGCCGGTCGAGCGGCCGAGGATCGAGATCCCGCGCCCGGGCGTCCAGGCGCGCCAGCCGGCTGCCGAAACGCCAGCGCCAGAGCCTGAAGCGGTCGAGGAAAAACCGGCCCGCATCAGTGCGCCCCCGCCACGTTTCTCCCTGCAATTGCTGCGTGCCGGCGATTGTGCTCTGTTGGTCGAGCTGCCAACCGGCGAGCCGTTCCAGAGTCGCGATCCGGCCTACATCCTGCTCAAGGATCTACTGCGCGCCGCCGGCCTGCCGGACAGCCCGCAACTGCTCGGCGAGCCAGTGCGCTGGCCGTTGCTGGTGCGAGGCCAGATGGATCAGGGCCCGGAGGCAGCGCTGGAATTCGTGCAAAGCTTCGTTGCCGCCCGCCTTGAAGAGCAGCCCAGCGCCTGCCTGTGGCTGGTCGGCTTGCCGGCCATTCGTTTTGCCGGCGAAGGCGATGAGCACAGTTACAACCGCGAACTGCAGGTCGAAGGCCTTGGCGCCTGCTGGGCCGTGCCGGGCCTGGAGCTGCTGATGGAAGAGCCGACGCGCAAGCGTGAACTGTGGCAGGCCATGCGGCGCACGCGCCAGCGCTGGCTGGCTCCGTGAAACGATCAGCTGCGCGTCGGACCTGCTGCGTTGAAAACAATCTGGAGCGCCAGCCCGGTCGAAATGCTCATGTACAAAAGTACAGTCGCCCGCGACTCCGACCGTTTCTCACTTGTTTTTGCGGGGCCGCCATCGGTATTGCATGGCTCTAGCTCGCAAGATCGTAGATATTTTTTGAGTGTTCCAATGAGCGATGCGATTTCCTTCCGCCCGATGACTGAGGCGGATCTTGATGCCGTGCTGAAGATCGAATATGCCGCCTTCAGCCACCCCTGGACGCGCGGCATCTTCATGGACAGCCTCAAGTCCTATAACTGCTGGCTGATGTTCGAAGGCAATCAGCAGGTCGGCCATGGCGTGATCAACCTGATCCTCGACGAAGCGCACCTGCTCAATATCACCGTCAAGCCGGAAAGCCAGGGGCGTGGCCTCGGCCTGCGCCTGCTCGAACACCTGATGCAGGAGGCGCACGCGTTGGGCGGGCGCGAGTGCTTCCTCGAAGTGCGTGCCAGCAACCAGAGCGCCTACCGCCTGTACGAGCGCTTTGGCTTCAATGAAGTCGGTCGGCGTCGCGATTACTACCCGGCTGTTGGCGGCCGCGAAGACGCGCTGGTGATGGCCTGCACGCTGGTCGATTGATGTCATTGCGTTTAAAAACGTAGCCCGGATGCAATCCGGGAAATCGTTGCCCCGGATTGCATCCGGCTACGGTCTGGCTGTTTGCTCACACCAGGCGTTTCACCCCGGATGCCCATCCACCCGCGCCCGGCACAGTATCGGTGCGTAATGCCAGGCGAACAGGGCGAAGGCGGCGCCCCAGCAGAGCGCCGCCAGCCATAGCCAGCCGCTACCTGCCGAGACCCGAATCAGCGCGCCCAGATTGAGCAGGCCGAAGGCCCAGGCCATGCTGTGCGGTGGCTGCAGCGCGCGGCCGGTGTGACCGAGGCTGACCCGCGCCATCATCGCCAGGATCAGCCCGCCCATCGCCCCCACCGCCAGCGCATGGCTGGCCAGGCTGGGGTGTGCCAGCCAGCCCAGGTGCCAGGTGGCCATGCCGAGGCTGGCGACCAGTAGCCAGGCGTAGCCCAGGTGCAGCGACCACAGCAGCGGCACCCGCCAGATGCCGCTCAGGTGCCAGCGCCACAGGCGCAGTCCATGCAGCACGCTCAACAGGATAAAGGGCGCAGCCAGCCAGGGCGTTGCCTGCAGGTTATGCCCGCTGGCGAACAGTGCGGCGACCAGCACGCCGCAGACCAGCAGCAGGCGATCCAGCCAGGGATGAGCGGCGAAGGCCTCGACCCGGCCCAGGCCGCGCTGGGTGAAGAAGGGGATCACCCGGCCACTGATCAGGCTCAGCATGACCGCAATCAGCCACAGTGCGGCCAGCGCTCCTTGGCGTTGCAAGCTGTCGTCGCCCATTGCCAGACCGGCGAGCGTGAGTGCCTGGCACAGCGCGAGCAGGCTCAGTACCAGCAGGATCGGGTAGTTGTTGCGTTGCCGGGCAGCGATCAGCTGGCGCGCCATCTGTGTGATGAACAGGCCGATGAAGGCCAGTTGCAGCACGATCAGCACCGCCAGCGGTACGGGGGCGAACCAGGCCAGGCGTGCCGCCAGCCACAGCCCGAACAGCGTGAGCAAAGGCCATCCGCTGAGGCCGGGGCGCCCCGTCCAGTTCTGCACGGCAGTCAGCAGAAAACCGCTGATAATCGCCAGGCCGAAGCCGAACGGCATCTCGTGGCGATGCCAGGCGAGAGCGCCGCCGGGCATCGTCGGGTACGTCAAGCCATGCAGTACCGCCGCCCACAGGGCGACGGCGAGCAGGGCGAACAACGCGCCCGCGAGAAAGAACGGACGAAAGCCCAGGCGCCAGAGCGGTGGGGTGCTCAGTGCCTGCTGGCGATCGAGCAATTGCATAAGGGCATGTCCTCTCGTTCAGTTATCCAGCGCCGAGGCCGGGCCGAAGAACTCGTAGTGGCTCTGCTCGGCCGGTACGCCGAGCGCCTGCAGGTGGCGCCTGACCTGCGCCATGAAGGGTTTCGGGCCGAGGAAGTAGGCGTCCAGGTCGCGTTCGGTCGGCAGCCATTGCTCCAGCAGTTCGCGGCTGAGCAAACCCTCGGCGTCTGCTGCATCGCCCGCGCGCGGCTCGCTGTAGCACACGTAATGGCGAATCTGCGGATGCTCGGCAGCATGGGCGTCGACCCAGTCGCGGAAGGCATGCACCTCGGCATTGCGCGCGCAATGGATGAAGTGGATTGGCCGGCCGCCGTGTCGCGCGGCATCGAGCATGGCCAGTGCCGGGGTGATGCCGACGCCGGCGCTGATCAGGGCCAGCGGTTTGTCCGACTCACTCAGGGTGAACTCGCCTGTCGGTGGGAACAGCTCCAGCACATCGCCAACCTGCACCACGTCGTGCAGATGGTTGGACACGCGGCCACCAGGCTCGCGCTTGACGCTGATGCGGTACTCGCGGCCATTGGCCAGGGCCGACAGCGAGTAGTTGCGGCGCACCTCCTCGCCGTCCAGCAGCAAACGCAGGCCGATGTACTGACCGGGCTGATGGTCGAGCAGCGGGCCGCCATCGACAGGCTGCAGGTAGAAGGAAACGATCTCGGCGCTCTCGGCCACCTTGCGCGCCACGCGGAAGGCCCGTGCGCCACGCCAGCCGCCGGGGGCTGCGGCATTTTGCGCGTACTGGCTCTCTTCTGCGCCGATCAGAATGTCGGCCAGTTGCTGATAGGCCGCGGCCCAGGCATCGATCACCGCATC
This sequence comes from Pseudomonas sp. FG29, assembly GCF_057809355.1. Taxonomy (NCBI): domain Bacteria; kingdom Pseudomonadati; phylum Pseudomonadota; class Gammaproteobacteria; order Pseudomonadales; family Pseudomonadaceae; genus Pseudomonas; species Pseudomonas sp. FG29. The sequence goes on along the minus strand of NZ_JBMDJU010000031.1, from coordinate 21,181 downwards.
GGTGGCGATTTCAGCACCCAGTACCTCGCGGATCGCGCGCAGCAGGCAGCCGCCAACGATGGGGTAGTGCTCGGGGAGAATCTGCAGCGACACGTGCTTGTTGACGATCTGCGCCACCAGCGGCCCGAGGGTTTCGAGGCGGTCGATATGTCGGGCGTACATCAGCACGCCGTTAGCCAGTGCGCGCGGCTGGTCACCGCTGGCTTGGTGCGCCTGGTTGAACAGCGGGCGTACCTCGGGGTATTCGCTGAGCATCATCCGATAGAAGTGTGTGGTCAGCGCTTCGCCGCCGCTTTCCAGCAGGGGTACGGTGGCTTTGATCAGGTCACGTTGAGCTGGGGTGAGCATGAAGGTATCTCCGCAAGGCAAATAAAGACGCCGGTGTGGCTCGTCTGGCCAGGTGGGGCGTGCTAGCGTTAGCGCGAGATACCTATCAGTAAGCGTGCCAGATAAATAATCCTTAAATATCAATGGCTTGCTTATTTTGTTGTGTTAATGACTCGCCTTGCGCTTGAGTCATAAAGACTTTGAGTAGTCGAAATGACCGCTAATCCGCTGCTGGAAACCCTGATACCTCTGGTCGCCGATCTGTCTCGCGAGCTGAGCGATGGCGAGCGTTATCGTCGCCTGCTCGCTGCACTACGCCAGCTCTTTCCCTGCGATGCCGTGGCGCTGCTACGGCTCGATGGTGAGGTGCTGGTGCCGCTGGCGGTCGAGGGTTTGAGCCCGGACACACTGGGGCGGCGTTTCCGGGTCAGTGAGCAGCCGCGCTTGGCCGCGCTGTTGGAGCATGCCGGGCCGATACGTTTCGCCGCCGACTGCGGTTTGCCCGACCCATACGACGGCCTGGTCGAGGGGCTGCCGGGCCATCTGGAGGTGCATGATTGCCTCGGTTGTCCGCTGTACCTGGACGAGCAGCTCTGGGGCCTGCTGACCCTGGATTCGCTCGACCCGGCCCGCTTTGGTCAGGTCGACCTGGACGGCCTGGCAGCCTTCGCCAGCCTCGCTACGGCCACGGTCAAGGTCAGCCAGCGCATCAGCGGCCTGGCGCAGCGGGTGGAGGCCGAGCGCCAGCTCACCGAGCTGTACAAACAGGCGCGCCAGCGACCGCGCGAGCTGGTGGGGCAGAGCGCGGCGCTACGCAAGCTGCAGGACGAGATTCGTCTGGTCGGCGACAGCCCGCTGACCGTGCTGATTACCGGCGAAACCGGCGTCGGCAAGGAACTGGTGGCCGAGGCAATCCATGCCGCTTCGCCGCGCGCGCAGCGGCCGCTGGTCAGCATCAACTGCGCGGCACTGCCCGATGCGCTGGTGGAAAGCGAACTGTTCGGCCATGTGCGCGGTGCCTTTTCCGGGGCGATGAGCGAGCGTAGCGGCAAGTTCGAGCTGGCCGATGGCGGCAGCCTGTTCCTCGATGAAGTGGGCGAGCTGCCGTTGGCGATCCAGGCCAAGCTGTTGCGCGTGTTGCAGAGCGGCCAGTTGCAGCGGGTCGGATCGGATCGCGAGCATCGCGTCGACGTGCGGGTGATCGCCGCCACCAACCGCGACCTGGCGGCGGAGGTGCGTGCCGGACGCTTTCGTGCCGACCTCTATCACCGCTTGAGCGTCTACCCGCTACCAGTGCCGCCGTTGCGTGAACGCGGCCGCGATGTGCTGTTGCTGGCCGGCTACTTTCTCGAAGAAAACCGCGCCCGGCTCGGGCTGCGCAGCCTGCGCCTGAGTGCCGAGGCGCAGAAGGCGCTGCTGGGCCACGACTGGCCGGGCAACGTGCGCGAGCTGGAGCACCTGATCGGTCGCGCGGCGATCAAAGCGCTGGCGCGCCATGGCGAGCGACCGCGCATTCTCAGCCTGGATGTGCAGGATATGGACTTGCCGAGTAGTGAGACGGTGGCTGTTGTCGAGGCCGTGTTGGCGACCGGCGAGCCTGTGCCGGCGGGTGTGGAACTGCGCACGGCGGTGGATGCCTTTCAGCGTCAGTTGATCGAACAGTGCCTGGCGCGGCATCACGGCAAATGGGCCGATGCCGCGCGTGAGCTGGGTGTGGATCGGGCCAACCTCAGCCGTTTGGCCAGGCGGCTGGGCATTCGCTAGCCGGATTGTAGGAGGGGCTTTAGCCGCGATCTGTTGATCGTCGCGGCTGAAGCCCCTCCCACATGATCGGCATCTGCCCGTAGCCCGGATGCAATCCGGGGCCAGCAAATCCCGGATTTCATCCGGGCTACAGTTGGAACACCAGCGCTTTCAAACCGCTCTCGGGCGAGATATCGGGAAACTCCGGCGGATTGTCCAGACGCTCGACGAAGCGCAGTTGCGGCGCTTCGGCGGCCATGCCGTCGATGAGAAAGTCCGGGCCGATATCCGGGTCGTTGACGCAGGCCAGCACGGTGCCGTGCTCGGTCAGCAGCTCAGGCAAGCGCCGGAGAATCTTGGCGTAGTCCTGGGTGAGGGCGAAGCTGCCTTTCTGGAAGCTTGGCGGGTCGATGATGATCAGGTCATACGGGCCGCTTTTGCGCACCTTGCCCCAGGACTTGAACAGCTCATGGCCGAGAAACTCCACTCGGGAGAGGTCGTGCTGGTTCAGGCGATGGTTGTCACGCCCGCGCGACAGTGCGGCGCGTGCCATGTCCAAGTTGACCACGTGCGCAGCACCGCCAGCGATGGCCGCGACGGAGAAGCCGCAGGTGTAGGCGAACAGGTTGAGCACGCGTTTGCCGCCGGCCTGCTCACGCACCCACTGGCGCCCCAGGCGCATATCGAGGAACAGGCCGCTGTTCTGCTTGCTACCCAGGTCGAGCAGATAATGCAGGCCGTCCTCGATGATCGGCCATTGCGCCTGCGGCTCGCCGGCCAGCCATTCGCTCTCGCTGCCCTGTACATAACGGTGCTGCAGTAGCAGGCCGCGCGCACCGCTGGCTTGCCATTGCGGCGTTGCCAGCAGTTCCACAAGCAGCGGCCTTAGCGCCGGCGATGGCTCGCGGAACAGCATCACCAGGACGATGCCGGACAGCCAGTCGACGGTGATCTGCTCCAGCCCCGGCCACCAGCGACCACGGCCGTGGAACAGGCGGCGGGTCTCATTGCCGGGGTGGTTGTCCAGCGCCTGTAGCAGGTGTTCGCGCAGGGTGGCGAGGGCGGTATCAGTCATCGCGGGTCAGCACTTCCAGCAGCTCGATTTCGAAGGTCAGGTCGGAGTTGGGCGGAATCGAGCCGACGCTGCGCTCGCCATACCCCAGGTGCGCCGGTACTTGCAGCTTGCGCTTGCCGCCGACCTGCATGCCCATCAGGCCCTGATCCCAGCCCTTGATCACGCGACCAGTACCGATCACGCACTGGAACGGTTTGCCGCGCGAGTAGGATGAGTCGAACTCGCTGCCATCGGCCAGCCAGCCGCGATATTGGGTGGTGATCAGGGCACCCTTGACCACGGCCTTGCCGTCGCCTGGTTGCAGGTCTTCGATGATCAGTTGGTCAGTCATGTCAGGGTTCCTTGCGATGACGGTTTTGGCTGGCCTGTACGGAGCGTTCGGCGGGTACGCGCAGTTGCACCAGCAGGTAGTGGGCGAACGCCGGCTCATAGTTCTGTAGAGCGATGGCGCCGGCCATGCAGCTCAGCCAGCTTTCGGCCAGCGTCTGATCGATTGGCCATTGGGCATGGAAGGCCGGAATGCTGATGCTGCCGTATTTCTCGGCGAACAGCCGCGGCCCGCCCAGCCAGCCGCTCAGGAAGCACGCCAGCTTGTCGCGTGAGGCGCTCAGGTCGGCTGGGTGCAGGGCACGCAGTGCGGCGGCTTCGGGGCGTTCGTCCATCAGGCGGTAGAAGTCGTCGACCAGACGGCGCAGGCCGTCGATGCCGCCAGCGGCCTGGTAGGAGGCATCGCCGGTGCCGTAGGGAGGTGTGTCGCTCATCGCGTTGTTCCGCGGAAAAGGCGCCATTGTAACCGCTGGCGTAGAATGGCCGGCCAGTTTGAAGCATATGCTCCTGTGGGAGGCGCTTTAGCGGCGACGGTCGCGGCTACGACTGCATGGATGCAGGAGTTAGAGCGAAGCAGGATGCCAGAGCCGAAAGCCCCTCCCACAAGTAGCCCTTAAGCACCGAGTTTGAATCCGTAGCCCAATCCCGATGACGCAACCCCAGCAAGGCTTCGTGCTTAGCCGCCATTGGCGCGATACGCCGGAGGGCACCGAGGTGGCCTTCTGGCTGGCGACCGATGCCGGCCCGCGTCAGGTGCGCCTGCCGTGCCAGGACGTGGTGGCTTTTATCCCCGCCGAGCAGCGTGCCTGGGCCGAGCCGTTGTTGCGCAACGAGAAAGGCATCGAGCTGCGCGAGTTGGCCTTGCGCGACTTCAAGCGCCGCCCGGTGCTGGGCCTGTATTGCCGCCAGTACCGCCAGTTGTTGCAGCTGGAGAAGAAGCTGCGTCAGGTCGGCGTTGATGTGTACGAGGCCGATATTCGCCCGCCAGATCGCTACCTGATGGAGCGCTTTATCACTGCCAGCGTGCTGTTCGAGGGTATCGAGCAGGAAGACGGCAGCCTGCTGTGCAAGTCGCTCAAACCCGCGCCTGATTACCGCCCGGCGCTACGCCTGGTGTCGCTGGATATCGAAACCAGTGCCCGTGGCGAGCTGTATTCCATCGCCCTGGAAGGCTGCGGCCAGCGCCAGGTGTACATGCTCGGCCCGGCCAATGGCGACGCCAGCATCGTCGACTTCGACCTGGAGTACTGCGACAGCCGCCAGTTGCTGCTCGAACGGCTGAATGACTGGCTGCAGCGGCATGATCCCGACGCCATCATCGGCTGGAACCTGGTGCAATTCGACCTGCGTGTGCTGCGCGATCATGCCGAGCAGTTCAAGCAGCCGCTGCTGCTGGGGCGTGGCGGCGACGTGATGGGCTGGCGCCAGCACAACAGCAGCCAGCACTACTTCGCCGAGGCGGCCGGGCGGCTGATTATCGACGGCATCGAGGCGCTGCGCTCGGCCACCTGGAGTTTTTCCTCGTTCAGCCTGGAATCGGTGGCGCAGACGTTACTCGGCGAGGGCAAGGCGATCGACACGCCCTATGCGCGGATGGACGAGATCCAGCGCATGTTCGACGAGGACAAGCCGGCGCTGGCGCGCTACAACCTCAAGGACTGCGAGCTGGTCACGCGCATCTTCGCCCACACCGATCTGCTTGCCTTCCTGCTGGAGCGCTCCAGCGTCACTGGCCTAGCGGCTGATCGCAGCGGCGGCTCGGTGGCGGCTTTCACCCATTTGTACCTGCCGCCGATGCACCGCCTGGGTTATGTCGCGCCGAACCTCGGCGACATCCGTGGCGAGAACAGCCCCGGCGGCTTCGTCATGGATTCGCGCCCCGGTCTGTACGACTCGGTGCTGGTGCTGGACTACAAGAGCCTGTATCCGTCGATCATCCGCAGCTTTCTGATCGACCCGCTGGGGCTGGTCGAAGGCCTGCATCAGCCGGATGACGAACACTCGGTGGAAGGTTTTCGCGGCGCGCGTTTCTCGCGTACCCGGCATTGCTTGCCGGCCATCGTCGAGCGCGTCTGGCAGGGGCGCGAGGCGGCCAAGCGCGAGGGCAACGCGGCCTTGTCGCAGGCGCTGAAGATCATCATGAACGCCTTCTACGGCGTGCTCGGCTCCAGCGGCTGTCGCTTCTTCGATCCACGCCTGGCCTCGTCGATCACCCTGCGCGGGCACCAGATCATGAAGCGCACCCGCGAGCTGATCGAAGCCGAAGGCCATGCGGTGATCTACGGTGACACCGACTCCACCTTCGTCTGGCTCGGCCGCGCCCACGACGAGGACGAGGCAGCGCGTATCGGCCGCGCGCTGGTAGCGCGCGTGAACGCCTGGTGGCGCGAGCATCTGCAGAGTGAGTACGGCCTGGTCAGCGCTCTGGAGCTGCAGTTCGAGACCCATTACCGGCGCTTTCTCATGCCCACCATTCGTGGCACCGAGGAGGGCAGCAAGAAGCGCTATGCGGGCCTGGTGTGCGCCGCCGACGGCAGCGAGCGCATGGTGTTCAAGGGCCTGGAGACGGTGCGCACCGACTGGTCGCCGCTGGCCCAGCGCTTTCAGCAGGAGCTCTATCGCCTGGTGTTCGCCGGCCAGCCCTATGAGAACTATGTGCGCGATTACGTGAAACGCACCCTGGCCGGCGAACTGGACGAGTTGCTGGTGTATCGCAAGCGTTTGCGCCGACGCCTCGACGACTACCAGCGCAACGTGCCGCCGCACGTGCGCGCCGCGCGCCTGGCCGACGAGCATAACCAGCACCTTGGGCGGCCCTTGCAGTACCAGCGCGGCGGCTGGATCAGCTACCTGATCACCACCGGCGGGCCGCAACCGCTGGAGCGTCTGCTGTCACCAGTGGACTACGAGCACTACATCAGCCGCCAACTGAAACCGGTGGCTGATGCCATCCTGCCGTTCGTCGGCGGCGACTTCGAGCGGCTGGTGGACGGGCAGCTCGGGTTGTTCTGAAAAGCCCCGGCGGCTGCTCTGGCTGGGCACAACGGTGCGGGCCAGGCGAAATACTTTGCAAACTTCGTCCCATTGAGCGGCGTTCGCGGCCTGAGTATCGTTGCGCCCGTGATGCCGGGCCCCTCTGGCGGTTAACACCGCGATGTCGGAATCACAGTCTGTTCAATCTGACTGTAGGAGGGGCTCATGACTGCCCTAGAACCGTTCCTCTTCGCCGACTTCCTCGGCACGGCCACCTGGTTGTGGCTGGTCTTCATCGCTGTCGTCATCTCCCTGCTGGCCTTCGACCTTGGCGTGCTGCATCGCGATAACCGCGAAATCGGCGTGCGCGAGAGTCTGTTGCTATCCGCCGGCTACATCACCGCAGGCCTGCTGTTCGGTGTCTGGGTGTTCTTCCAGAAAGGCGGCGACGCCAGCATGGATTACGTCACCGGCTTTCTGATCGAGAAATCGCTGTCGATGGACAACGTGTTTCTCATGGCCATGATCTTCAGCTTCCTCGCCATCCCAAGGCAGTACCAGCACAAGGTGCTGTTCTGGGGAATCATGGGCGTGCTGGTGCTGCGGGCGATCATGATCGGCCTGGGCGCGGCGCTGATTCATGAGTTCAGCTGGATTCTCTATCTGTTCGGTGCCTTCCTGTTCTTCACGGGCGTGAAGATGCTGTTCTCCAAGCTCGACGATGCGCCGGATCTGCAGAACAACGTGTTGGTGAAGTTCCTGCGCAAGCACCTGCGCGTGACCGATGGCCTGCATGGCGAGCGTTTCTTCGTGCGTCAGGGCGACGGCAAGGGGCGCAGCGTGCTGTGGGTAACGCCGCTGTTCCTGGCGCTGATCCTGATCGAATGCGCCGACTTGATGTTCGCCATCGACAGCGTGCCGGCGATCTTCGCCATTACCCAGGATCCGTTCATCGTCTACACCTCGAATATCTTCGCCATCCTCGGCCTACGCGCCCTGTACTTCGCCCTGGCAGCGCTGATCCACCGCTTCGCCTACCTCAAGTACGCGCTGGCCCTGGTGCTGGTGTTCATCGGCGCGAAGATCTTCCTGGTCGGAATCATCGGCAAGATCCCGGCCGTGGTGTCGCTGAGCGTGACCCTGGGCCTGTTGATCGGCGGCGTGCTGTTGTCGCTGTACAAGACGCGTGGCCAGCCGCAACCGGACAAGCCGTGATGCCCCGTTCCCGACCTCGGCGATCAAGGCCGATGCGGGCAACCTGAAACTGGAGACATGCACATGAATCATTACTGGAAAAAGTCCCTGACCCCCGTTGCCCTGAGCGTGGCGCTGATCGCGCTGGCAGGCTGCGATGCGGCCGAGCAGTCCGCGCAGAAGCTTGCCGAGGAGGCGAAGAAAGAGGCGCAGGCTCTGATCAGTGGCTCGGTCGGCGAAGTGGTCGATGAGGTCAACCGCCAGGTGGACTCCCTGCAGGAGTCCACCAACCGTGCGCTGGGCAAGGACGACAAGGAGCAGGACGCCGAAGCGCCCAAGGTGGAGCCCGAGAAGCCGATGGAGCCGGGCGTCGAAACCTGAGCCTGGTCGGCGCGCGGGTTACCGCCTGGCGGTTGCTGCGCGCCGTGACTTTCGTCTCGGCGCACTTGGGTTTATCCTGCGCGCCTCTTTGGGGAGTAGCCTGCCGTCGCGCTAGCGTCGGCGCGTTGGCCAACATTCTCGGCAACCTGCCGTGGCCAACGCATCCGCTGGGATTGGTGAGACCAACGACAGTCCTGTGCCAGGTCGGGCGCGCAGTGGCTTGTCGTTGACTCAGGCCCGGCTGGAGTTTCCCTTGAACCCTCTCTCGCTACTGCTTCTGTCCTTCGCCATGTCGACGGATGCCTTCGCCGCTGCCATCGGCAAGGGCTCGAGTCTGCACAAACCGCGCTTTGCCGAAGCCCTGCGTGCCGGGGTGATCTTCGGCAGCATCGAGGCCATCACGCCGATCATCGGCTGGCTGATCGGTCAGGCCGCCAGTCGTTTCGTCCTCGAGTGGGATCACTGGATCGCCTTCGTGCTGCTGGTCGGGCTCGGCGTGCATATGATCCATGCCGCTCTCAGCGCCGATGACGATGCGCCTGAAGACAAGCCCTCGCGTCATTCCTTCTGGGTGCTGGCCGTCACGGCCGTAGCCACCAGCATCGATGCGCTGGCGGTCGGTGTGGGCCTGGCCTTCGTCGAGGTGAATATCCTGGTGGCTGCACTGTGTATCGGTTTGGCCACCACATTGATGGTGACTTTGGGTATGTTGTTGGGCCGTGTGCTGGGGCAACTGGTTGGCAAGCGCGCCGAGCTGCTGGGCGGTGTCGTGCTGATTCTGGTGGGCAGCAGCATTCTCTATGAACACTTTGCGAGTCTTTGACCATGTCGCCTCATGTGCGTGCACTCAAGGTCAGTCTGGGCCTGACGACCGGGCTCTGTGTGGCCGCCTTACTGTTCTTCGCCTGGCAATATTTCTATCCGGTGCAGGCGGCCGCTGGCTGGTCGTATCGCGTGGCCTATGATGGCGTGATGAAGCCCGCCGCCATGGCGCACGGCGCCGATGGCAGCCTTCTGCTCAGTCAGGAACTGTCCGACGGCGAGGGCAATATCCTGCAGCTCTATCCCGACGGTCGGCGCCAGGTGCTGGTGGCCGGGCTGTCCAAGCCTGACGGCTTGTTGAGTCTGCCCAACGGCCTGGTGTTCAGCCAGGAGGCGGCCGGCAAGACCGTCAGCCTGCTGCGTGACGGCCGGGTCGAGGTGTTGTTCCAGGGCGAGAACGTTCAGGGGCTGTGGGAGGACGGTGATTCCCTGTATGCCATCGAAGATCGCAAGGGCGATGGCCGTCTGTGGCGTTATCGCTGGGCCGATCAGCAACTGAGCGTGGTGCGCGAACACATGACCGAGAGCGAGTCGATTACCCGCTGCGGTGACGGGCGCGTGCTCTACACCGAGAAAGCCAACGGCGTCATCCGTGAGTTGACCGAGGACGACCGTGACCCGGTTGTGCTGGAAGGCCTCCATCACCCCACCTTCCTGCTCTGCGATGCTCGTGGTTTGTGGATCAGTGAGGACTCCAACCACCGCGCCCGCGTGCTGCTGATCGACGCGCAGGGCCAGCGGCACACCATGCTGTCGTACCTCAAGTCGCCGCAGTCGATTCTGCCGCTTGGCGCTGGCCGTTATCTGGTGGCGGAAGGTGGGCGTGGCCGGGTGCTGGAGTTGAGTCTGGACTAGCGCATCAGGCGCTGGCGGTCATCCCTGGCGGTTGCCGGTGTGCGCTTATCAGGCCGCCATGAAAAAGGCGAAGCCACTGGCTTCGCCTTTTTTATCCGCTGGCCTTAGTGCTTGCGTGGCACGGGCTTGAGCAGTTCGTCCGGCGGCATCTCGCACTGGATCTTGCGGCCGATCAGCGCTTCGATCGGTGGCAGGGCGAAGGCGTCGTCCTCACCGGCGAAGCTGATCGAGGTGCCGCTGGTGCCGGCGCGGCCGGTACGGCCGATGCGGTGCACATAGTCGTCCGGATCTTCCGGCAGGGTGAAGTTGATCACGTGGCTGATGGCATCGACGTGGATGCCGCGACCGGCCACGTCAGTGGCGACCATGACGCGGATCTTGCCTTCGCGGAAGCCTTCCAGGGCACGGATGCGCTTGTGCTGGGGAATGTCGCCGGACATCTGCACGGCGCTGATGCCGTCGCGGGTCAGGCGCTCTTCGATGCGCCGCACTTCGTCCTTGCGGTTGGCGAAGACCATGACTCGCGTCCAGTCGTTCTGGCTGATCAGGTTGTACAGCAGTTTGTATTTGTCGGCCGAGGCCACGGCGTAGACGTGCTGCTCGACGGTGTCGCTGGCGACGTTCTCCGGCTCGATCTCGACGATGGCAGGGTTGACCGTCCACTGCTTGGCCAGGTTCATCACATCGTCGGTGAAGGTGGCTGAGAACAGCAGGGTCTGGCGGTCGCCCTTCATCGGCGTCTGGCGGATGATCTGGCGTACCTGCGGGATGAAGCCCATGTCGAGCATGCGGTCGGCTTCGTCGAGCACCATCACTTCGACCATGTCCAGGTGCACTTCGCCGCGCTGGTTGAAGTCCAGCAGGCGGCCAGGCGTGGCCACGAGGATGTCGCAGAAGCGCGATTCCAGCTGCTTGAGCTGCTTGTCAAAGTCCATGCCGCCGACGAAGCTCATGACGTTGAGCTTGGTGTACTTGGTCAGCTCGGCGGCATCCTTGGCGATCTGCACTACCAGTTCGCGGGTCGGCGCGATGATCAGCGCACGCGGTTCGCCCATGTAGCGCTCTTTCGGCGCCGGGGTCTGCAGCAACTGGGTGATGATCGAAATGAGGAAGGCCGCGGTCTTGCCGGTACCGGTCTGGGCGCGACCGATTGCGTCCTGGCCCTTGAGGGTGTAGCCCAGTACGCCCGCCTGGATCGGCGTGCAGTAGGGGAAGCCAAGATCGTGGATGGCATGCATCAGCTCGGGCGCGAGCTTGAAGTCGTGAAAGCGCGTCTTGCCTTCGGCTGGCTCGACCGCGAAGTCTTCCAGCTTCCAGGTATCGACGGGTTTGGCCGGGCGCTCACGGCGCGGTTTGTCGGCCTTCGGCGGACGGGGCTGCTGGGGGGCGGGAGCGTCGCCAGCGGTAGGGGCCGGTTTGTTCTGACGGGGAGGCTTTTCGCCTGCGCCACTGCTCTGGGCAGGCGCTGCTACGGGGGACGGCGCTGGTTGTGGCTGCTCGTCTTCGGCTTTGCCGAACATTTTCTTGAGTGCTTTGAGCACGGGCTTCTCATCGACTGGTTAAGGAGTGAACGCCCGCCAGTGTAATGCAAGACGCGGGCGTGGCGAAGTGCTTCGCAGGCGCCTGTCAAGCGTAGTGTGCGGTCAGTGCCTCATTTTTCCGGCAGGCTGGCCAGCAGCAGGCGCTGCACGTTGCCGCCCATGATCGCGGCGATGGCGCTGTCGTCGAAGCCGGCTTGCTGCAGCCCCTCGGTGATCTGCGCCAGGCCGGTGACATCGAACGGCGTGTGCACGGTGCCATTGAAGTCCGAGCCCAGGGCGACATGTTCAACGCCGATCTTGTCCACCGTGTAGCGGATGGCCTTGACGATGGCGGCGACCGAGGTGTCGCACACGGCGGTGCTCCAGTAGCCGATGCCGACCACTCCGCCGGTGGCGGCGATGGCCTGCAGGTTCCGGTCGCTGAGGTTACGTGTGCCGGCGCAGGTACCCTCTACCCCGGTGTGCGAGACCAGCACAGGGCGCGTGGCCATGGCTAGTACGTCATCGATCAGCGGGCGTGAGGCGTGGGCCAGGTCGACCAGCATGGATTTTTCTTCCAGGCGCGCGATCACCTGGCGCCCCAGCGGGGTCAGCCCGCCTTTCTCCAGGCCGTGGGCGGAGCCGCCGACCTCGTTGTCGAAGAAGTGGGTCAGGCCGGCGATGCGAAAGCCGGCGTCATACAGCACATCGATGTTCTCCAGCTTGCCTTCGATGGGATGCAGGCCTTCGGTGGCGAGTAGGGCCGCGACACGGTTGGGATCCTGCTGCCAGGCGGTGATGAAGGTGCTCAGGTCAGCGCGGGTGCGGATCAGCACCAGGCGGCCGTCGCTGCCAGCAGACGCGTCCTTGAGCTTCTGCGCCTGGTACAGCGCGCGTTGCAGCAGGCTGCTCCAGGTTTCCCGTGGCCAGCGCTGGGCCATCGCCAACAGGGTGATGTTGTCGCTGTCGGCAGCGTTGCTCTCCATGTTCAGGCCGCGTGGTGTCTTGGTCACGGTGGAGAACACCTGCAGGCCGAGGCGGCCTTCGAGCATGCGTGGCAGGTCGGAGTGGCCATAGTCGTAGCGTTTGAGCAGATCGCGCTCCCAGAGCAGGGCGTCGTCATGCAGGTCGGCGACGAACAGGCCCTGGTGCAGCTTCCGTGCACTGTCGCTGGCGGCATAGGGCGGCGGGCTGGCGACGCTGTTCATCCGCGCGTCGAGCACCTCTGGCAGGCCGAAGAACGCCAGGGCGGAGAGGGGAGCGAGCAGGAGTACGGCAATCAGCAGTTTGCGCATGTGAGCCATCCAGGCGTGTTGTCATGCCTGGCACTCTAGCAGTCTCTGGTGACGCTGGCGCTCAGCCGCAGAGGCAGTTGCGCCCCTGCTGCTTGGCCTGGTACAGCGCAGCATCGGCGCGGGCGATCAGGCCCTGCAGGCTGTCCGCCGTCTGCATCTCGGCCAGGCCGAGGGAAATGGTCACGCCCGGCAAGACACCGACCGGCGAATAGAAGGAGGTGATCTGTTCCAGGCTTTTGCGCAGGCGTTCGCCGATGGCGCGAGCATCGCTGGCTGCCAGTTCCGGCAGGAGGATGACGAACTCCTCGCCGCCGAAACGCACCAGGCTGTCTTTGGGCCGCAACTGGTTGCGCAGGGTATGGGCGACCAGGCACAGGGCATAGTCGCCGGGTAGATGGCCATGCCGGTCGTTGTAGGCTTTGAAGTGATCGACATCCAGCATCAGCAGCGACAGTGGCTGCTCATTCAGTGCGCAACGGGTGCTCTCGCGTTCGAATACATGCTCCAGCCAGCGCCGGTTGAAGCAGTTGGTCAGGGTGTCGACATTGGCGTTCTGTTCGCTGTCGAGAATCTGCCGGTTGCCCTTGCGCACGCGGTCGCAGAGCAGCTCCAGCAGGTTCTGCATCATTTGCGGGGATTGGCGGAACAGCTCGAGCAGTGATTCGCGGTGCAGGCGCAGCACCGTCGAGGGTTGCTCGGCGACGACGTAGGCCGAGGGATGTTCATTGTCGATGAAGCTGATTTCGCCGGCACAGTCGCCGACTTCCAGCGTGCTGACCGCCTGGTTGTCCAGCGAGCCCAGGTACACGCGCAGGCGCCCGCGGATCACTAGATAAAGGTGCTGGTTGCGGTTGAAGGGTGACAGCAATACCTCGCTGGCCTCCAGGTCGTAGGCGCGAAACTCCTTGAGCAACTGATCCAGGTTGTCCAGGGCAACCTGGTTGAACAACCGCAGTTGCTTGATCTGATGCAGGTCGGCCTGCCAGTGCGCCAGCTTCATCGACTCGTCTTGGGATCTGACGGGAGTGCCGCAGCCCGACGGCTGGGTAACGCTCCCTGTTCTCGTTTACATGTCGCCCCCGACAGTATTCCCGGCCTCGAGTCCTGACAATGCTCACCGGACGGCGGGCCGACCAGTGGTTGTACGTTGTTTTCAAGCTGTTAACTGGCGCGCGTCCCTGCGCCTTGCCGGCTCACTCAGGCAGGTGAATCCGGTGGCCGACGGCAAACCCCGAGAGGCGTTGGGCGATGGCTTCGCTCAGCGCGTCATCGCGGCGTGGCAGATGCACATGGGCCAGTTGCCCGGCCTTGTCGTCGCTCTGCACCTCGACCTGGATCGCGCTATCGAGCTCATGCAGTGCCGCCCGGTAGACGCGGCTGATCGCATCGAAACGCAGTGCCGGCTTGAAGGTCTTGCCCACGGCGGTCAGCGGAATGGCGTCGATGATCCAGGCATCCTTGGGCACCGCGGCGCGTTCGGGAATGTGTGCGGCGGCATGCTCCAGCAGCTCGGCCTCGTTGGCCTGCATCCCCGGCTTGAGTTGCACGTAGACCACCGGCAGCTCGCCGGCCTTCTCGTCGGGCTTGCCCACGGCAGCGGCCATGGCCACGGCCGGGTGCTTGTGCAGTGCTTCCTCGATCATCTGCGGGTCGATGTTGTGGCCGCCGCGGATGATCAGATCCTTGCTGCGCCCGGTCAGCCAGATATAGCCGTCGGCATCGACGCGGCCGAGGTCGCCGGTGTTGAACCAGTCGCCATCGACCCAGATGCCGGCATTCTTGCTGGCCTGCAGGTAGCCCTTGAACACCGTGGCGCCACGGATGCACAGGTTACCGATTTCGTTAGGCGCCGCATCGCGCAGGTACTGCCCCTGCTCGTCGACGATCTTGATGCTGACCTCGCAATAGGGCATCGGTAGGCCGATGGAGCCCGGACGACGCTCGCCGGCTGGTGGATTGGCGCAACTGCCGCAGGTGCCTTCGGTCAGGCCGTAGCCTTCGATCAGGGTCAGGCCGGTCTTGGCCTCGAATTGGCGGATCAGCTCAACCGGCATCGGCGCGGCGCCGCATAAGGCATATTTCAGCGAGGACAGGTCGTAGCCTTCGCTGGGTACCTGCAGCAGGCCGGCATAGATGGTCGGTACGCCACTGAAGAAACTGACCTTGTGGCGTGCTATCACCTTCCAGAAGTTGCCGATCAGGGTGGTGTTGCGATAGCCCTGCGGGGTAGCCAGCAGCACTTCGGCGCCGCCGATGAAGGCCGCCAGGCCGGTGACGATCACTCCGTTGACGTGAAACAGTGGCAGGCCGCAGAGCGTTACATCGCCGACGCCGAAGCGGGTGACCAGGTTCATGCTGTAGGCCATCGCCACTTCGTTGCCGTGGCTGTGCGGGGCCAGTTTCGGGGTGCCGGTGGTGCCGCCGGTGTGAAAGTAGCTGGCGATGTCATCGGTGCTGATGACGCGGCCACTTTCCAGATGATCCGCCGGGCAGGCGGCGATGGTCTCGTCGAAATCCAGCACGCCTTCGGGCAATGGGCCGCGCTGGGCCTTGATCGCGCTGCGCTGGGGCTCGGGCAGGAGGTTGGCCATGTCCACGCAGAGGATTGCCTTGAGCTCCGGCAGGTGATCGCGCAGCGAGTTGACCTTGTCCCACAGATCGGTGCCGGGGAAGGGCGCCAGGGTCACCAGCAACTCGGAGTCCGAGGCGTGGATCAGTTCGGCGATGTGCTCGGGCTCAAGCAACGGATTGATCGCGTTGACGATGCCGGCCGCCTCGCCGCCCCAGATGGTGTAGTGGGTTTGCGGCAGGTTGGGCAGCAGGAAGGAGACCGCCTTGCCCGGGCGCAGGCCCAGGCGGTGAAAGGCGTTGGCGGTCTGGGTGATCTTGCCGAGCAGTTCGGCATAGTTCAGGCGCAGCGGACTCTCTTCACCATTGCCCTGAAGAAGGAAGGACAGCGCCTGGGCATCGGGGTGGGCGTACGCCGTGCGCCGGATCAGCTCATAGGTGCTCGTTGGCAGGTTGCGTTCAGCGAGCGGCGTACGCTCGATCGCTTGGATATCCTGCAGGGTGCGGATCAGGGGCGCTGTGCTCATCTCTCGTAGAAATCTCCATGCGTTCAGCGGGCCAGCCGCTCGCTCAGCCAGTCGGCGATGTCGCGAATCTCTTCCGGGATGACCTCGTGAGCCATCGGGTAGTCGCGCCACTGTGCCTGTACGGATCGAGCGTGCAGGTGGTCGAATGCCGCGCGCCCCATGTCGGGGATCACGACGTCGTCGAATCTGCCATGCAAGCACAGCACCGGCAGTTGTCTTTTTGTATCCGACAGCAGCATGTCGTCACTGAAGGTCGGGGCGTAGGTGGACAACGCCAGCACGCCACCCAGTGCCTCGTCATGGCGCAGGAAGGCGGTGTGCAGCACCACGGCTCCACCCTGCGAAAAACCGGCCAGGATGATGCGGTCGGCGGCGATCCCGCTTGCACGTTCGGCCGCTATCAGTGCCAGCACCTGGTCGGCAGACTCGTCTAGCTGCGCCTGGTCGATGGCGCGTGCCGGGCTCATGGCGAGAATGTCGTACCAGCTCGGCATGCTCCAGCCACCGTTGATGGTCACAGGGCGCGTGGGGGCTTGCGGCAGGATGAAGCGGGTGCTGGGCAGGCGTTCCTGCAGCATTTCGGCGACCGGCAGGAAGTCATAGCGGTCGGCGCCCAGGCCGTGTAGCCAGATCACGCTGGCATCGGCACTTTGCGAGGGTTGCACAATCATGGGTGTGGTCATTGGTAGCTCCAGTGTGGTGCGGCTGCTTTATTTTGGTGCGACTGCTTTTTTGCGCTTGGCTAATCTGTGAATAAGTTGTCGCACAGGTGAAAGTTTTGCTCTTGAACCCTGCCGAACCGGCATTTTGCCAGTGGCTGGTACGGCGCTTGCTACAGCTAAACCGAACTGACGACGCGATGCGGTAACGGTAACACTGTGCCATTACCTATCGTGCAACAGGCAGGGGCCTGCTACCTGGGGGCCTTGAGCAACGTGAAGGGCTAGCGCCCCACACGGAAGTTAAAAAGTACGTCTTGGGCCCATTAACCGATGGGCCGGATGGAGACAGTCGGTCAGCAGAGGGCATCACCGACTATGCTCCAACCGTGGTTCGGGCTTCTCGTCGATCACGCTGTCGCCAGCGTATCGCATGCCTCACAAGGGCGGAGAAACCGGACGGAGACGCCAACACAACAAGAGCACTGGAGGTTTTGATGAAGATGGTGAAATCCACCCTGGCCGCCGTGACCACCGCAGTCGTACTCGGTGTCAGCGGTTTTGCCCATGCAGGCGCCACCCTGGACGCCGTCCAGAAGAAAGGCTTCGTGCAGTGCGGTGTGAGTGACGGTCTGCCGGGTTTCTCGGTGCCGGACGAAAAAGGTAACTATCAAGGCATCGACGTCGACGTCTGCCGCGCAGTGGCTGCTGCCGTGTTCGGCGATGCGAGCAAGGTCAAGTACAGCCCGCTGACGGCCAAGGAGCGCTTCACGGCGATCCAGTCCGGCGAAGTCGACATGCTGTCGCGTAACACCACCTGGACCAGCTCCCGCGATGGCGGCATGGGCCTGGTGTTCACCGGCGTGACCTACTACGACGGCATCGGCTTCCTGGTGAACAAGAAGCTGGGCGTTGCCAGTGCCAAGGAACTCGATGGCGCCACCATCTGCATCCAGGCAGGCACCACCACCGAGCTGAACGTCTCCGACTACTTCCGCGCCAATGGCCTGAAGTACACCCCCATCACCTTCGACACCTCCGACGAAAGCGCCAAGTCGCTGGAAGCCGGTCGTTGCGACGTGCTGACCTCCGACCAGTCGCAGCTGTATGCCCAGCGCATCAAGCTGGCCTCGCCGGATCAGTGGGTCGTTCTGCCGGAAGTGATCTCCAAGGAGCCTCTGGGCCCGGTGGTTCGCCGTGGTGATGAAGAGTGGTTCACCATCGTCAAGTGGACGCTGTTCGGCATGCTCAACGCCGAAGAACTGGGTGTGACCTCGAAGAACGTCGAGGCCATGGCCAAGGAAACCAAGAACCCGGACATCGCCCGTATGCTGGGTGCTGACGGCGAGTACGGCAAAGACCTCAAGCTGCCGAAAGACTGGCTGGTACAGGTGGTCAAGCAGGTTGGTAACTACGGTGAGGTCTTCGACCGCAACGTCGGTGCCGGTAGCGAGCTGAAGATCGAGCGCGGCCTCAATGCGCTGTGGAACAAAGGTGGTCTGCATTACGCACCGCCCGTGCGCTGATTGACCGACTTGTCGCCCGGCAGCCTCTGCCGGGCGATTTCGTTCCGATATACCTGGGGCATTATTCCCATGCAGAAAAAGATTGGCGCACCGCAGGGGTTTTCCCTTAGCGATCCACGTGTGCGTGCTTGGCTATTCCAGATCATCACCGTCGTGGCCGTCGTGTCTCTGGGCTGGTTCCTGTTCTACAACACGCAGACCAACCTGCAGCATCGCGGTATCACGTCCGGTTTCGACTTTCTCGAGCGCAGTGCCGGCTTCGGCATCGCTCAGCACCTGATCAGTTATACGGAGGCAGACAGCTACGCGCGCGTCTTCGTCATCGGGTTGCTCAACACGCTTTTGGTCTCCTTCATCGGCATCATTCTGGCGACCATTCTGGGTTTTCTCATCGGCATCGCGCGGCTGTCGCCGAACTGGATGCTGAGCAAGCTGGCCACCGTCTATATCGAGGTGTTCCGCAATATCCCGCCGCTGCTGCAAATTCTTTTCTGGTATTTCGCCGTGCTGCTGCCTTTGCCTGGGCCGCGCAGCAGTATCAGCCTCAATGACACCTTCTTTCTCAGCAACCGTGGCCTGAACATGCCGGCAGCCAATGTTGCCGAGGGGTTCTGGCCGTTCGTGATCGGCCTGGTTCTCACCCTTGTGGCCATCGTCCTGATGGTGCGCTGGGCCAACCGCCGCTTCGAGAGCACCGGCGTGCCCTTCCACAAGTTCTGGGTCGGCCTGGCCATGATCCTGGTCATTCCTAGCCTGATCGCGCTGGCGTTCGGCAGCCCGGTGCACTGGACGCTCCCCGAGCTCAGGGGCTTCAACTATGTGGGTGGCTGGGTACTGATCCCCGAATTGCTGGCGCTGACCATCGCCCTGACGGTTTACACCGCAGCCTTCATCGCCGAGAACGTGCGTTCCGGGATCAAGGCCGTCAGCCATGGCCAGACCGAGGCGGCGCGTTCTCTGGGGCTCAGCACCAGCGTCACGTTGCGCAAGGTGATCATCCCGCAGTCGATGCGCGTGATCATTCCGCCGCTGACCAGCCAGTACCTGAACCTGGCGAAGAACTCGTCGCTGGCGGCCGGTATCGGCTATCCGGACATGGTGTCGCTGTTCGCCGGTACGGTGCTGAACCAGACCGGACAGGCCATCGAGGTCATCGCCATTACCATGAGCGTCTATCTGGCCATCAGCATCAGCATTTCCCTGCTGATGAACTGGTACAACAAGCGCATTGCGCTGATCGAGCGGTGAGGGCCTGCGCATGAGCACTACACATACTTTCAAACCGGATCTGCCACCACCGAGCACCAGCGTCGGCCCCGTCGCCTGGATGCGCGACAACCTGTTCTCCAACTGGTGGAACGCCCTGCTGACGCTCTTCGCGCTCTACCTGATCTGGCTGACCATTCCGCCGGTTCTGCAGTGGGCGTTCATCGATGCCAACTGGGTCGGTACGACTCGCGCCGACTGCACGAAAGAAGGCGCCTGCTGGGTGTTCATCCAGACCCGTTTCAGCCAGTTCATGTACGGGTTCTACCCGAGCGAGCTGCGCTGGCGGGTCGATCTGGCCGGATTCCTGGCCATCATCGGTGCCGCGCCGCTGTTCATCAGCCGCTTCCCGCGCAAGGCGCACTACGGTATCGCCTTCTTGCTGATCTACCCGGTCGTGGCCTTCTGGCTGCTGCATGGCGGCTTCCTCGGCCTGCAGAACGTGGCGACCAGCCGTTGGGGCGGTCTGATGCTGACCCTGGTGATCGCCGCTGTCGGCATCGCCGGTGCGCTGCCGCTGGGTATCCTGCTGGCACTGGGCCGGCGCTCCAACATGCCGGCAGTGAAGGTGGTCTGCGTGACCTTCATCGAATTCTGGCGTGGTGTGCCGCTGATCACCGTGCTGTTCATGTCCTCGGTGATGCTGCCGTTGTTCCTGCCCGAAGGCATGAGCTTCGACAAGCTGATGCGCGCGCTGATCGGGGTGATTCTGTTCCAGTCGGCCTACATTGCAGAGGTGGTACGCGGTGGTCTGCAGGCGATTCCCAAGGGCCAATACGAAGCGGCCGGCGCGATGGGCCTGGGTTACTGGCGCATGATGGGCCTGGTGATCCTGCCGCAGGCGCTTAAGCTGGTGATCCCGGGCATCGTCAACACCTTCATCGCCCTGTTCAAAGACACCAGCCTGGTGATCATCATCGGCCTGTTCGACCTGCTCAACAGCGTCAAGCAGGCGGCTGCAGATCCGGCGTGGCTGGGCATGGCAACCGAGGGCTATGTGTTCGCTGCCCTGATTTTCTGGATTTTCTGTTTCGGCATGTCCCGCTACTCCATGAGCCTGGAGCGCAAGCTGGATACCGGTCACAAGCGTTGAGGACCCCTACATGAAAGAAGCAATCAAAGCCTCCGGCGCGGGTGAAGGCATCATCCAGCTTACCGGTGTGAACAAGTGGTACGGTCAGTTCCACGTACTCAAGGACATCAACCTGAACGTCACCCAGGGCGAGCGCATCGTGCTCTGCGGGCCTTCGGGCTCGGGCAAGTCGACTACCATCCGCTGCATCAACCGCCTGGAAGAGCACCAGGAAGGGCGTATCGTGGTCGATGGCACCGAGCTGACCCGCGACCTGAAGAACATCGAAACCGTGCGCCGCGAAGTGGGCATGGTGTTCCAGCACTTCAACCTGTTCCCGCACCTGACCGTGCTGCAGAACTGCATCCTCGCCCCGATGTGGGTGCGCAAGATGCCCAAGCGTCAGGCCGAAGAAATCGCCATGCATTACCTGGAGCGTGTGCGCATCCCCGAGCAGGCGCACAAGTACCCGGGGCAGCTCTCCGGTGGTCAGCAGCAGCGTGTGGCGATTGCCCGCGCGCTGTGCATGAAACCGAAGATCATGCTGTTCGACGAACCGACCTCGGCGCTCGACCCGGAGATGGTGAAAGAGGTGCTCGATACCATGATCGGCCTGGCCGAAGACGGCATGACCATGCTCTGCGTGACCCACGAGATGGGCTTCGCCCGCACCGTGGCCAACCGGGTGATCTTCATGGACAAGGGCGAGATCGTTGAGCAGGCCGAGCCTGACACCTTCTTCACCAACCCGCAGAACGAGCGCACCAAGCTGTTCCTCAGTCAGATCATTCATTGATTCTGTCTGTCGTGAAAAGGGGAGCCTGCGGGCTCCTTTTTTCATCTTGCTGGGAACGGCTTGATGAGACTGGACTGGCAAGTTTGTTTGATTTTGTCGTCTTGCGCTGGTGTTCTGGACGCAGCTTGGGGTGTTTTCAGATATTCCGGGTTTCGCCCCCTCGGGCGACTCACTTTTCTTTGAACTCGGATTGCCGCCCAGCGCAAAGAAAAGTAAGCAAAAGAAAGCGCACCCCATCATCCGGCCCCGGCTTCG
>NZ_JBMDJU010000030.1:0-48469 GCF_057809355.1 Pseudomonas sp. FG29 | reverse complement strand
ACCCGCCGAATCAATCAGTGGCGGGTTGCACCCGCCCTACCACTATGAACGCGGCGCGTAGGCGAACACGTCAGCGCGCATCTGGTGCGCGTCCATCCCGGCGTCGACCAGCGCATCGAGCGTGGCATAGACCATCGCCGGCGAGCCGCTGGCGTAGACGTGCAAGGCCTTGAGGTCGGGGAAGTCTTCGCGCACCGCTTCATGCAGCAGGCCGCAACGGCCCTGCCAAGCGCACTGATCACTGACCACCTGATGCAGGTGCAGATTGTCCAGCTGCTGCCATTCGGCCCAGTGCGGCAGCTCATAGAAGTCCTCGGGCCGACGCGCGCCCCAGTACAGGTGCACCGGGTGGGCAAAACCGGCGGCGCGGCAGTGCTCGATCAGGCTGTGCATCTGGCCCATGCCGGTGCCTGCGGCGATCAACACCAGCGGGCCGTCCGGCAGCTCGGCGAGGTGGGTGTCGCCATAGGGCATCTGTATGCGGGCCATGCCGGTGCTACGCAGGTGCTGCAGCAAGGCAATGCTGCTGTCCTCGCGGGCAAGGATATGCAGCTCCAGCTCGCGCCCGGCATGCGGCGCCGAGGCCAGGGAAAAAGCCGCCATCTCGCCATCCGGGCGCTGCAACAGCAGATACTGCCCAGCGTGATAACGCGGCGCCTTGCCGGCCGGGGTACGCAGGCGCACACGGCATACATCGCCGCCCACGTCCTGGCACTCGATCACCTGACAGCTCAGGTCGCGCACCGGCAATTCACCGGGGGCAAGCACGCCATCCCAATGCAGCACGCAATCCTGCAGCGGCTCGGCGAGGCAGGTGAACAGCTCACCATGATCCAGCTCGACACCGTTCTGCCGTACGCGACCTTCCACCAGCAAGGCAGCGCAGATATGGCAATTGCCATTGCGGCAGCTCTGCGGGCAGTCGTAGCCCAGACGGCGGGCGCCATCGAGGATGCATTCGCCAGGCTGCAGAGCCAGGGTAATGCCGGAGGGTTGCAGGGTGACGTTCATCAATCGATTCCCAGCTCGCTCCACAGCGCGTCGACGCGCGCCACCACGGCCGGATCCTTCTCGATGGCGCGGCCCCACTCACGCGTGGTTTCGCCTGGCCACTTGTGAGTGGCGTCCAGGCCCATCTTCGAGCCCAGGCCGGAGATCGGCGAGGCGAAGTCGAGGTAGTCGATCGGCGTGTTGTCGATCATCACCGTGTCGCGCTTGGGATCCATGCGCGTGGTAATCGCCCAGATCACGTCGTTCCAGTCCCGTGCGTTGATATCGTCGTCGGTGACGATAACGAACTTGGTGTACATGAACTGTCGCAGGAACGACCACACACCAAGCATCACGCGCTTGGCGTGGCCCGGGTACTGCTTCTTCATGGTCACCACCGCCATGCGGTATGAACAGCCTTCCGGCGGCAGGTAGAAGTCGGTGATCTCGGGAAATTGCTTCTGCAGGATGGGCACGAACACTTCGTTCAGCGCCACGCCGAGAATCGCCGGCTCATCTGGCGGGCGGCCGGTGTAGGTGCTGTGGTAGATCGGGTCGCGGCGGCGGGTGATGCGCTCGACGGTGAATACCGGGAAGGTGTCCACTTCGTTGTAGTAGCCAGTGTGGTCGCCATAGGGGCCTTCCGGCGCGGTCTCGCCCGGATGGATCACCCCTTCGAGGACGATCTCGGCACTGGCCGGCACTTGCAGGTCACTGCCACGGGCCTTGATCAGCTCGGTGCGATGACCGCGCAGCAAGCCGGCGAAGGCGTATTCGGAGAGGGTATCGGGCACCGGCGTCACGGCGCCGAGAATGGTCGCCGGGTCAGCACCGAGCGCCACGCAGACCGGATAAGGCTTGTCCGGGTAAGTCTTGCACCAGTCGCGGAAGTCCAGCGCGCCGCCACGGTGGCTGAGCCAGCGCATGATCACTTTGTTGCGGCCGATCACCTGCTGGCGGTAGATACCGAGGTTCTGCCGCTCTTTATTCGGGCCCTTGGTGATGGTCAGACCCCAGGTGATCAGCGGCGCCACATCGCCAGGCCAGCAATGCTGGATCGGCAGCTTGCCGAGGTCGACGTCGTCGCCCTCCTCGATCACCTCATGGCAGGGCGCGTCCTTGACCACCTTGGGCGCCATGGAGATGACCTTTTTGAAGATCGGCAGCTTGCTCCAGGCATCCTTGAGCCCCTTGGGCGGCTCCGGCTCCTTGAGGAAGGCCAGCAACTTGCCGATCTCGCGCAGCTCGGAAACGTCTTCGGCGCCCATGCCCAACGCCACGCGCTTGGGCGTGCCGAACAGATTGCCAAGCACCGGCACGTCGAAGCCGGTGGGTTTCTCGAACAGCAGCGCCGGGCCGCCCTTGCGCAGGGTGCGGTCGCAGATTTCGGTCATTTCCAGGATGGGCGAAACCGGGGTCTGGATACGCTTGAGTTCGCCGCGCTTTTCCAGTTCACGGATGAAGTCGCGCAGGTCGCGATACTGCATGCAGGAGCCTCGTGTCGGACAGGCTTGAGTGACCGCAAAGTTTAGCGCCGAAGTGGGGCTTTCAGAAGGCTTGAAAGCCTCCGGATACGACAAGGCCGGGTTTCCCCGGCCTTGTGGAACAGCGCAACGTCTTACTTGCGCTTCATCGACAGGAAGAACTCGTCGTTAGTCTTGGTGACCTTGAGCTTATCGATGAGGAACTCGATCGCGGCGATTTCATCCATCGGGTGCAGCAGCTTGCGCAGAATCCACATGCGCGACAGCTCTTCCTCACCGGTCAGCAGCTCTTCGCGACGGGTGCCCGACTTGTTGATGTTGATGGCCGGGAACACACGCTTCTCGGAAACACGGCGATCGAGGATCAGCTCCATGTTGCCGGTGCCCTTGAATTCCTCGTAGATCACCTCGTCCATCTTCGAGCCGGTTTCCACCAGCGCAGTGGCGATGATGGTCAGCGAACCGCCTTCCTCGATGTTACGCGCGGCACCGAAGAAGCGCTTGGGCTTCTCCAGGGCATGGGCGTCGACACCACCAGTCAGCACCTTGCCGGAGCTCGGGATCACGGTGTTGTAGGCACGCGCCAGACGGGTGATGGAGTCGAGCAGGATGACCACATCCTTCTTGTGCTCGACCAGGCGTTTGGCCTTCTCGATGACCATCTCGGCGACCTGCACGTGGCGGGTCGGCGGCTCGTCGAAGGTGGAGGCGACCACTTCGCCGCGCACGGTGCGCTGCATCTCGGTCACTTCTTCCGGGCGCTCGTCGATCAGCAGAACGATCAGGTGGCACTCGGGGTTGTTGCGGGTGATGTTCGAGGCAATGTTCTGCAGCATGATGGTCTTGCCCGCTTTCGGCGGGGCGACGATCAGGCCGCGCTGGCCCTTGCCAATTGGCGAGCAGAGGTCGATCACACGGCCGGTGATGTCCTCGGTGGAGCCGTTACCGGCTTCCATGGTCAGGCGCTGATTCGGGAACAGCGGCGTGAGGTTCTCGAACAGGATCTTGTTCTTGGCGTTTTCCGGGCGGTCGAAGTTGATGCTGTCGACCTTGAGCAGGGCGAAGTAACGCTCGCCTTCCTTCGGCGGACGAATCTTGCCGACGATGGTGTCACCGGTACGCAGGTTGAAACGGCGGATCTGGCTGGGCGAGACGTAGATGTCGTCAGGGCCGGCCAGGTAGGAGGAGTCGGCGGAACGGAGGAAGCCGAAACCGTCCTGGAGAATCTCCAGCACACCGTCGCCGCCAATCTCTTCGCCGCCTTTGGCGTGCTTTTTCAGCAGGGCGAAGATGATGTCCTGCTTACGCGAACGGGCCATGTTTTCCAGGCCCATCTGTTCGGCCATGTCCAGCAGTTCGGCAATCGGTTTTTGCTTGAGTTCGGTCAGATTCATAGGAATGACGTGATCATTTAAGAAGAGAAAGAAGCTGTTAGCTTGAGAGGCCGCGCCGCAAGGAAGGCGACAGGATCGCGAACGAATTCGTATTGGAATGAATCGGCGACGGCATGCAGAGGGCTGCCTGGAGGAGGCAGCGAGGCCGAATGTAACACCGTGAAAAAACAGCGTCTAGCCCGAAAAACGAAAAAACCCCGCAAACATCGGGGTTTCTTCCAGAGCGCTAGGGTGGGCTAAAGCCCGCCCTACTTCTTAGATGTTGCTGTCGAGGAACGCTGCCAGCTGCGATTTGGACAGTGCGCCGACCTTGGTCGCTTCGACGTTGCCGTTCTTGAACAGCATCAGGGTCGGGATACCACGCACGCCGTACTTCGGCGGGGTTTCCTGGTTCTCGTCGATGTTCAGCTTGCAGATCTTCAGTTTGCCCTGGTAGTCCTTGGCGATCTCGTCGAGCACCGGTGCGATCATCTTGCACGGGCCGCACCATTCAGCCCAGTAGTCGACCAGAACCGGACCTTCGGCCTGGATGACGTCCTGGTCGAAGCTGGCATCGCTGACGTTAGTGATGAATTCACTCATTGGAAATCTCCGTATATTCGGAAGCAAAAAATTGCCGGGAGAAATTTTTGACGTCGCTTGCGACGGCCCGAAGGGTTGCAACCAAGGATGGCTGGCAACCGAAAGTGGCGACATCATAGCCCGGCTTGCCTGACACCGAAAGGCACCGGCGATTGAGCCACTCAATAGTTTCAATCACCCAGGGTGATGAAGGCGATACCGGTGCGCAACGCCGCCGCACGAATGTGCTGCTGCATGGCCTTCTGCGCCGGGCTGGCGGCGTGCCGAGCGAGGGCCTTGAGGATCTTGCGATGCTCCTGCCAGGTTTCCATCGCTCGCTCAGGGCGAATGAACGGTAGCTTCTGGCTCTCCAGAAAGATGTCGGCGCTGGAGGTGACCAGGGCGAACATCGCCTGGTTACCGCTGGCAGCGAGGATGCGCTGGTGGAACTCGAAGTCCAGTCGCGTCGCCTGTTCGAAATTTTCCGCACGCAGTTCCCGGCGCATCTGCTCGACGTTGTCCTCGAGAAAATCCAGCTCCTCGGCCGTCATCCGCCCGGCCGCCAAACCACAGGCGAAGCCTTCCAGAGCGAAGCGCAGCTGGAAGGTATCGGCAGCCGACACCTGCGCGGCGAAAGGCCAGACGAAACCACCTGCGGCTTCGGCCTTGGGCGCCTGCTGAACGAACACGCCCTTGCCGGCCTGCACGCTGACGAGCCCCAGCGCACTGAGCGAGGACAGCGCCTCACGCAGTGAGGCACGACTGACCCCCAGGCGCTCGGCCAGATCACGCTGCGAAGGCAGCGCATCGCCAGGGCGATAGCCCTCCTCCTCGATCAGGCGACGGATCGCCTGTAGAGCATATTCGGGTACCGCGCGGGGAGCGGAAGCATTCATCGCTGTTCGGGCCGGTCAGTCCAGTGAAGCCGCCTTTGTACGGCCATAACACTGCCTCAGGCAAGCGACGCCCTGTTGTGGAACAGCCCATAACCGGGATGCACCGAGATGGCCCAGAAAAAATGCTGACCACCCGATCAGCTACGCCAACTGTTCAGACCAGTAAGACCTTGTTTCAGCTCGCCTGAAGCGATGAAAGCCCTTATTTCATTGAACTTGGCACAACCGATGCACTGCACGAACCAGGCAAAACGCTTCAGTTTTCGTTCATTCATCGGGAGTTCGACATGCGCAAATTTCACCGCACCCTGCTGGGTACCCTGTTCGCCGCCCTGGCCTTTGGCGCCAGCACCGTTCACGCCGATGCACTCGAAGACATCAGCAAGGCTGGCGTACTGAAAGTCGCCGTGCCGCAGGATTTCCCGCCGTTCGGCTCGGTCGGCCCGGACATGAAACCGCGTGGCCTGGACATCGATACCGCGCAACTGCTGGCCGACAAGCTGGCGGTGAAGCTGGAGCTGACTCCAGTCAACAGCACCAACCGCATCCCCTTCCTCACCACTGGCAAGGTGGATCTGGTGATCTCCAGCCTGGGCAAGAACCCCGAGCGTGAAGCGGTGATCGATTTCTCCGCGCCCTACGCACCGTTCTACCTCGGCGTATTCGGCCCGGAAGACGCCGCCATCGCCAGCCTCGATGACCTCGACGGCAAGACCATCAGCGTCACCCGTGGCTCCATCGAAGACATCGAGCTGAGCAAGGTCGCCCCGCAAGGTGCCACCATCAAGCGCTTCGAGGACAACAACTCGACCATCGCCGCCTACCTCTCCGGCCAGGTCGAGCTGATCGCCAGCGGCAACGTGGTGATGGTGGCCATCTCCGAAAAGAACCCCAAGCGCGTGCCGAGCATGAAACTCAAACTCAAGGACTCGCCGGTGTACGTGGGTGTGAACAAGGATCAGGCCGCCCTGCTGGACAAGGTCAACACCATCATCGCTGGCGCCAAGGCCGACGGCAGCCTCGACGCGATCAGCCAGAAGTGGCTGAAGCAACCGCTGCCGGCCGGCCTCTGAGCCGCACGGGGAACTGAGCCATGGCGTACCAGTTCGACTTCGCCGCCGTTCTGCAGCACAGCGATCTGCTGCTGCAGGGCGCGGCCTTCACCCTCGGCCTGACGGCGATCGGCACCCTGCTGGGTGTCGGTCTCGGCATCGTCGGGGCGATACTGCGCGCCTGGCGCATCCGCCCGTTCGACCGCATCTTCGGCGTCTATGTGGAGCTGATCCGCAATACGCCGTTCATCGTCCAGCTGTTCTTCATCTTCTTCGGCCTGCCATCGCTCGGCGTGCGTCTGAGCGAGTGGGAAGCCGCGGTGCTGGCCATGGTGATCAACCTCGGCGCCTACTCCACGGAGATTATCCGTGCCGGCATCCAGGCCATCCCGCACGGCCAGCTCGAGGCGGCCAGCGCACTGGCCATGAGCCGCTTCGAGACCTTCCGTCATGTGGTGCTGCGCCCGGCGCTGGGCAAGGTGTGGCCGGCCCTGTCGAGCCAGATCATCATCGTCATGCTCGGTTCGGCGGTGTGCTCGCAGATCTCCACCGAGGAGTTGTCGTTCGCCGCCAACTTCATCCAGTCGCGCAACTTCCGCGCCTTCGAGACCTACCTGCTGACCACCGCGCTGTACCTGATCATGGCCATCGGGATTCGCCAGTTGCTGGCCTGGGTCGGCCGCCGCTTCATCATGGGAGCCCGCTGATGGACTTCACCCTCTGGGACATCCTGCGCAACCTGCTCACCGGCCTGCAGTGGACGCTGCTGCTGTCGCTGGTGGCCTTCATCTGCGGCGGCATCGCCGGCCTGCTGGTGTTGCTGGCGCGGCTGTCACCGTTATCGGCACCGCGCATTCTCGCTCGGGGCTATATCGAACTGTTCCAGGGCACGCCGCTGTTGATGCAGCTGTTTCTGGTGTTCTTCGGCATCGCCCTGCTCGGCGTCGACGTTTCGCCCTGGCTGGCTGCGGCCACCGCGCTGACGCTGTTCACCAGCGCCTTTCTCGCCGAAATCTGGCGCGGCTGCGTCGAGTCGATCAGCCGTGGCCAGTGGGAGGCTTCCGAAAGCCTGGCCATGAGTCGCCTGGAAACCCTGCGCCACGTGGTGCTGCCGCAGGCGCTGCGCATCGCCGTGGCACCCACCGTCGGCTTCTCCGTGCAGGTGGTCAAGGGCACGGCTGTGACCTCAATCATCGGCTTCACCGAGCTGACCAAGACCGGCAGCATGCTGGCCAACGCCACCTTCGAACCGTTCATGGTCTACGGCTTCGTCGCCCTCGGTTACTTCCTGCTCTGCTACCCGCTCTCGCTCGCTGCATACCGCCTGGAAAGGAGGCTGAATGTCACTGCTTAACGTCACCGCTCTGCACAAGTATTACGGCGACAACCACGTACTCAAGGGCATCGACCTCAAGGTCGAAGAAGGCGAAGTGGTCGCCATCATCGGCCGCAGCGGCTCGGGCAAGAGCACCTTCCTGCGCACCCTCAACGGCCTGGAATCGATCAACGACGGCGTGATCGAAGTCGACGGGGAGTACATCGACGCCGCCCGCGCCGACCTGCGCAGCCTGCGACAGAAGGTCGGCATGGTATTCCAGCAGTTCAACCTGTTCCCGCACCTGACCGTTGGCGAGAACGTCATGCTGGCGCCGCAGGTGGTGAAGAAGACCTCGCGCGCCGAGGCCGAGCAGATCGCCCGGCAGATGCTCGAACGCGTCGGCCTGAGCGAAAAATTCGACGCCTATCCCGAGCGCCTCTCCGGCGGCCAGCAGCAGCGCGTGGCCATTGCCCGCGCTCTGGCCATGTCGCCCAAGGTGCTGCTGTGCGACGAGATCACCTCGGCGCTCGACCCGGAGCTGGTGAATGAAGTGCTGGCGGTGGTCAAGCAACTGGCCAGCGAAGGCATGACCCTGATCATGGTCACCCACGAGATGCGCTTCGCCCGCGAAGTGGGCGACAAGCTGGTGTTCATGCACCAGGGCAAGGTACACGAGATCGGTGATCCGAAAGCGCTGTTCGCCGCGCCGCAGACCGAGGAGCTGCGCAACTTCATCGGTTCGGTGAACCTGTGAACGCCATGACTCCACTGCCGCTGCGTATCGAGCCCCTGACCCGCGAAGCCTTCGCGCCTTTCGGTGATGTGATCGAAACGGCCGGCGCCCAGGCCTTCCCGATCAATGCCGGCACCACCACCCGCTACCATGATCTGGTGCAGGTGGAGTTGGCCGGTGAAGCACCACGTACCCTGGTTAATCTGTTCGAAGGTAAGGCCTGGCACGCGCCCATCACCCTTACCATGCTCGAACGCCATCCGCTGGGCAGCCAGGCGTTCTACCCGGTGGATGGCGGGCGCATGCTGATCGTCGTCGCCCCGCCCGGTGAGCTGGACGAGTCGAAGATCCGCGCCTTCATCAGCGCGCCGGATCAGGGCGTGAACTACGCGCGGGGCACCTGGCACCACCCGTTGCTATGCCTGCAGCACCCTGGACGCTTCCTGGTGGTGGACCGTGGCGGCGAGGGGCATAACTGCGACGAACAGCTTCTGAAACAGCCACTGAGCGTGCTGAACCTGCGATAACCACAGGTCTAGACCAGTTTCGTGCGACATCCGAATGCGTTGGCTCATGCGCTCAGTCGTGGCAGGATGCGCGGAAATCGAACGAGATGCCGCAATCATGCCCCACGCCCCTGCCGAGAATTTTCCTCTGATCGCTGCCATCGACCTGGGCTCGAACAGTTTTCACATGGTGCTGGCCAAGGCCGACAATCATGAGATTCGCATCCTCGAACGCCTCGGCGACAAGGTGCAACTGGCGGCCGGTCTGGATGACGAGCGCCAGCTCAGCGAGGAGGCGATGCAGCGCGGCCTGGATTGCCTACGTCGTTTCGCCCAGTTCACCAACAGCCTGCCGGAAGGCGCGGTGCGTATCGTCGGTACCAACGCCCTGCGCGAAGCGCGCAACCGCGCCGTGTTCATCCGCCGCGCCGAGGAAATTCTCGGTCACCAGGTCGAGGTGATTTCCGGTCGCGAAGAAGCGCGTCTGATCTACCTTGGCGTGTCCCACAGCATCGCCGACACCCCCGGCAAGCGCCTGGTCGCCGACATTGGCGGCGGCAGCACCGAGTTCATCATCGGCCAGCGTTTCGAGCCGCTGCTGCGCGAAAGCCTGCAGATGGGCTGCGTGAGCTTCACCCAGCGTTACTTCAAGGACGGCAAGATCACCCCGGCACGCTACGCTCAGGCCTATACCGCCGCCCGCCTGGAACTGATGGGCATCGAGCAGGCCTTGCGCCGCCTCGGCTGGGAAGATGCCGTTGGCGCCTCGGGCACCATCAAGGCTATCGGCCTGGCGACCAAGGCCGCCGGTCTGGGCAATGGTGAGGTCACGGTCGAGGGCCTGGCCTGGCTCAAGCGCAAGCTGTTCAAACTGGGCGAGGTGGAGAAGATCGACCTCGACGGCATCAAGCCCGATCGTCGCGGCATCTTCCCCGCTGGCCTGGCGATTCTCGAAGCGATCTTCGATGCCTGCGACATCCAGCGCATGAGCCATTCAGAGGGCGCCCTGCGCGAGGGTGTGCTGTACGACCTGCTCGGCCGTCACCAGCACGAGGACGTGCGTGAGCGTACCCTGGCAGCCTTCATGGAGCGCTACCACGTCGATGTCGACCAGGCTGCACGGGTCGAGGCCAAGGCGTTGTCGGCACTGGACAAGGTCGCCAGCGACTGGGGCCTGACCGATGATTGGCATCGCGAGCTGTTGTGCTGGGGCGCCAAGGTGCATGAAGTGGGCCTGGATATCGCCCACTATCAGTACCACAAGCACGGTGCCTACCTGATCGAGCACTCGGATCTGGCCGGCTTCTCCCGCCAGGATCAGCAGATGCTCGCCCTGCTGGTGCGCGGCCACCGCCGCAACATTCCCAAGGACAAGTTCGCCGAATTCGGCGAGGAAGGCGTCAAACTGATGCGCCTGTGCGTGCTGCTGCGCTTCGCCATCCTGTTCCACCACATCCGGGGAACGCAGGACATGCCGCAGGTGCAGTTCAAGGCTGGCGAGAACAGCCTGGAGATCGTCTTCCCGGAAGGCTGGCTGACGGCCAACCCGCTGACCCAGGCGGATTTCGAAGCCGAAGCCGAGTGGCTCAAGCGCATCGACCTGAGCCTGAGCGTGCGCTGATCAAGGCACTGCACCCTGGCGTAAGCATAGGGCGGATGGAACCCGCCGTCAGCTGTGATCAGCAGCGATGACACGCAAGGCGGCCGCAGCCATAAGGTATTAGTGCAGGCCTGTAGGGCGGGTGAAACCCGCCAAGACCGCAAAGCACTCTCTCCCGACCTGATCGCCAGCGATCAGGCGCTCACCGGCGCAGGAAGCAGTGCTTCGAAAAAGCGCGCGTCGTCAAAGAGCCACGGCACGCGGCCACCCAAGCCCTCTCCCATACATGGGAGAGGGTCATCAGATCGCCGCAAGCGGCCTTTTTATCGCGTCACGATCACCGGTGCGGTGAGCTTCTCCAGCAGCGCGGCCTGGGCATTGCGCGGGTTCTGGTTGCCGGTGGGCTGCTGGCGCAGGTAGCGACCATCGGACTGCAGCACCCAGGCCTGGGTGTTGTCGGTCAGGTAGCTCTCCAGCTCTTTCTTGACGCGGGTGATGAGCTTCTTGCCTTCCACCGGGAAGCAGGTCTCCACGCGCTTGTCGAGGTTGCGCTCCATCCAGTCGGCGCTGGACAGATAAATCAGCTCGTCGCCGCCATTGAGGAAGTAGTACACCCGCGTGTGTTCGAGGAAGCGGCCGATGATCGAGCGTACCTGGATGTTGTGCGACACCCCCGGCACACCCGGGCGCAGGCAGCACATGCCGCGCACCACCAGGTCGATTTTCACCCCGGTCTGGCTGGCCTTGTACAGCGCGCGGATGATCTTCGGATCGGTCAAGGCATTGAACTTGGCGATGATCTGCGCCGGCTTGCCTTCGGCCGCCGCAGCGGTCTCCTTGGCAATCAGGTCGAGCAGCGTCTTCTTCAGGGTGAAGGGCGCATGCAGCAGCTTCTTCATGCGCAGGGTCTTGCCCATGCCGATCAACTGGCTGAACAGCTTGCCGACGTCTTCGCCAAGAGCCACATCGGCGGTGAGCAGGCTGTAGTCGGTGTACAGACGGGCGTTGCCGGCGTGGTAGTTACCAGTGCCGAGGTGCGCGTAGCGACGGATCTCGCCGTTCTCGCGACGCAGAATCAGCATCATCTTGGAGTGGGTCTTGAAGCCGACCACACCGTAGATCACCACCGCACCGGCTGCCTGCAGGCGGCTGGCCAATTGCAGGTTGGACTCTTCGTCGAAACGCGCGCGCAGTTCGATCACCGCAGTGACTTCCTTGCCGTTACGCGCTGCTTCCACCAGTGCATCGACGATCTCCGAATTGGCCCCGGAGCGATACAGGGTCTGCTTGATCGCCAGCACATGCGGGTCTTTCGCCGCCTGGCGCAGCAGGTCGACTACGGGCGTGAAGGACTCGAAGGGGTGCAGCAGCAGGATGTCCTGTTTGCTGACCACGTTGAAGATGTTCTCGGCGTTCTGCAGCAGCTTGGGGATTACCGGCGTGAACGGGGCGTACTGCAGATCCGGGTGGTTATCCAGACCGGTGATGCTGAACAGACGGGTCAGGTTCACCGGGCCGTTGACCTGATACAGCTCGCCTTCGGTCAGGCCGAACTGCTTGAGCAGGTGGTCACGCAGGTGTTTCGGGCAGGTATCGACCACCTCCAGACGCACCGCATCGCCATAACGGCGGCTGAACAGCTCACCGCGCAAGGCACGCGCCAGGTCGTCGACGTCCTCGGTATCCACCGACAGATCGGCGTTACGGGTCAGACGGAACTGGTAGCAGCCCTTGACCTTCATGCCCTGGAACAGGTCGTCGGCGTGGGCGTGGATCATCGACGAGAGGAACACGTAGTTGTCGCCGGGGCCACCAACGTCCTCAGGCACACGGATGATGCGCGGCAGCAGACGCGGCGCCGGGATGATGGCCAGACCGGAATCGCGACCGAAGGCATCGACGCCTTCCAGCTCGACGATGAAGTTCAGGCTCTTGTTCACCAGCAACGGGAAGGGGTGCGTCGGATCGAGGCCGATGGGGGTGATGATCGGCGCGATCTCGTCGCGGAAGTAGCGGCGCACCCAGGCCTTGAGCTTGGTCGTCCAGTAGCGCCGACGGATGAAGGTGATGCCCTGCTTGGCCAGCGCCGGAAACAGGGTGTCGTTGAGGATGGCGTACTGCCGATCAACCTGCTCGTGCACCAGCTCGGAAATCCGCGCCAGCGCCTGGTGTGGCTGCAGGCCGTCGGCACCGGCCTGCTCACGGGCGAAGTTGATCTGTTTCTTCAGGCCGGCGACGCGAATCTCGAAGAACTCGTCGAGGTTGCTGGAGAAAATCAGCAGGAACTTCAGGCGCTCCAGCAATGGATAGGACTCGTCCAGCGCCTGCTCCAGCACGCGGATGTTGAACTGCAGCTGCGACAGCTCGCGATGGATGTACAGGCTGCTGTCATCCAGACCGGGAACCGGCGCAGGCGGCGGGGTTTCCACCACCGGCGGTTCGGCGATCACCTCCACGGGGGCCGGGTTGCTGCTTTCGAGCGCTTCGCTGTTGAGTCCTTCGGTGTTCATCGCTGGGTTCCTGGGGGCGTCAGTGCCCCTGTTTTAACAGTTCTGCCGCACGCACGGCGAAATAGGTGAGGATGCCATCGGCGCCGGCGCGTTTGAAGGCGGTGAGTGACTCCAGTACGACCGCCTCACTGAGCCAGCCGTTCTGAATCGCCGCCATGTGCATGGCGTACTCGCCACTGACCTGGTAGGCGAAGGTCGGCACCTTGTAGGCATCCTTCACACGCCAGACGATGTCCAGGTAGGGCATGCCCGGCTTGACCATGACCATGTCGGCCCCCTCGGCGAGGTCGGCAGCCACTTCGTGCAGCGCCTCGTCACCGTTGGCCGGATCCATCTGGTAGGTGTTCTTGCTGCCCTTGCCAAGGTTAGCGGCCGAGCCGACCGCATCGCGGAACGGGCCATAGTAGGCGCTGGCGTACTTGGCCGAGTAGGCCATGATGCGCACGTTGACGTGATCGGCCAGCTCCAGCGCCTCGCGGATCGCCTGGATGCGCCCGTCCATCATGTCCGACGGTGCCACCACCTGGGCGCCAGCCTCGGCATGCGACAGCGCCTGCTTGACCAGTGCATCGACGGTAATGTCGTTCTGCACGTAGCCGTCTGCGTCGAGGATGCCGTCCTGGCCGTGAGTGGTGAACGGGTCGAGCGCCACGTCGCTGATCACCCCCAGCTCGGGGAATTTAGCCCGCAGGGCGCGGATCGCGCGCTGGGCGATGCCGTCCGGATTCCACGCCTCGGCGCCGTCGAGGGATTTCTTCTCCAGCGGCGTGACCGGGAACAGCGCCAGCGCCGGAATACCCAGCGCCACCCAATGCTCGGCCTCTTGCAGCAGCAGGTCGATGGACAGGCGCTCGACACCCGGCATCGACGGCACGCTCTCGCGGCGATTCTCGCCGTCGAGGACGAACACCGGCAGGATCAGGTCGTCGACGCTCAGGCGGTTCTCGCGCACCAGACGGCGGGAGAAGTCATCACGACGGTTGCGACGCAGACGGGTGGCAGGGAACAGGCGGTTGGCGGGGGTAACGCTCACGGCAGACTCCAGAGCCCGCACGGACGGGCCAGTGTGACGGTTATAAGCGGTCATTATGACCAAATGATGACGGTCGCATGACTTCGTGCGACGGCACGTCGCACGGCAAGGCACATATTGTGGCACGACGTGCCACCTTCCGGGCCTTTCGTGGTCGGAGTAGTCTGCATCACCCTCCACCACGAGCACGCGGCATGCTGCATGACCTGATTCGCCAGTTCGGCTACCCGGCCCTGATCCTGGGCACCTTTCTCGAGGGCGAAGTCTCGCTACTGCTGGCGGCCTACATGGCCGTGCGCGACGTACTGAAGATCGAATGGGTGGCGCTGTGCGCCTTCCTCGGCACCTTCGCCAGCGATCAGCTGTGGTACTACCTGGGCCGCCGCCATGGCCGCGCCCTGCTCGCCCGCAAGCCACGCTGGCAACCGCTGGGCGAACGCGCCAGCGCGCTGATCCAGCGTTACCCGGATCTGTGGGTACTGTGCTTTCGCTTCCTCTACGGCCTGCGCACGGTGATGCCGCTGACCATCGGCCTGTCCGGCTACTCCTGGCGCCGCTACCTGCTGCTCGATGCCATCGGCGCCGGCGTATGGGCCGGTGGTATCAGCCTGCTGGCCTATAGCCTGGGCAACGCCATGGGCGGCCTGCTCGAGGATCTGCGCCATTACCAGATCCTGCTGCTGGCCGCCGTGGTGGTGCTGCTCGCTCTGGCCTGGCTATACCGCTGGCGCAAGGGTCGGCGTGGCTGAGCACAGTACGCCGTTGCAGGTTCAGGTCTCACACAAAAATCAGTTCATACACCCACGTGCGGACTGTTCGCTACGCTACAAGCGGCCGGCGTTCCGGGCCGCCCTACGCGCTGCGCAAGCCATGACCCGAACAGGCTGACCAGACTGTAACCGGCCAGCCATAGCCAGGCGCGCGCATCCACAGCCAAGAGGTCAAACTGCCCGGCCAACCAGAGCGCCGGCAGATTCAGCGCCAGCCGCAGCCACTCCAGGCGCAGCGCCCAGCCACGGTTCTCCAGCCAGACGCCGATGCTGTAGAGCCCCATGGCGATCCAGCCACACCCCAACAGCATCGCGCTTAGCGACAGCGACTCGCCCTGCGCGAGCAACCAGGTTCCGGCCAGCAGGTAGCAAACGAACTGCAACAGCGCATAGACCTGCGCGCCACGGGCCAAGGGCACCTCGAACTTGCAGAAGTCATCCAGCTCGCGCTTGGCCAGCGGATAGCGCGCGGCCACATCGGCCGGCCGCCAACCGGTGGGCATGAACCAGATGCGCAGCCTGTCCCACCAGGCGCTCGCCCGCCAGGCGTCATGCCACAGCCCGGCATAGACCTGTAGGTTGGCCCACAGCGGATTCCAACTGGCCAACGGCACGGTTACACCGAAGACCACCGGATGCTCGTCCAGCTCCTCCTGAAAGGTGCCGAACAAACGATCCCAGACAATGAACACACCGCCGTAATTACGATCCATGTAGATAGGATTCTGCGCATGGTGCACGCGGTGGTTGGACGGCGTGATGAACAGCCACTCGAACCAGCCCAGCTTGGGGATATGCCGGGTATGTACCCAGAACTGATAGAGCAGATTCAGAGCGGCAACGCTGAAAAACACCAGCGGCGGCACACCAACCAGCGCCATCGGCAGGTAGAAGATCCAGCCGAAGATGAAACCCGTGCTGGTTTGCCGCAACGCGGTGGAGAGGTTGTAGTCCTCGCTCTGGTGATGCACCGCATGGGCCGCCCAGAGCACGTTGCGCTCATGGCCCAGGCGGTGGTTCCAGTAGTAGCAGAAGTCATATAGGACGAAGGCGAAGCCCCATACCCAGAGACTGCTGTCTGGGAGCTCGAACAGCGCCAGGTGTTCCCAGGCGAACGCGTAGGTCAACAGGCCAACGACCTTGGTCAGCAGCCCGGTCGCCTGCGACAGCACGCCGGCACTAAGGCTGTTCAGCGCATCGGCCAGGCGATAGCTGTGCCGACCACGCAAACGGTCGGCGAGAAGCTCCACTCCGATCAGCAGGAAGAAGAAGGGCACCGCATAGAGAACGTAATTCATGACTGCGCCACGTTGTTGTACTTGTGTCGGGATTGGGCTGTTATTCATCCTATGCCCACGGCAGTGCGGTTTCGCGGCGGCAGGTGACAGTCCGAGCGGCATTTGGCGACACCCACGATAGTCAATCCTCGCGCCCGTTTGCGGAGCGCGCCCTTACTCACCAGGAGTCGAGCATGAACAAGAAAGTGGCAGTGATTCTGTCCGGTTGCGGCGTCTACGATGGCGCCGAGATCCACGAAAGCGTGATCACCCTGCTGCGCCTCGACCAGCGCGGCGCCGAGGTGCAATGCTTCGCTCCCAACGTGGCGCAACTGCATGTGGTCGACCACTATCGCGGCGAGGAAATGAACGAGACGCGCAACGTCCTGGTGGAATCGGCGCGCATCGCCCGCGGCCAGATCAAGGACGTCAGGGAACTGCACGTCGCCGGCTTCGATGCGCTGATTCTGCCCGGTGGCTTCGGCGTGGCGAAGAACCTCTCGGACTTCGCCACCAATGGTGCCGGCTGCACCGTGCAACCCGACGTACTGGCCGCCTGCAAGGCCTTCGTCGACGCCGGCAAGCCGATTGGTCTGATGTGCATCGCCCCGGCGCTGGCGGCGAAAATCTTCGGTGCCGGCGTGGTCTGCACCATCGGCAGCGACCACGACACTGCCGCCGCCATGACCCAGATGGGCGCCGAGCACCACGAGTGCGCCGTGGATGAAATCGTCGAGGACGAAGCGCGCAAGCTGGTCACCACCCCGGCGTACATGCTCGCCCAATCCATCGCCGAAGCCGCCTCAGGCATCAACAAGATGGTCGACCGCGTGCTGGAACTGGCCCACCACTGACGCGACGCCGGGCTGTAGGGTGGGCCGGGCGGCGATCCGCTTCAGCCCACCCTGCTCGCCCTTACCGGCCTCGCTCGCCCCACCCTACCGGCTGCGCCCAGGCCGATCCGGCCAATGCTCACGACACTCCCGCCGCGCCGCTGGCCAAACCGGCCCGCCTGCGGCAGCGTGCCGGGGAGCGATTCGCGGAGCGACAACGATGCCTCAAGCCTTCACCCTGGACGCCGACCTGCAGCAGGCGGTGGCCACCTTCTTCCAACGCATCCCCTTCAACCAGTTGCTCGGTATCGAGATCGACACGCTGAGCGAAGAACAGGTGGTCATGCACCTGCCAATGAAGCCCGAGCTGATCGGCAACTTCGTCCACGGCATCCTGCATGGCGGGGTCATCTCCTCGCTGCTAGACGTCTGTGGCGGCGCCATGGCGCTGATCGGCGCCTTCGCCAACCATCAGCATCTGCCGGCGGCCGAGCGCATGAGCAAACTGTCCAAGCTCGGCACCATCGACCTGCGCATCGACTACCTGCGCCCCGGCCGCGGCCAGCGCTTCATTGCCACCGCCATGCCCCTGCGCGCCGGCAACAAGGTGGCGGTGATCCGCATGGAACTGCATAACGACGAAGGCGTACTGGTGGCGGTTGGTACCGGCACCTACCTGTGCGGCTGAGATGGATGTGTAGGAGCGAGCTATGCTCGCGAAACGCTCATCACCGACAGATTCGCGAGTAGAGCTCGCTCCTACGACTCGTCGTGACGCCCGAGTCCACCGGAGCCTAACGACTCAAACGCGTGAGAATCCGATCCAGCGCATTGGCGAAGGCCTGCCGATCCTTTTCCGAATAGGGCGCCTGACCACCGCCAACCTGACCCTGTTCGCGTAGATCGGTGAACAGATTACGCACCGCCAGGCGCTCTCCCATATTGCGCTCGTCGAACTCTCGACCATGCGGGTCGAGCGCCGCCACGCCTTTCTTCACCAGGCGATCGGCCAACGGCACATCGCTGCAGATCACCAGCTCGCCCGGCACGGCATGTTCGACCAGATGATCGTCCGCCGCATCCGGCCCGCTGGGCACCACCACCAGCTTCACGCAAGCGAAATTCGGCCGGGCGACGGCCTGCCCCGCTACCAGAACCACCTCGAAGCCCCGCTTGAGGGCGAATTTCACTACCTGGTCGCGCGCCGCCCGAGGGCAGGCGTCGGCATCGATCCACACGCGCATGCAGCACCTTCCGCTATCAATAGGCGCAGTATGCCAGCAAGTTGCGGGGAGCAGCCTCAGCGACGGTGGAAGGGCTCGCAGCGCGAACGCACGGTGCGCGACAAGTGGTCGTCGGTCAGTTCGATCAGATCCAGCTCGACTTCATCCGGCAGCAGTTCGGCCACCAGCGCGGCCAGACGCCGCTGGCCACGCTGATCAGCCCCGGAAATCGCCAGCAGCAGACGCGGCTGCGGGCCGATGGCGGGATCGCGCAAGGCTGCGAGGTAGGCCTCACAGACCTGGAGCTGGGCACAGGCATCGGCAAGCGCCTGCTCCAGAACGGGATGACGCAGGGGAGCGACCGTCAGCTCAGGGCTGTCGGCGTAATGAGTCGAATGAATCGTGGAGGACATGCGCGCACTCGGCAGAGGAATTGAAACCAGCCTAGGCGCTGTCAGACCAGTTGTCGTGGCGACGGTTCACGCAATGAAGCAACGAAGGCGGCCAAAGCCGCCCTCGTTCACGCATGCAGCGACAGGTTACGCCGCTGTCTGCTGCGCCAGACGCCGACGCTCGCTGAGGCGGCTGCGCCCATACAGCAGCGCGATGCCCGCCATTGCCAGGCCCTGCGCCGAGAGGCTCCAGGCGTCGGCATGGATACCCAGCCAATCGAAATCGAAGAAGGGTACGGGGCGCGTGCCCAGTACGCCGGCTTCCTGCAGGGCCGCCACGCCATGCCCGGCGAAGACCACCGAGAGCACGCACAACAGGATCGCGTTGGCACCGAAGAAGGTGGCCAGCGGCAGCTTGCGCGAGCCACGCAGAATCACCCAGGCCAGGCCAAGCAGCACTACCAGCGCGGTACCGGCGCCCGCCAGTACTGCACCATGCCCGGCCGGGCCGGCCTGCAGCCAGAGGGTTTCGTAGAACAGGATGACCTCGAACAGCTCGCGGTACACCGAGAAGAACGCCAACACGGCGAAGCCGAAGCGACCACCGCCACCGACCAGGCTGCTCTTGATGTAATCCTGCCAGGCGGCAGCGTGACGGCGGTCGTGCATCCACACGCCCACCCACAGCAGCACCACGCTGGCGAACAGCGCTGTAGCGCCTTCGAGCAATTCACGCTGGGCACCGCTGACATCGATCAGATAAGCCGCTACGGCCCAGGTGCCGACCCCGGCGAGCAGCGCCAGGCCCCAGCCGATGTGCACGCTGCGCACTGCCTGCTGCTGGCCGGTGTTGTTGAGGAAGGCGAGGATCGCTGCCAGCACCAGAATGGCTTCCAGGCCTTCACGCAGCAGGATCAGCAAGCTGGAGAAGAAGCTCAGCGAGGCGTTCATCGCGCCGCCTTCGAGCAGCTCGGCCGACTTGGCCAGCTCGACCTTGGCCAGCTCCAACGCCTGAGCGGCCTGAGCGACGCTGGCGCCATCCTGAATCGCCTGGCGGTAGGCCATCAGGGCTTTTTCGGTGGTCTTGCGCTGTACCGCGTCGAGGTTGTCCAGCGCCCCTTCGACCAGTTCGAAGCCTTCCAGGTAAGCACCTACCGAGAGGTCGTAGGCCTGCTCGACATGCCCGTCACGGTAAGCCTGCAGGCTGCGTTCAAGCGTGCTGCGAGTATGCCCGATCAGTTGCTGTGGGCCACGCTGTTCCACCGTCGGCCGTGCGCGCTGAGCCCGGAAGGCCGCGATGTCGCCGCCAGCCGCGGCGACTTCCGCAGGCGTGCGGCCGGCCAACTCGGCCATATCGAAATGTTTCTCGCCCTGCGCATGAGTCGTGGCAGTAAAGCCGGCGATGTAAGTGGCCAGATCCCAACGCTGGCGGT
This sequence comes from Pseudomonas sp. FG29, assembly GCF_057809355.1. Taxonomy (NCBI): domain Bacteria; kingdom Pseudomonadati; phylum Pseudomonadota; class Gammaproteobacteria; order Pseudomonadales; family Pseudomonadaceae; genus Pseudomonas; species Pseudomonas sp. FG29. The sequence continues at coordinate 28,464 of NZ_JBMDJU010000030.1, read as the reverse complement.
CGTCGAGCTGATCGGCGAAGGACGGCATGTCAGTGCCTTCGATGCCCAGGCCAAGCGTGTTGTAGAGATCGTAGAGGCTCAGCCGGTCGAGACGCGCAGCGTCGCGCAGATTCGAAGGCGGAGGCTCCAGGCCGATACCCGCCGGGCCATCACCCGCGCCGGCGTCGCCGTGACACACCGAGCAATGCTGCGCATAAAGCGGCGCACCACGCTCTGGATCAGGAGTGATGGCCGGCGTCTGCGCCACCTGATACAGCTCGGCCAATTGTGCGCTGAGCTGGCGTGCCTGATGGGCGACCTGCTCACCGGGCTGGCGCTGTTCAACGGCTTGCTGCAACGCAGCGATGCCCTGCTCCAGACCGCTGCGCTCGGCCTTGGCCGGCAAGGCGGCCACCAGGCCTTTCAGCACGCCGAGAAACTCCAGCTGCTCGCGGTACTCACCGGCATCGACCACCTGGCCATCCGCTACCGTGGCCGGATAGTCGGCGCCGATATAGCCAAGCATGTGCAGGGCCTGCGCAGCCCCATCGAGTGACTCTGCCTGGGCGCAAAGGCTGCTCAATGCCAGAACGGAGAGCAACAGGTAGGACAGCAGGGAACGATAACGACTCATCAATGCATTCCGAAACGCGAATGGATGGCATTAATTGTTGCCGCCTTGCCCTGCGCAAACAAGGAAAATCTGAAATATTTGGTAACAGGCCGCCGAATGGCAGCCTGCGTCGTACTCAGACAGCCGCGCGCTTGACCGTCGCCAGCAAGCCTGCCGCCGCGACGAAGAGCGTCGCGAAACTGCGATTCATCACCCGCTGCTGACGTGGCGTACGCAACAGGCGCAGCACACGCGAGGCGAGGCCGGTATAGCCGGCCATGACGATCAGGTCGACCGTGATCATCGTCACGCCCATCACCAGATACTGCGCCACCAGCGGTTCATGCGGATTGATGAACTGCGGCAGCACCGCGAGCATGAAGACGATGGCCTTGGGGTTACTGAAGTTGACCAGAAAACCACGCAGCACCAAGGTCAGCGGCCGGCCAATGGGGCGCTCGGCCGCACCGGCATCCAAGTCGCTGGGCAGGGCGACCCACTGCTTGTAGGCGAGGAATACCAGGTACGCCACGCCGAACCACTTGATCACGCTGAAGGCCAGGGCCGAGGTGGCCAGAATGGCGCCTACACCAGCGGCCACGATGGCGATCTGCAGGGCCAGGCCAAGTTGCAGCCCCAGCGCGTTCCAGTAGCCACGCCAGAAACCGTATTGCATGCCGGCGGACATCGACGCCACGGCACCGGCACCCGGCGACAGGCTGATCACCCAACAGGCGACGAAGAAGGCGAGCCAGGTTTCCATGGCCATGATGCGGTACCTCGGAGAGCGAAAGCAGTAGATGAGCGCTACAGCCTACTCCTGCCCCGGCGTTCAGCGCCAGCGTCGCACCGACTTCTGAAAGAACAGGCTGTTGGGCACCTGCAACAGCGCGCCGGCGCCCTCTTCGCTCGCGTCCTGCAAGGTGGTGTAGAAAAGGTTGATGGCGATCACCCGCCCCTTTACACCGGGCTTGTCTGCACTCTCGATGACCTCCACGGTATCGCCCATGCGAAACGGGCCCATGGTGAAGATCAGCAGCGCGCAGAACATGTTCGACAGCACGCTCCAGATGGCGAAGAAGGCCACGGCGGCGACGGCGGTGAAGCCGGTAAGCGCCGTCCACAGCACGGTCGCGGAAACGCCGAGGCGCTCCAGCACCATCAGCAGGGCGCTGCCCATGATCAGCCAGCGCACCAGACCACGCAGCGGCAGCAGCACTTCTTGCGGCAACAGGCTGTAGCGCTCGCCAAGGCGACTGATGGCGCGGGTGAGGATGCGCTGCGCCATCCAGGCCAGGAGGATGATCAGCAGCACCTGGCCCGCACGCACCAGCGGGTCGCGCCAGGTAGCGAGCAGTTGCAGCAGATCGGCTTGCTCGATCATTCGGCCTCCTCCAACTGTTGCTGCAGCGCCTCCAGGGTTTCCAGCGCCAGCAGCCAGGCTTCTTCCAGCTCCGCTTCGCGTGTCTTGAGCTGCGCCTGCTCGGCCAGACGCTGGCGCAACTCGTCCTTGCGTGCGGACTCGTACAGGGCGCTGTCGCCCAGTTGGGTTTCCACGGCGGCGAGCTTTTCCTGCACCTTGCCCAGTTCCTGTTCGAGCTTGTCGGCCTGCTTCTTGTGCGGTGCCAGTTGCTGGCGCAGCGCCGCAGCAGCCTGGCGCTGGGCGCGCTTGTCGGTCTTGTCCGCCGCACCCTCGGCCGGCGCACTCGGCGGCGCCTGGCGCTGACGGTAATCGACCAGCCAGCGTGCGTAGTCGTCGAGGTCGCCATCGAACGGCACCACGCGGCCCTCTGCAACCAGGAGGAATTCGTCGGTAGTGCTCTTGAGCAGATGGCGATCGTGCGAGACCACCACCACGGCGCCGGCAAATTCCTGCAGGGCCATGGTCAACGCCAGGCGCATTTCCAGGTCGAGGTGGTTGGTCGGTTCATCGAGCAGCAGCAGGTTGGGCTTGCCCCAGGCGATCAACGCCAGGGCCAGGCGCGCCTTCTCGCCACCGGAGAAATTCACCACCGGCTCGTCGCAACGCGCGCCACGGAAGTCGAAACCACCGAGGAAGTCGCGCAGGGTCTGCTCACGCTCGCTCGGCGCCAGACGCTGCAGGTGCAGCAACGGGCTGGCCTTGTCGTCCAAAGCGTCCAGCTGGTGCTGGGCGAAATAGCCGATCACTAGGTTCTCGCCACGGGTCAGGCTGCCACTCAGCGGCTGCAGCTCAGCGGAGAGGTTCTTGATCAGCGTCGACTTACCCGCGCCGTTGGGGCCGAGCAGGCCGATACGCGCGCCCGGTACCAGGCTCAGTTTGACCTGCTGCAGCACGGTCTTGTCGCCATAGCCGAGGCGACCTTCGCTGAGGCTGAGCAGCGGCGTGGAGATCTTGTCGGCCTCGCGGAAGACGAAGTCGAAGGGCGAGTCGACATGCGCTGCGCTCAGTTCCTCCATGCGCTCCAGCGCCTTGATCCGGCTCTGCGCCTGACGGGCCTTGGTGGCCTGGGCCTTGAAGCGGGCGATGTACTTTTCCATGTGCGCGCGTTGCGCCTGCTGCTTCTCGTACGCCTGTTGCTGCTGGGCCAGACGCTCGGCGCGGGTGCGCTCGAAGGCCGTGTAGCCACCGCGGTACAGGTTCAGCTTGCGCTGCTCGACATGGGCGACGTGGTCGACCACGGCATCGAGAAAATCACGGTCGTGAGAAATCAGCAGCAAGGTACCGGGGTAGCTCTGCAACCAACCCTCGAGCCAGAGAATCGCATCTAGATCCAGGTGGTTGGTCGGTTCGTCGAGCAGCAGCAGGTCGGACGGACACATCAGCGCCTGGGCCAGGTTCAGGCGCATCCGCCAGCCACCGGAGAAGTCGCCGACGCGGCGATCCATCTGTGCGTTCTCGAAGCCCAGACCAGCCAGCAGCTTGCGCGCGCGGGCGTCGGCGGTATAACCGTCGGCGCTGTCCAGCTCGCTGTGCAGACGGGCGATGGCAGCGCCGTCATGCGCCTGCTCGGCAGCGGCCAGTTCGGCCTGCACGCGGCGCAGGTTGTGGTCGCCATCGAGCACGTAATCCACCGCCAGACGCTCGAGGTTGTCGACCTCCTGGCGCATGTGCGCGATACGCCAGTCGCCGGGCAGCAGGCAATCGCCTGCGTCTGGCGTCAGCTCGCCACGCAACAGGGCGAACAAACTGGATTTACCGGCGCCGTTGGCACCGATCAGACCGGCCTTGTGACCGGCGTGCAGGGTCAGTTCCGCACCTTCGAGAAGGCGTTGCAGACCGCGCTGTAGAGTGAGGTTCTGGAGTCGGATCATAATGGCCGCGGAGTCTACCAAATCGCCCCGGAGGCCGCGTGCAGGATCTGTGGAATTTCGCCCTCGAACTCTACGCCAGGCCCGGTGTGGAACAGGCCTGCCTGCAGCTGCAGGACGCAGGCGGTGATGTTTGCCTGTTGCTGACGGGCGCCTGGCTACAACGACGGGGAGTGCTCAGCAAGGAAAGCCGCCTGCGCGAACTGCGCGATCTTGCCGAACCCTGGCAACAGGAGATGGTGATGCCGCTGCGGCAGTTGCGCCAGCACTGGCGCAACGCTGCCCAGCAGGATGCCGACTGGGCAACCTTGCGCGAACAGCTGAAGAAACTGGAGCTGCAGGCCGAGCGGGTGCTGCTCGAACGATTGCAGGCGTTAGCCGAGAACTGGCCGGATGGAGAGGCCGAAGACGACTGGCTGTCGGCCTTGGCAGGCCAGGAAAGCGCCGCGCTGCAAGTGCTGCGCGGCGCCATCCGAGGGCTTTAGGACGCGCTGGGCGTCACAGGGGCAGACGCAGCTTCGGCCGCGGCAGGCGCTGCCGGGGCCGCAGGTGCGGCAGCAGGCTTGGTAACGGCCTTTTTCACCGGTGCCTTGGCAGCAGCCGGTTTCTTCGCTGCGACGGGCTTGACTGGAGCAGCCTTCGGCGCCGGTTTGGCAGCAACAGCTTTGGCTGCAGCAGGCTTGGCGACGGGCTTGCTGGCCGCTGGCTTGACCGGCGCCTTGGCTGCTACCGGTTTGACCGCTGCTGGCTTGGCAGGTGCTTTGGCAACTGCAGGCTTGGCCGCAGCTTTTGGCGCAACCGGCTTGGCGGCAACGGCCTTGCTGGCAGCGGTTTTGGCAGCCGGCTTGCTCGCCGGTTTAGCGGCAGCGGGTTTGGCTGGCGCCTTTTTCACCGGAGCCTTGCTAGCGGCGGGCTTTTTCTCCACCGCAGGCTTGGCGACCGGGGCGGCCGCTTTGGTCTCACGTGCATCGAGCGCCTTGGAAGTCGCTTCCTTTACTTTGCCCACACCCTGGGCCAGCTTCAGGCTCTCCTGAGCATCACGCTTGAGCTGGGCGATGTAGGTGCGGGTCTCGCTCTGGCGATTTTTCAGGGTATCGAGCAGTTCTTCCAGCTCGGCAACCGCGTCCTTGGCCTTGGCTTGCGCCTTCGCCTTACCGGCAACGGCGGCATCCTGCAGCTTGCCGCGGGCCTTGTGCAGTTTTTCCTGAGCCTTGCCACGCTGCTTTTCCAGCTTGGCGAGCAGTTTTTCGGCATCGACCAGCGCTTGCGAGCAGGCGTTCTCGAGATGCTCGAGCAGGCTACCGGCGAGTTGATGCAACAGATGCAACGGGGTACTGACGGACTTCTTCTTGGCCGACATGGCGCGCCTCCAGGCGGATGTGGATGCACCATACTAGTCGCGCGCGTCATGCCCCGCCATAGGCCCGTGGATGACGCCGCACGGCAACCCACGCCAAGCGCTGGCATAATCGCCGGCAACTCGCCTGGAGACTTCGTCATGCGCCGCGCCCTTGCCCTCGCCCTGAGCTTTGCCGCCACCCCGTTGTGGGCCGCGCCTGCGCAGGATGATCTCGCCTACAGCCTCGGTGCACGCCTGGGGGAGCGCCTGCGTAGCGAAGTGCCGGAACTGCCGCTGCCCGTACTGATCGAGGGCTTGCGCCAGGCCTATACCGGTCAGCCACTGCGCCTGGACGAAGCACGCATCGACCAGTTGCTCGAAGAGCACGAAGCGCGGATGGAGCAAAACCCGCAGCATCACGCCAAGGCTCGCCAGGATGAAGAACGCTTTCTCGCCGAGGAACGCCGCAAGCCGGGAGTGCGGGCTCTTGAAAATGGCGTATTGATTACCGAACTACGCGCCGGCGACGGCGCCAAACCCAGCGCCCGCAGCCGCGTGCAGGTTCGCTATAGCGGGCAGCTGGCAGACGGCAGTTTGTTCGACGAGAGCCTGACACCGCAGTGGTTCAGGCTCGACAGCCTGATCGCTGGCTGGCGTAGCGCCCTGCTGCAGATGCCGACAGGCGCGCACTGGCGCCTGGTCGTGCCATCGGCGCAGGCATACGGAGAGGAAGGTGCGGGCGACCTGATTCCACCCTTCTCGCCCCTGATCTTCGACCTGGAGCTGGTGGATGTGAGCAACTGACGAAGGGAGTGGCGCAGGCCACTCCCGCCCGTCTCAAACCAGCGCGGCAGCCTGCTCCTGATGGGCGTTGTGCAGCACTTCGATCAGGCAGTCTTCCAGCTCGAAGCGCTCATGCAGCAGTTGCCCCAGGTGATGCAGTTGCTCCGACAACGACACGTCATCGCGGCAATCGCCGTTGTCACAGCGGTCATTGAAGGCCAGCGCCACCGCCGTGATGGCTTCGAGGCGAGGATAGATCTGCTTGGCCAGTTCCAGCCCGCGCTGATCGTTGAAGGCCTTGGCTTCATTGGTCAACTGTTCGTAGACCTCGAAATGCCCGGCCGATACGTAATCGACCATCAATTGGCAGAAGCCCTGCAGGGCCTCGCTGCTGGTGCTAGGCACCTGCGGCACATCGACAAGCCCTTTGTAGGCGGTGACCAGTTCATGGCGCTCGTGCAACCAGCGATCGATCAACTGGTGCACGCCTCCCCAGCGCTCTTGGGCGTTGCGACAACTCTCAAGCATGATGAACCTCACTTCCCTTCTCGGTAATGCCTGTTATCTGTCCATTCCGAGACGTTCTTGTGGCTTTTCGTCAGCCAATACGCTCACTCGGGATCTGGCGCCTGGCAGACAAGCCGCTCGCGACATTTTTCTGTCGAACAGAGCCAAACCTCGAAGAAGCAACAGGCATACGGCGTATTTCCGACGTCGCGTGGGGGCCAGATTATGCCCACGGACAGTACCCTTCAAGGTATCCGAACAGAAAAGTTCATACGAGCGTTTAATCGGCAAATCACAGCCGAAGCGGCTCAACGGCGACGCAGCAACTGATAGAAAGCGAAGCCCAGCATGCCGATGAAGCCCAGCAGACTCCACTCGGGAATGCTCATGCCAAACAGGGTCCAGTTGACCTCGGCGCAATCCGCCGTACCGCGGAAGACCTTGCTGACGATTTCCTGAAGCGGGAATGCCTCGATCATGTATTCGAGTCCAGGCAGGCAAGCCTCCAGTTGCTCAGGCGGCACGCTTTGCAGCCAGATCTGCCGGCCAGCGGTTGCCGCTCCGCCGAGGGCGAACAGCAGTGCCAGCACCGCATAGACGCGCTGACCGCCACGCGCCGGGCCATGAATGGCCGCCACCAGGCAGACCAGACCGAAGCCGATCACGCAGATACGCTGGACGATGCACAGCGGGCAGGGTTCGAGCCCCACCACATGCTCCAGATAAAGAGCCACTGCCATGAGCAGGACGCAGCCGAGGAATGCCAGGAAGAACAGGGGACGCGGGCTGGCCAATTGCATGATGGCTCCGGGAGGGGAATCGAGGGCAGTACGGTAGAGGAAAGCGAGGGCGCCTTTCAAGGCGCCTCGCGTTCGATCAGGGGCTGTTCATCCAAACGAAACGCCCCTTTGTCCATTCAGACGCTTGCGGCCTGGGGTTGCGGCAGGTTCGGCAAGCGCTGATGAAGCAGATTGTGGCTCTCCAGCAGCAACTGATTGCTGCGTTCCAGCTCGCCCAGCTGAGCCAGCAGACGTGCCAGCTCGGCACAGGTTTCTGGGTGGCGTTCAAGGCGCAGGCTGCTCTCGAAGTAATCGCGGGCCTTGCCCCACAACTGATTCTGCAGGCATAGCCGCCCCAGGGTCAGTTGCAGCGCCGGGTCATCGGGATGCTGCTTCAGCCAACCCTCGGCGTTCTCCAACTGGCGTGCTGGGTCGCTGCCGCGCAAAACACCATAGAAACGTGCCAGACGACTGTCATAGCTGCGTTTGAGTGCCGCGCGCAGCACCTGCTCGGCTTCCTCCTGCGCGCCCAGCCGACGCAATTGCTCGACGTAGGCGGCAATCAGCTCGGGCTCTTGGCGCAGGGCGGAAGATAGCTGGTTCCAGGCCTGAGTCAGTGGCTGCAGAGCCGTTTCACCCTCGCTCAGTCCTTGCTCACCGAGATCAGCCAGACGTCCCCGCCAGACTTGTCGCTCCAGCTCATCCAGCTCGGCAGCCGGCAGCGCCTTTTCCTTGCCCAGCTCGGGCAGCAGACCCAGCAATGCAGACCAGTCCTGACGCTGCTGGTAAAGCTGCTGCAAACGCCGCAGCACCTGGTGATGGCTGGGATGACGCTCACGCATGGCCTGCAGGGTGTCCAGTGCGGCATCGCTCTGGCCACGTTCGACCTGCAATTGCGCGTGAGTCAAAGCAATGGCCAATTCAGCCTGGGGTTGCTGCTGCAGCGCACGCTCGAGCAAGGCATCGCTCTGCTCATGCTGCCCCAGCTTGTTCGCGGCGCGGGCAGCGCCGAGGTAATACATCAGCGGCTGGCTATCGGCCTCAGCGGCGCGTGACAACTGGCGCAGCGCGCGGGCCCAGCGTCCTTCGGCCAGATCCAGCAACCCTTGCTCGGATGCCTGGCGTACGCGCCGATTGCGATGCAGGCGCGACCAGGGGTTGGCCAGTCGGGTAGAGCTGAGCAACAGACGCAACAGTGCCTTGGTCAGGTAATAGAGCGCCACCAGCACGATGACCAGGGCGAGGAATGCCCACAGCCCGGACTGGTAACGGAAGCCCTTGTAGGCGAACAGGACATAGCCATGATCGGCTTCGATGGCGAGACTCAGCAGGTAGATGCCGGCACCGATGGCTAGCAATACGAGGAGCCAGAGCAGGCGCTTCATTGCACCTCCTCGGCCGCTGCGGCCCCCTGCCGACGCTGGTCATGCTTGCGTTTCAGATAGGCCTGCAACGCATCGAGCGATTCGCTCAGATCCGGCACCTTGACCTCGACGCTCGCATCAGCCAGCTCAGAGAAACGCTGACGCAGGGCACGACTGTCCGGGTTATCCAGATTGAAGTGGGCATCGAGAATCTCCTCGGCCTGTTTCAACGACTGTTTGTACACACCAGCCTGCCCATGCAGCGCGGCCCACTGGGCCTGCTCCAGCGCCAGCGACAGGCTCAGACGGACTTGCGCCAGGCTCTGCCCGGACAGCAGCGGGCGCACATTGCGGTCGGCATCGAATTCGATACGGAAATACTGCGACAGGGTTTTCAGCCACTCGCTCCACCAGGCACTGCCATCGCCTTCGGCAGCCAGTTCGGAAAGCGCGTCACCCTGGCCCTCCAACGTCGGCGCCAGTGGATTGAGGGTGGCGGCCTGCTCACGCAGGGCGCCGAGTTGCAGGAACAATCCCACGCGATCCGGGCGCTGCGTGGTACGCAGGGCTTCCAGACTGCGGCTCAATTGTTCGCGGGCGGCGTAGGCGGCAGGGTCGTCCTGCTGACGAAGAATGTCATCGGCTGCCTGCACCAGAGCCTCGGCACTGGTGACGTCCTGCAGCGCATTCAGGCGCAGGGTGGCCAGACGCAGCAGGTGTTCAGCTTCGTCCAGGCGCCAGTCCTGGCGCGAACCGTCGAGTACGGACTCCAGACGCTGGCTCAGACGCTGCTGATCGCCTTGCAGGCTGGCCAACAGACGGCGACGCTCATCCAGCTCGGCAGCACTGGGCAGCGCGGCCAGACGCGAATCCAGGCGCTGAGCCAGCTCGTCCACTTTCGTGGCACTGGCGTCATTCATACGCTGCATGGCCTGCGTCTGTTGTTGCTGCTGCCCCTGCAACTGCTGCAATTGCCAGAGACTCCAGCCGCCGGCAGCAGCGCCGCCCAGACCGACCAGCAAGGCGAGCGCAGCAAACGCACCAGCCGCTGAACGTGGCGCCTTGGCGGGCGGAGTGGGAGGCGTTGGTACCTCGAGGGTCGGGTTTTCTTCTTGTGCTTTCGGGGTGGCTGCTTCGCTCACGTATCCGTCCTTTTAGAGGGCGGCAGCCGGAAACTGCTCCAGGGCTGCCAGCAAGGCCGCGGCACTCGCACCGCGACAGTCCACAACGATTTCGGCGCCTGCAAGGCGCGCCTGATCCGCCACACGCGGGCTGGGTACGAACAAGGGTAGCCGAGCCAGCGCCGGCCAGTCATCGCCTGCCAGTTGCTGCAGGTGTTCAAGCCCCTGTCCACTGCTGACCACCAGGCCGTTCAAGCGTTCCGCTCGCACACAGCGCGACAACTCCCCAGCCGGGTAGGCAGGCAGCGTGCGCCGGTAAAGTGGCAGATAGTCGACCGTGACGCCTTGGCCGCGCAAGCGCTCGGCCAGAAATTCTCGGCCACCCTCACCGCGCAGGATCAGCACGCGCGGCAACGACGCCCCGGCGATGGCCTGCTGCAGGCCCGGCAACGCCAGCAGCGCCTCGCTGTCATCACCGGTCTCGGGGTAGTGCACCTGCAGGCCACGCTCGGCCAGCAGCGCAGCCGTGGCGGCGCCGACGCTGAACCAGGGCATGCTGGGCAGCGACGTCCGCAACTGGGCGAGCAACTGCAAGCCGATCCGCGCCGCTGGTTTGCTGACCACGATCACCGCGCAATAGCGCTGCAGGTCGGCGAAGGTGCTGCGCTGTGCGTCCGTCTCGGCCAGTGCCTCGATAGCCAGCAGCGGCATGCAGTGGCTGGCGATACCCTGCGCAGCCAGTGTCTGCGCCAGCGCCGCACAATCCTCCGCAGGACGGGTCAGCAGCAGGCGCCAGCTGTTCACGGGTGACCGGCCTCACCATAGACCGCCTTGAGGATGTCCTCCGCGCCCTGCGCCAGCAGCGCCTCGGCGACCCGCACGCCCAGCGCCTCGGCATCGCCACTGGCAGCACGCTCCTCGGCGCGCAGCAGCAAGCCACCGTCCGGTTGGCCGACCAGGCCACGCAGCCACAGCTGGTCATCTTCGAGCAGGGCGTAGCAGGCAATGGGTACCTGGCAGCCGCCATTCAGGCGTTTGTTCAGGGCACGTTCGGCGGTGACGCGCAGGGCGGTTTCGCGGTGGTGCAGCGGCGCCAGCAAGGCATGCACGTCAGTGTCGGCGCTGCGGCACTCGATACCCACGGCGCCCTGCCCCCCGGCCGGCAGGCTGTCCTCGGCGCTGATCGAACTGCGAATGCGCGCCTCGAAGCCCAGGCGAATCAGCCCGGCGGCGGCGAGGATGATGGCGTCATACTCGCCGGCATCGAGCTTGGCCAGACGGGTGTTGACGTTGCCACGCAGGAACTGGATTTTCAGATCGGGCCGGCGCGCCAGCAACTGGGCCTGACGGCGCAGACTGGAGGTGCCGACCACGCTGCCAGCCGGCAGCGCGTCAAGGCTGTCGAAGGTGTTGGAGACGAAGGCATCGCGCGGATCTTCACGCTCGCAGATGCAGTAAAGCCCCAGGCCCTCGGGAAAATCCATGGGCACGTCCTTCATCGAATGCACGGCGATGTCGGCTTCGTTCTCCAGCAGCGCGGTCTCCAGTTCCTTGACGAACAAGCCCTTACCGCCAATCTTCGCCAGCGGCGCGTCGAGCAGCTTGTCGCCACGGCTGACCATGGGCACCAGGCTGACCTTGAGGCCAGGATGCGCCTGTTCCAGACGGGCTTTGACGTATTCGGCCTGCCAAAGGGCCAGGGCACTCTTGCGGGTGGCGATGCGGATTTCGCGGGACATGGGGCAATTCCAGAGAACGAACTGCCGCCATCATAGCAAGCTCGGGACATCGAGCGCCCCGGCGCGATGGTCGCAGGATGTCAGGGCGCGACATGCCAGGCAGCAATCGTTCGGCCTGGCAGGCCGCGTCAGAGGTTCTGCATCAGCTTGCGCACACCGGCGACATGACGCCGGCTCACCACCAGAGCGTCGCCGCCGAGCCCCTTGAGGAAAAGCTGGAAATGCCCCAGCGGCGTGCGCTGCAGGCGCTCGATGCGCTCGCGTGCGACCAGTGCGTTGCGGTGGATACGCACGAAGCGGTCGCCGAACTCATCCTCGAGGGCCTTGAGCGGCTCGTCCAGCAGCACTTCGCCGCCTTCGTGGCGCAGGGTCACGTATTTGTGGTCGGCGATGAAGTAGATCACCTGATCCAGCGGGATCAGCTCGATCCCCTTGCGGGTGCGCGCACTGATGTGAGTACGCGGGCCATTGCCGGTTTCCGCCGCAGGGCGCGTCAGTGCCGCCAGTTGCACACGATTGGGACGCTCGGCCTTCTTCAGTGCTTCGCTGAGGTTTTCCGGGCGCACCGGCTTGACCAGATAGCCGACGGCGCTGACCTGGAAGGCCTCCAGGGCGAATTCGTCATGCGCGGTGCAGAAGATCACCGCCGGCGGCGCTTCACGCTCGCAGAGCTTGGCCGCGACCTGCAGCCCGTCCAGCCCGGGCATGCGGATATCCAGCAGGACGACATCCGGTTTCAGGCTGTCGATCAGGGTCAGCGCCTCCTCGCCATTGCTGGCGGCAGGCTCCAGGACTCGGTAACCCTCGAGTTCGCCGACCATGCGGCTGAGGCGCTCGCGGGCGAGGGGTTCGTCATCGACGATCAGGACATTCATATTGCTCTGGCTTCCTGCGTGAGTCTCGCACAAGGATAGCGTAGACAGCTGTAGTGACGGCCGTCACGGCGCTCCACGCTGAGACTCGCACGCGGGCCGAAAAGTGCCGTCAACCGCGCATCGATATTACCCAGTGCCTGGTGCGTACCCCGTGATGGCGTCTGCTCGCCACGCTCTTCATACGGATTGCTTACACACAAACTGAACACACCGTCCTGGTAATCCGCGTCGATCCGCACCAGGCCACCTTCGATGCGTGGCTGGATGCCGTAGATCAACGCGTTTTCCAACAAGGGTTGCAGGGTCAGCTGGGGAATCGGCAGATCCTCCGGCACACCTTCGACCTCCCACTGCAACTGTAGTCGCTCACCGAGCCGATAGTGCTCGATGGACAGATATCGTTTTGCCAACTCCATCTCCTCTCCCCACGAGACCAGCGAGCCGGGCCTGGCCAGGCTCGCCCGGAACAGGTCGGACAGATCCAGCACTGCCTGCTCCGCCTTGGCGGGATCGATCGCGACCAGGCTGGCAATGCTGTTCAGGCTGTTGAACAGGAAGTGCGGACGGATACGCGCCTGCAACGATTCGATGCGTGCGCGCAGTTCAGCCTGCTCCTGCCGACGCCATTGGCTCTGCAGATAGAAATAGCGTAGCAGCAGCGCAGACATGATCAGGCTTATCAGCGCATGACGCAGATAAAGCCGCGTCTCGCCATTGCGTGGCAACGGCCCGCCAAGGTCGTAGTAATCCGCCACCGCCGTGCAACACAGGGTCAGCACCACCACCAACAGGCAACACAGCACACCGGCCAATGCCGGGCGCAGCCGCGCCAACAGCGGCCGCAGCCGGCACAACAGCGCGGCGGAAAGGAGCACGATCCACTGCACGAACAGGGACGTCAGCGCCAGGCGCACCCAATCGAACGTCGGCAACATGGGCTCGGCGAGCACCAGTACCAGCACCAGCAGCTCGGCCAGCAGCACCATGCTCAGCAGCGCTTCAGGCTGGCACAGTTCGGGCACGAAGAAGTCATCGACCGAAGTCGTCTTCGCAGGGTTCACAGCAGTTCGGCTAGGCATCACAGCAGTTTCCGTGTCGCTTCAGGCGGCAGCAAGCCAGACGGCGCCAGCCAAGCAAAATAAAGCACCAAAATGCCGACCAGACGACAAATTCATCGACGCCCTCGTTATCGGCATCTGCAAACCTCATGACGCCTTCTCTGATCGGCAGCGAGCCAGACCCTGTTATTATCGGCACACTTTGTCCGCCATGCTGGCCGCCGATGCGGCTTGCCCGATCCAGAGCCCAAATCATGAGCAGCGAAAAAACCAACCAATCCTGGGGCGGCCGCTTCAGCGAGCCCGTCGACGCCTTCGTAGCCCGCTTCACCGCCTCGGTCGAATTCGACAAGCGCCTGTACCGCCACGACATCATGGGCTCCATGGCCCACGCCACCATGCTGGCCAAGGTCGGCGTGCTCACCGATGCCGAGCGTGACGCCATCATCGACGGCCTGAAGCAGATTCAGGGCGAGATCGAAGCTGGCCAGTTCGACTGGCGCGTCGACCTGGAAGACGTGCACATGAACATCGAGGCACGCCTGACCGACCGCATCGGCGTGACCGGCAAGAAGCTGCACACCGGCCGCTCGCGCAACGACCAGGTGGCCACCGACATCCGCCTGTGGCTGCGTGACGAGATCGACCTGATCCTGGCCGAGATCACCCGTCTGCAGCAGGGCCTGCTGGGCCTGGCCGAAGCCGAAGCAGACACCATCATGCCCGGCTTCACCCATCTGCAGACCGCGCAGCCAGTGACCTTCGGCCATCACCTGCTGGCCTGGTTCGAGATGCTGTCGCGCGACTACGAGCGCCTGGTCGACTGCCGCAAGCGCACCAACCGCATGCCGTTGGGCTCGGCGGCACTGGCCGGCACCACCTACCCGATCGCTCGCGAAATCACCGCCGAGCTGCTGGGTTTCGACGCCGTGGGCGGCAACTCGCTGGACGGCGTGTCGGATCGCGACTTCGCCATCGAATTCTGCGCCGCCGCCTCCCTGGCGATGATGCACCTGTCGCGCTTCTCCGAAGAGCTGGTGCTGTGGACATCCGCGCAGTTCCAGTTCATCGACCTGCCGGATCGTTTCTGCACCGGCTCCTCGATCATGCCGCAGAAGAAGAACCCGGACGTGCCCGAGCTGGTGCGCGGCAAGAGCGGCCGCGTATTCGGCGCCCTGACCGGCCTGCTGACCCTGATGAAAGGCCAGCCGCTGGCCTACAACAAGGACAACCAGGAAGACAAGGAACCGCTGTTCGACGCCGCCGATACCCTGCGCGACAGCCTGCGCGCCTTCGCCGACATGGTGCCGGCGATCAAGCCCAAGCGCGAAATCATGCGCGAGGCGGCGCTGCGCGGCTTCTCCACCGCCACCGACCTGGCCGACTACCTGGTACGCAAGGGCCTGCCGTTCCGTGACTGCCACGAGATCGTCGGCCACGCGGTGAAGTACGGCGTAGAGAGCGGCAAGGATCTGGCCGAAATGAGCCTGGACGAACTGCGCCAGTTCAGCGACCAGATCGAGCAGGACGTGTTCGCCGTGCTGACCCTGGAAGGCTCGGTGAATGCCCGCGACCATATCGGTGGCACGGCTCCGAATCAGGTGCGTGCTGCGGTACTGCGTGGCCGCGAATTGCTGGCGACTCGCTGAACGCTGGCGGGAATCATCAGGGAAAAGGAATTCCCATGTTCGAATTATTGCTGCACGGCCTGGCGTTACTCGCCGAGTTCGTACTCGAGGTCGTGGTTGGCTACATTCTGTACGGCACCGGCTGGCTGGCCCTGCGGCTAATGACGCTGGGCCGCTACCCAAACCTGCCGCTACGCGTGGACGACCCAATGGGTTCGCGCACGGCCTGGGTCGCAGCGTTCGGCTTCTTCTGCCTGGTGGGGTTGCCACTGACGTGGCTGACCCTGACCTACGGCTAACCCTTTACGAGATACGCCAATGTCCCTAACCATCCGTCCCGCCACCCCTGACGACGCCGAGCTGATCCTGCGTTTCATCACCGAACTGGCCATCTACGAGAAGGCCGAGCATGAAGTGAAAACCGATGCCGCCGGCATCCGCGACAGCCTGTTCGCCGAGGGCAGCACCGCCCACGGCCTGATCTGCGAGAACGACGGCCAGCCCATCGGCTATGCGGTGTACTTCTTC
Organism: Pseudomonas sp. FG29; assembly: GCF_057809355.1. Taxonomy (NCBI): domain Bacteria; kingdom Pseudomonadati; phylum Pseudomonadota; class Gammaproteobacteria; order Pseudomonadales; family Pseudomonadaceae; genus Pseudomonas; species Pseudomonas sp. FG29. The sequence continues at coordinate 12,860 of NZ_JBMDJU010000030.1, read as the reverse complement.
AACTACTCCACCTGGCTGGGCAAACACGGCCTGTACCTGGAAGACCTCTACGTCAGCCCGCAGGCTCGTGGCATCGGCGCCGGCAAGGCGTTGCTGCGTCACCTGGCACAATTGGCCGTGGCCCGTGGCTGTGGCCGCTTCGAATGGTCGGTGCTGGACTGGAACACCCCGGCGATCGACTTCTACGAATCCTTCGGCGCCCGCCCGCAAAGCGAGTGGACGACCTATCGACTGACTGGCCAGGCATTGCTCGACTTCGCTGCCGGCCCACGCGAGGAGTGAACCATGAGCGATCAAGACAATACCCCTGACGACGAAGCCTTCGCCGAAGCGACCCTGGTGCAGGCCATCGAGAATCAGCTGGAAAGCGGCGAGCCGGCTGCGGCCACGGCGGTCTACAACAAGCTGACCCTGGTGGGCTACGAGCGCGAGGAAATTCTCGACCTCATGGCCCTGGTGCTGGCCCATGAGGTCGATGCCATGCTGCGCGACGACCGCCCGTTCGACGGCGTCTGGTACGAGCAGGCCCTGCGCGCCCTGCCCGAACTGCCAGCAGAAGACTGACGGGTAATTGATCCACGCCACTGGCCGTACTGGCCGATAGATTGCTAGGGTCAACGTCGTACCCGAACGACAAGGACTCCCAGTCGATGCTCCACCGACACCTGCAGGCGCTGGCGCTCTCCCTGGCGCTGGTCGGCAGTGCCAAGGCCGATCCGGTGCGGATCGGCGCGGAAGACGATTGGTTCCCCTACACGGCCCTGCGCGAAGGCCGTGTACAGGGCATGTCGGTGGATATCGTGCGTGCGGCCTTCAACGCCAGCGGGGCGAGCGTCGAGCTGGCGCCCTATCCCTATTCGCGCTGCATGGAACTGGCGCGTATCGGCAGCCTGGCGGCCTGCTTCAACACCACGCCCGATGATTCCATTCGCGCCCAGTTCCTGCTGCCCGAGCAGATGCTGTTCAGCGACGAGATCCTGCTCTGGGGGCGCGCCGGCAGCGCCCTGGTGAATGATCTGGATGACATCGCCGGCAGGCGCGTGGCCGTGACCATCGGCTACACCTACGGCGAGTATTTCGACAATTACGCGGACATCCTGCGCGTACCGGTGCGCCGCGACATCAACGGTTTTCTGATGCTGCAGCGCGAGCGCTTGGATTATGTGATCGCCTTTCGCGGCACCACCGAGGCTCTGCTGCGCGAACATCCCGAACTGGCTGGCCAGTTTTCACCGCTGGCGACCGTGCATCGCCCGCAGCTGTACCTGACCTTCTCCCGCCAGCATCCGCAGGCAGAGGCGCTCATGCACCAATTCGATACCGGCATGCGCCAGATCAGGCGCGACGGCACTTACCAGCATATTCTCGAACATTGGCAGTTGCGCACCGGGCAGACCTCTGCGCTGGGCTATACACTGCAGGAACGTCACAACAACAAGACGGAGTCACCATGAAGTCCTTTACCGCCGAAATGATCGATGAACTGGAAATTCTCGCCCTGTACAACCTGGACAATCATCAGGAAGGGCTCAAGGTGCACAACAACGCGTCCTTCAAGGCACAGGGCGCCATCACCCGCCTCTACGAGAAAGGACTGGTCAGCCAGGCTGATGGCGGCTATCTGACCAGCCTCGGCATTGATGCAGCCGAACACGCCCAAGCCCTGCTCACCATTCTGGCCAGCCGGCGCACCACCGCGGCTTAAGTCCTGGCGCCCGCCGGCCGCCCTCAAGAGGCAGGTTCGGCGGGCGATATAGCGTCACAGGCACTGCACTGACGAGCACGCCGCTGATAGGCTTGCCTCATTCCCAGCAGAGTTCGAGCATGACGCGCATTCACGAAATCCGTCCGGACATCGACGACGGCATCGACCGCAAGGTTCTCGCTCAACTGCGCGCACGCTTCCTGCAGATCAACCAGGGCCGCCTGCAGCGGGCGACTGAGGCCCTGTCGACGCGCCAGCAACTGGTGCTCAAGCTGTTGCCGCTGCTGTTGCACGTCAACCACCCATTGCTTCCCGGCTACGTCTCCGCCAGCACTCCGGCCGGCCTCAGCGGCTTCGAGCCGGATGACGCCAGCCTGGCCGAAGTCCAGCGCCTGGCGCGCTCCTTCGCCTACAAGCCGCGTCGCGGCCAGGGCGCGGCCCCACTGCACGGCCTGTTCCTGATGGGCAGCCTGGGCACCGTGGCACAGGCCGAGCAGAGCGACATGGATCTGTGGCTGTGCCATGCCTCGAACCTGGATGCCCAGCAGTTACAGGAACTGCGCAGAAAGTGCGATCAGCTGGAAAGCTGGGCCGCCACCCAGGGCGCCGAGGTGCATGTCTTTCTGGTCGATCCGCAACGCTTCACCCAGGGCGCACGCGAAGCGCAGCTGACCTCCGATGACTGCGGCACCACCCAGCACTACCTGCTGCTCGACGAGTTCTACCGCACGGCCATCTGGCTCGGCGGGCGCACGCCGATCTGGTGGCTGGTGCCGGTCTACGAGGAAACGCGCTACGAAGATTACTGCCGCACCCTGCTGAGCAAACGCTTCGTGCGTGAAGACGACGTCCTCGACCTCGGCCACCTGGCACAGATTCCCGCGCAAGAGTTTGTCGGCGCCGGCATGTGGCAGTTGTACAAAGGCATCGAATCTCCCTACAAATCGGCGCTCAAGCTGCTGCTGACCGAGGTCTACGCCAGCGAACACCCCAAGGTCGAATGCCTGGCCCTGCGCTTCAAGCAGGCCGTATTCCAGGGACGCCTGGATCTGGACGAACTCGACCCTTACATCGTGGTTTACCGCCGCCTGGAGGAATACCTGCTCGGGCGCAACGACCGCGAGCGCCTGGAGCTGGTACGGCGCTGCCTGTACCTGAAGGTGAACAAGCGCATCAGCCGCCCGCCCGCCCGTGGTCGCAGCAAGAGCTGGCAACGCCTGCTGCTCGAACGTCTGACGGGCGAATGGGGTTGGGATCCTCGCCAGCTCGCCGTGCTCGACAGCCGCAGCCAGTGGAAGGTGCGCCAGGTGGCTGCCGAACGCCGCGTGCTGGTCAACGAGCTGACCTACAGCTACCGCTTCCTCTCGCAGTTCGCCCGCAACGCCCAGGCTGGCAGTTCGCTGAACACACGCGACCTCAACGTGCTTGGCCGACGCTTGTACGCCGCCTTCGAACGCAAGGCCGGCAAGGTCGAGTTCATCAACCCGGGCATCGCCCCGGATCTGGCCGAAGACACCCTGACCCTGGTTCAGCAGCCCAACCCGGAAACCCCGGCCGATTACCAGTGGGCGCTCTACAGCGGCAGCTTGAGCGCACAGGAATGGCCGGACTTCGCCCCGATCAAGCGCGCCCGCGAACTGAGCGAACTGCTCGCCTGGTGCCACCGCAACGGCGTGATCGACGCCAGTACGCGCCTGTCGCTGCATCCTGGCACCAGCGACCTCAGCGACTTCGAACTGGCCAATCTGATCAGCAGCCTGCAGCAGGGTTTCCCGCTGCCGCTGCCAATGGTGGAGGAAGCCGAGCTGCTGCGCGCCAGCGTGCCGAACCGGGTGCTGTTGCTGGTCAATGTCGGTGTCGACCCGCTCAAGCAGCACAGCCAGATGAATGTGCACATGACCACCGGGCGCATCGATGCCCTGGGTTACTCGGGCGTACGGGAAAACCTGGTGTTGACCCTCGACCAGATCAGCCTCAACAGCTGGAACGAGCTGCAAGTGGCCCGCTACGACGGTGAAGACGCCCTGCTCGACTGCCTCAGCGACCTGCTCAACAGCCTGCCGCCAGACGGCCCGCGCCCGGAGATCCAGGTGCGCTGCTATTGCCGCAACCGCGCTCCGGCCATCGCCAGCCGAGTCGAGGAACTGCTGCGCGACCTGCTCGACAGCTATGCCGGCGGGACTGCCTCGCGTTATCTGGTGCAGGTGCGCCAGCATTATCACGTGTTGCAACTGGCCCCCGGCCAGGTGCGCCACACCGCCCTCGGCGATCTGCCGGCACTGCTCGACCATCTCGGCTCCGAACAGGCGCTGTACAGCCCGCTGAACCTCGACCGCTACGCGCTGGAAGGCACGGATCTGGCGCTGATCCTGCCACTGGGCCGGCCTCAGACCATCCAGGTGTTCTACCGCGTGAACGAGCAGAGCGGCGAGGCCGAGTTGACCGTCCTCGACGAGCACAACGCACTTTGGCGTAGGCGCCTGCCCTATCGTGACGAGCAGAGCCTGCTCACCCCGCTGCAGCGTTTCCTGCAATCACTGCTGTACCGGCGCAACGCCCAGTTGCCGCTGGACGATTTCAGCAGCAGCGACATGCCGCTGGAGGTGCTCTATTACCAACTGCAACCCGATGCGCCGCTGCGCGCCCAGAGCGTAGAGCGGCGGGTGCCACCGCAGGCGCCCATCAGCCACCCGTTCTACGACGTGCAAGCCATTGTCGAGCCAGGCGACGGCCGCCAGCGCCACGTCACCCTGTACTGCAACCACCGCGAATTTTCCGAGCTGGAGTACGGTCGCGACCTCTATCGCTCGGTGGCGCAGCACATCCTGGCCCAGCGCTCGGGCGGCGAACGCTATCCGTGCTACATCACCGACCTCGACCTGTCCGCCGTGCTGGCCGGGCAGCAGGCGCAAACGGTGCACTACCTGCGCTACAAGAGCGAACTGGAAGATGCACTCAACGCCGCGCTGCAGCAGGCCTAGCAGGCCGTGAAAACGACCTGCTAGCCGCGCATCGGCGCTTCGGGGTGCAACAGGGCGTAGAGGTAGCAATCGCCCATGCTGTGATTGTCGGCGACGCCGGCATAGCTGGCGGTAAAGGTCACCGGTACGCCCAGATGCTGATACAACCAGCGATCACTGTCCGCTGGCGGCACCTCGGGCACCAGGTCACTGTCGTTGACCAGACGCAAGGTGGGCACGGCCAGGTCGTTGTAGTAGCGGGCAAAGGCGGGCGAAGCCAGGCGCGGGCTGGCGAAGTTGTAGTGCTGCAGCGGCAACACCGGCCAGCGCCGGCGCAGATCCGGCACCGCCAGGCTGCTCAAGGCGCTGCCCAGGCTGTGCCCACAGGCCCATAGCCGCGCCTGCGGCTGCAGGTCGTCCAGCGCCAGCAAGGCCTGGTCACGCAGCGAGGTATAGAGCTTGAGGAAGCCGTCGTGCACCGGGCCGGCATCGGCCTGCCAGGGGTAGTCGGCCTGATCCAGGTCGAGATCATCGAGCCAGTCCTGCACCGACTCGGTGCCGCGAAACACCAGATAGCAATCGCCCTGCGGGTCGCGCGCGGCGAAGCCGAAAGGCTCCGACTCGTTGAACAGGTGCCACTCGCTGAGGACGCTCCAGATCGGCGCGGAAAACTGCCAGCCGGGCCGGTTCGGCAACTGCCAATGGAAGTTCGCGGGCAGGCGTGGGCGCTTTTGCGTCTGCCACTGGGCGTACTGGTCATAGGCGAGCATGACCAGATCGGCGCATTGCAACGCATCGGCACGCGAACAACTGGGCGGAAAGTAGAGGGGAAGACTGGGCACGGCGAGGCCTCCTTGCCAATGGCGCGAGACCTCACTCTAGTTCAGATGCAGCCGCTCGTCAGCGGTCGTACTCGCCCGCCGCCTCCGGCTGATACTCCACGGCCAGCAGGGTCAGTTTGAGCTGCTTGCCGCTCGGCACCGGCCAATCGATATGCTGGCCGACGGAAAGGCCCAGCAACGCGCTGCCGACAGGGGCAAGAATGCTGACCTTGCCTTCGCCGCCGGCATCCTGTGGATAAACCAGGGTCAGGTGATAGTCCTTGCCGCTGCTTTCCTCACGGCAGTGCACGCGCGAATTCATGGTCACCACGCCGGACGGCACTTCGTCATGGCCCACGACCTGCGCCCGGGCCAGCTCTTTCTCCAGCGCTTCGGCGCCTGGGCCGAAGTCCTCCAGCGAGTCCAGCAGACGCTCCAGGCGCTGCAGATCGAGACGGGTGATGGTGATGGCGGGTGCGCTGTTCATGATGCCGGGCAGACTCCTTGCGTGAGAAACCGTCCATGGCCGACTACGCGTCGGCTCTACTGTAGCGAACGGATTCCATGGCTCAAAAAAGCAAAACCCCGTCTTGGAGACGGGGTTTCACAACGTTTTGCCGACCGTAACACAGCTGGCCGAATAAACAAGACTGCCAGGTCAGCTCGGCGATCTACGCGAGCGCAGGCGCGCTTCGGCGGCCTGACAGATCTGCCGGCGCCGCTGCGCATCGGCAGCGCCCCAGTCGAGAATGTCCTGCAGGCTGCGCCCGCAACCGATGCAGATGTCGTGATCGTCCAGGCAGCACTGCCGCCGGCAGGGTGAGGCCGGCGACTGCGGTTCAGAGCTCATCGAACTCAAGCTCGGCGCCAGCCTGCTCGACCACGAAACGGGTGAGCATCTCGCTCAGCAGCTCTTCGCTGGTGTCGCAGATCCAATGCTGCTCGGCCTCGTCGTAGTCGAAGTGGAAACCGCCCGAACGGGCTGCCACCCAAAGCTGGCGGATCGGTACCTGGCGACTGAAGATCAACTGCGTGCCGTTCTCGAAGCGCACGGTCAGCACGCCCCCGCTGTTTTCCAGGTCAACGTCCAGGCCGCTGTCGTCGAAGATGTCCTCGACCGCTTGCTGGGTGGCATCGATCAGATCGTGGAAGCGGGCTTCGCTCAGGCTCATCGGGGTGTCCTCACTCGGTGCAACGACTGCAAAAATAGGCGAAAACGCCAGGCCATGATCCACCGCCTAGGCGCCAAGGTGGCGACGGTACTCGCCCGGAGTCGTTCCCGTCCAGCGACGAAAGGCCCTGAGCAATGAACCCGGCTCGCTGAAGCCGACGCGAAAGGCGATCTCGCCCAGATCCAGGGACGGCTCATGCAAGGCGTGCAGCACCAGTTGCTGGCGGGTTTCGTCGACCAACTGGCTGAACGACAGGCCGGCTTCACCCAGGCGTCTTTGCAGAGTGCGCGGACTGAGCGCCAGAGCGCTGGCGATGGCCTGCAGATCGGCACCCTGCTCCGGCAGTTGCTGGGCCAGTATCAGGCGCGCACGGTCGAGCACGCTGCGGCCCTGATCGAGTTCGGCGAGCAGGCGCTCGGCATAGCCTTCGAACATCGCCCGCACCTGCGCATCGGCCTGGCTCAGGGGCAGGCTCAGCAGCCGTTTGGGGAACACCAGCGCGTTGTCAGCCTGTTCGAACAGCACCGGGCAGCGGAAGATGCGCTGGTGCTCGGAAACATCCGCCGGCGCAGCGTGACGAAAGCGCACTTCGGTCGGCGGAATGTCCAGGCCGGTGATCCAGCGACCGAAACTGACCCAACCGGCCAGGGTCTCCTCGCTGACCTGCCGTTGCTGCTGCACCAGAAACGGCGCCCAGCTATGCGCCACCAAAGCTTCGCAGCCGGCGCGTGACGGCTCGTCGTCCAAACCTACGCGCCCCAGGCTGCCGACCAGCGAGGCGTAGCGTGCCTGGCGATGCAGTGCGTCACCCAAGGTGGCGCAACTCATCACCAGATGACCGAGCACACCGTAGTAACCGGGGCGCACGGCCTCACCCAGGTGCAGGCCGAGGCAATCGTCACCACTGAGCCGGCAGCCCTCGCCGAGCAGTTGCAGGTAAGCGCTGGCAGCGACGCGCCGCTCCCGCTGCTGCAACAGCGCGGGCGTCAGCCGCGCACGGGCGAGCAGCGCCGGCGCGGCGACGCCATGACGCTCCAGGTGTTCGACCAGCCCCTGCAGGTAAGCCACAGAGACCGAGCCGGCCAGTGTCGCGGGATGTTCCATCCAGTCTCCTCGATCGCAACCCCTGTACCCGGCCGATTCGGCCAGCCCCCGCCGGACGGGCGCTCGGCGCATAGGCAAGGTCGCGGGTGGTCGGTATACTCCGGCGCAATTCACGCTTTTTTCAAGGACTGTCCCATGAAGCGACTGACCCTCGCGCTCCTCGCCGTTGTCTGCCTGGTGGCCGGCTGCGGCCAGAAAGGCCCGCTGTACATGCCGGGCGACGAAAAAGCCGGCAACAGCCGAGACCGTTTCGAACTCTGACAGGAGCCCACCATGGAAGCCTTCAACTACCGCGACGGTGAGCTGTTCGCGGAAGGCGTTGCCTTGTCTGCGCTGGCCCAGCGCTTCGGCACGCCCACCTACGTTTATTCCCGCGCGCACATCGAAGGGCAGTACCGTGCCTATGCCGATGCCCTGGCTGGCATGCCGCACCTGGTCTGCTTCGCGGTCAAGGCCAACTCCAACATCGGTGTGCTGAACGTCCTGGCGCGCCTCGGCGCCGGCTTCGACATCGTTTCCAGCGGTGAGCTGGAGCGCGTGCTGGCCGCCGGTGGCGAACCGAGCCGCATCGTTTTCTCCGGCGTCGGCAAGAGCCGCGACGACATGCGCCGCGCCCTGGAAGTCGGCGTGCACTGCTTCAACGTCGAATCCAGCGTCGAGCTGGAGCGCCTGCAGAAGGTCGCCGCCGAACTGGGCGTCAAGGCGCCGGTCTCGCTGCGGGTCAACCCGGACGTGGACGCCGGCACTCACCCGTACATCTCCACCGGTCTCAAGGAAAACAAGTTCGGCATCGACATCGAGCAGGCCGAGGCGGTCTACGCCCGCGCCGCCGAGCTGCCGAACCTGGACGTGATCGGCGTCGACTGCCATATCGGCTCGCAGCTGACCACCCTCGAACCCTTCCTCGACGCCCTGGATCGCCTGCTGCTGCTGGTCGATAAGCTGGCCGCACGCGGCATCACCATCAAGCACCTGGATCTCGGTGGCGGCCTCGGCGTGCAGTACCGCGATGAGCAGCCGCCGCTGGCAGGTGACTACATCGCCGCCGTGCGCAAGCGCCTGGCCGGTCGTGACCTGTCGCTGGTATTCGAGCCGGGCCGCTTCATCGTCGCCAATGCCGGCGTGCTGCTGACCCAGGTGGAATACCTCAAGCACACCGAACACAAGGACTTCGCCATCATCGATGCCGCGATGAACGACCTGATCCGCCCGGCGCTGTATCAGGCCTGGATGGACGTGTCGCCGGTGCAGCCACGTGACGGCGAAGCGCGCAACTACGACCTGGTCGGGCCGATCTGCGAGACCGGCGACTTCCTGGCCAAGGATCGCCAACTGGTGCTCGCCGAAGGCGACCTGCTGGCCGTGCGCTCGGCCGGTGCCTATGGCTTCGTCATGAGCTCCAACTACAACACCCGCGGCCGCGCCGCCGAGGTGCTGGTCGATGGCGAGCAGGCATTCGAAGTGCGTCGTCGCGAAACCGTTCAAGAGCTCTACGCCGGCGAAAGCCTGCTGCCAGATTGAGGGTAAAGCCATGCTATTGCGCTTTACCAAGATGCACGGCCTGGGCAATGACTTCATGGCGCTCGACCTGATCAGTCAGCACGCCCACGTGCAGCCCAAGCATGCCAAGCAATGGGGCGACCGCCACACCGGTGTCGGCTTCGACCAGTTGCTGATCGTCGAGCCGCCGAGCCATCCGGATGTCGACTTCCGCTACCGCATCTTCAACTCCGACGGTTCGGAAGTAGAGCAATGCGGCAACGGTGCGCGCTGCTTCGCCCGCTTCGTGCTGGACAAGCGCCTGACCACCAAGAAGGTCATTCGCGTAGAAACCAAGAGCGGCATCATCGAACTGCGCGTGCAGAACGACGGCCAGGTCTGCGTCAACATGGGCGCCCCGCGTCTGCAGCCGGAACAGGTGCCGTTCCAGGCCGAACAGGCCGCACTCAGTTATCGCGTCGAGGTCGACGGCCAGAGCGTCGAGCTGGCCGCACTGTCGATGGGCAATCCCCACGCCGTGCTGCGCGTCGACAATGTCGATGAGGCACCGGTGCATACGCTCGGACCGAAGCTGGAACATCACCCGCGCTTCCCGCAACGGGTCAACGTCGGTTTCCTGCAGGTACAAAGCCGCAAGCAGGCGCGCCTGCGCGTATGGGAACGCGGCGCCGGGGAAACCCAGGCCTGCGGTACCGGCGCCTGCGCCGCAGCGGTCGCAGCGATTCGCCAGGGCTGGATGGATTCGCCCGTGCAACTGGAACTGCCCGGTGGCCGGCTGTTCATCGAGTGGGCAGGCGAAGGCCATCCCGTTATGATGACCGGACCCGCCGCCCGCGTTTACGAAGGACAGGTTCGTCTATGACCGACCAGCAGGACACGCCCAAGACGCTCGACTCGGAGACGGTCGCCGCCTACCTGCGCCTGCACCCGGAGTTCTTCATCGACCATGAAGAACTCATCCCCGAGCTGCGCATTCCCCATCAGCCCGGCAATGCCGTGTCGCTGGTCGAGCGCCAGGTCAAGCTGCTGCGCGAACGCAACATCGAGATGCGTCATCGTCTCGGCCAACTGATGGATGTAGCGCGCGACAACGACCGCCTGTTCGACAAGACCCGTCGTCTGGTACTCGATTTGCTCGATGCCGGCAGCCTGGAGGAAGTGGTCGGCATCGTCGAAGACAGCCTGCGTCATGAGTTCCAGGTGCCCTTCGTCGGCCTGATCCTGTTCAGCGACAACCGCTTGCCAGTCGGTCGCTCGGTCAGCTCGGCCGAAGCGCACCAGCAGATCGGCGGCCTGCTCAGCGGCGGCAAGACCATCTGCGGCGTGCTGCGCCCGCACGAGCTGGAGTTCCTGTTCGGCAAGGACGAGGCCAACCAGGTCGGTTCAGCAGCGGTGGTCAGCCTCAGTCATCAAGGCCTGCATGGCGTCCTGGCCATCGGCAGCGCCGACCCGCAGCACTACAAGAGTTCGCTGGGCACGCTGTTCCTCGGCTATATCGCCGAAGTGCTGGCGCGCGTTCTGCCAGGCTTCTCTACCCCGCTGCGTTCGGTACGCTAGCAGGCCGTTGAAAAACGTAGGCGAGGCAGCCAGTGCAAGGCAAAAACAGCCGAAAAAGCGCAGTTTACGTGTTGTAAATGAGCATTTTGAGGCTGTTTTTAACGCAGCAATGGCAACGCAGGTAGTTTTTCAACAGCCTGCTAGGTCGTGTAGGGTGGATGATGAGGCTCATCCACCTTCGGCCCGCTCGGAGCCCGACACGTGACACTTGAAACCCACCTTGATGCCTACCTCGAACACCTGCGCCGCGAGCGCCAGGTGTCGGTGCATACCCTCGATGGCTATCGCCGCGATCTGGCCAAGGTGCAGGCCTTCTGCGAAGCAGAAGGCCTGAGCGACTGGGCCGCACTGGATACCCGCAACCTGCGCCGCCTGATCGCTCGCCTGCATCAGCAGGGCCTATCCAGCCGCAGCCTGGCACGACTGCTCTCGGCCACCCGCGGCCTCTATCAATACCTGCTGCGTGAAGGCCTGTGCCGCCACGACCCGGCCACCGGCCTCAGCCCGCCGAAACGCGAACGCCGCCTGCCGCGCACCCTGGATGCCGACCGCAGCGCGCAGTTGCTCGACGGCGCCGTGGAGGACGACTTCATTGCCCGCCGCGACCAGGCCATGCTCGAACTGTTCTATTCCTCCGGTTTGCGCCTGTCCGAGCTGGTCGGTCTCGACCTCAACGGCCTTGACCTGCCCGCCGGCCTGGTGCGTGTGCGCGGCAAGGGCAACAAGGTGCGCGAACTGCCGGTCGGCAGCCTGGCGCGCCAGGCGCTGGAGCATTGGCTGCCGCTGCGCAAACTGGCCAACCCGAGCGATGGCGCGGTATTCATCAGCCAGCAGGGCCGCCGCCTCGGGCCACGAGCAGTGCAACTGCGCGTACGCCAGGCCGGCGTGCGCGAGCTGGGCCAGCACCTGCATCCACACATGCTGCGCCACAGCTTCGCCAGCCATATGCTGGAATCCTCGCAGGATCTGCGCGCCGTGCAGGAGCTGCTCGGCCACGCCGATATTGCCACCACACAGATCTACACCCACCTGGACTTCCAGCATCTGGCCAACGTCTACGACCAGGCCCATCCACGCGCCAAGCGCAAAGGCGGTAGCGAATGAGCATCGACTTGATCACCTTCGACCTCGACGACACCCTGTGGGACGTCACCCCGGTGATACAGGACGCCGAAGCCGCTCTGCGCAACTGGCTGGCGCTGCATGCCCCCCGTCTCGGTGGAGTGCCGATCGAGCACCTCTGGGCCGTGCGCAGCCGCTTGCTCGAAGTCGAGCCGATGCTCAAGCATCGGCTCAGCGAGCTGCGCCGACGCATTCTGTTCCACGCCCTGGAAGACGCCGGTTATCCACACGGCGAGGCACAGGCACTGGCCGAGGCCGGCTTTCAGGTGTTTCTCAGCGCGCGCCATCAGGTGGAGCTGTTCGCCGAGGTGCATCCGACGCTGGAGGCACTGGCCGAGCGCTTCCTGCTCGGGGTGATCACCAATGGCAATGCCGACGTACGCCGCCTGGGCCTGGCCGAGTATTTCCAGTTTGCCTTGTGCGCCGAGGAACTGGGCGTGGGTAAACCCGATCCGAAGCCCTTCCGCGAGGCGCTCAGCCGCGCGGGCGGTGTGGTTGCCGAGCGCGCCGTGCATATCGGCGATCACCCCAGCGACGACATCGCTGGGGCCCAGGCGGCCGGCATGCGCGCCATCTGGTTCAATCCGCGAGGGCTAACCTGGGAAGGCCAGGGCACGCCGGATGCGCAGATCACCAGCCTTTCCGAGCTGCCGGGGCTGCTGGATAGCTGGCTGCGCTAAGCCTTATACGGGGAAGCCATAGATGGGCTTTTCTGCGCTTTAGGGGTAAGTGCTTGGTTGAAACTGGACTGGCAAGTTTGTGTTGGCTTGCTGGTTGTTGGGATGTTTGTTCCGGATTGCCGCGTTTTTGTTGATGCCTTTGGTTTCGCCCTCCCGGGCGAGTGACTTTGCGGGCAAAGTAACCAAACCCTCCGCCCGTTCATCCGGCCCTGGCTGCGCCAGGGTTCGCTCACTCCATC